>JAZRFR010000070.1:0-9207 GCA_045643785.1 Eubacteriales bacterium | reverse complement strand
AAGGCCAAGGTTGACTACGCCTTCGACCTCATGCAGAAGGTGGGCATTGACTACTATTGCTTCGACGACGTGGACGTGGCTCCCGAGGGCGAGACCCTGGCCGAGTCCATCAAGAACCTGGAGATCGTCACTGACTACCTGCTGGAGAAGCAGAACCAGACCGGCATCAAGCCTCTGTGGGTGACCGCCAACATGTTCGGCAACAAGATGTTCATGGCCGGCGCAGCTACCTCTCCCTCAGCTGATGTGTACGCCATCGCCGCAGGCAAGGTCAAGGCCGGCATCGACGCCGCCATCAAGCTGGGCGCTCCCGGTTACGTCTTCTGGGGCGGCCGTGAGGGCTACGATACCCTCATCAACACCGATATGGCTCTGGAGCTGGACAACCTGGGCAAGTTCCTGACCCTGGCCCGCGACTACGGCCGCGCCAAGGGCTTCACCGGTGACTTCTACACCGAGCCCAAGCCCAAGGAGCCCACCAAGCATCAGTACGACTTTGACGTGGCCACCTGCGCCAACTTCCTGCGCACCTACGGCCTCATGGACGATTTCCGCATGAACATCGAGGCCAACCACGCCACTCTGGCAGGTCACACCTTCCAGCACGAGCTGCGCGTGGCTACCGTCAACGGCATCTTCGGCTCCATCGATGCCAACCAGGGCGATATGCTGCTGGGCTGGGACACCGACCAGTTCCCGACTAACGTCTATGATACCACCCTCTGTATGTACGAGGTCATCAAGGCAGGCGGATTTACCAACGGCGGTCTCAACTTCGACGCCAAGGCACGCCGCCAGTCCAACACCTTTGAGGACGTGCTCCTGTCCTACATCGCAGGTATGGACGCCTTTGCTCTGGGTCTCATCAAGGCCTATGAGATCATCGAGGACGGCCGTATTGACGAGTTCGTGGCCAAGCGCTACGCCTCTTACAACGAGGGCATCGGTAAGGATATCCGCGAGGGCAACGTCACCCTGGAATCCCTTGCCGCCTACGGTGCGAACCTCAAGGATGTCATGCCCATGAGCGGCAGACAGGAGTATCTGGAGTCTGTTCTGAACGATATCCTCTTCTCGGGAGTCTGATTTCATACCCAAAGGAGGTCTGTGCCATGAGCCTTGACTACGCCCACAACCCCATACTGGACAGCCATATTTTCATCCCGGACGTGGAAGCTCACGTCTGGGGAGACGGCCGCATCTACCTCTACGGATCCATGGATCATCAGGGAGATACACGGTTTTGCAGTCCCGTTCACCATGTGTATTCCTCGGACGATCTGATCCATTGGGTGGATCACGGCGTTGCCTTTTCCATCAGTGATTCCACCTGGGCACAGGATTGCGGGGTGCTCTATGCTCCAGACTGTGCGTATCGCGATGGCTGGTACTATCTCTACTACTGTGTTCCCGACGGACGGTGCGGAGTGGCCAAGTCTCAGTCCCCCACGGGTCCTTTTACCGACGTGGGTCAGATTCAGGGAGTTTGGGGCATCGATCCCGCCGCCTTCATCGACGACGACGGACAAGCCTATCTCTATTGGGGACAGATCACATGGTGCCACGTCGCTAAGCTAAAGGAAAACATGGTGGAGATCGAGCAGGATACCGTTTGCACGCCTCTGACCGTGGAGGAGCATGAATTCCATGAGGGCAGCTCGGTCAAAAAGATCAACGGCAAATACTATTACCTCTTTGCGGACACCCACCGCCATGGTGATCCCAGCCGTACCGACGGACGTCCCTCCTGCCTGGGCTATGCCGTTTCGGATCATCCCATGCACGGCTTTAAGTACGGCGGTGTCATCATCGACAACTTCGGCTGTGACCCCAAGGTCTGGAACAATCATGGCTCTATGGAATGTTTTAATGGGCAATGGTACGTGTTCTACCATCGCTCCACCCACGGCACCGAGTTCTCCCGCCACGTCTGCGCCGAGCCTATCTGCTTCAACGAGGACGGATCCATCTCCGAGGTCGTGCAGACCTCCTCGGGAGTCGGGGGCGCCATTCCCGTTTCTGATCACATCCCCGCCAATCTGGCCTGTGAACTGAGCGGTCACGTTCGTATTGCAGGGGATGAAGCTTCTCCCGAGAATCTGGTGCTCTCCGAGATCAGAGACGGGGACACGGCGCTTTTCCGCTATCTGGATTTCAAGGGCGAGACCTATATGCAGATGCGGATCAACACCCCGGTCGTCTGCCGTGTGGAGTTGTATATCGACGGAATGTATCACGCCGACATGAAGGTTGCGCCCACCGAGGGCTACGCCGATGCCACCGCGTCCATGTCCGCTCTCAGCGGACGGCACACGGTGACCTGGAAATTCTACTACAACGAAAGCGAGGCTCACGTCTCTGTGGACGCCTTCGGCTTTCACAGTTAAGGAGATCAACCTATGAACTACTATATTGGTATTGATTTGGGCACCTCCGCCTGCAAGGGCATCCTCACAAACCGTGAGGGTGCCGTTCTGGCGGAGCATAGCGTCAGCTACCCCGTCTCTACCCCTCACACCAACTGGAGCGAGCAGGATCCCACCGACTGGTACAAGGCCGCCGTTGAAATTCTGTCGGTTCTGTCCAAGGGCAGGGAAGATGAAATCAAGGGCATCGGCATCGCTGGACAGATGCACGGTCTGGTCATGCTGGACGAGCAGGACGAGGTCATCCGCCCCGCTATCCTCTGGAACGACGGACGGAGCGCCGAAGAAACGGCTTATCTCAACAGCCTCGGCACTCTCCCCGCTCTGACGGGCAACATCGCTTTCCCCGGTTTCACCGCCCCCAAAATCCTTTGGGTCAAGGAGAACGAGCCCGAGAACTTCGAACGAGCCAAGAAGATCTGCCTGCCTAAGGACTACCTCGCGTACAAGCTGACGGGCGTATTCTCCTCCGAGTACTCCGACGCGGCGGGTATGCTCCTTCTGGACGTGCAGAACAAATGCTGGTCTCCCGAGATGTGCGACCTCTGCGGCATCACGATGGATATGCTCCCCACCCTCTTTGAGAGCTACGAGGCGACAGGGAAGCTCAAGGCAGAATTCGGCCTCCCGAATGCCATCCTTTGCGCGGGAGCTGGCGACAATGCAGGCGCGGCCGTGGGTACCAACACCCTGCGCGATGGGGATTGCAGCATCTCCCTGGGTACCAGCGGCACCATCTTCCTGCCCTGCGACGAGTTCAACACCGCGTGCGGTACGGCTCTCCACAACTTCGCCCATTCTAACGGCAAGTTCCACCTCATGGGTTGTATCCTTTCTGCCGCCTCCTGCAACAAGTGGTGGATCCGGGATATTCTGGACACCAATTACGGCGATCCCGCTGAACCCAACTACGGCAAAACCGGCGTGTATTTCCTGCCCTACCTGACGGGCGAGCGTTGCCCCCACAATGATGTCAACGCCAGAGGCGCCTTTATCGGTCTGTCTGCCACCACCACCCGTGAGGACATGAACCTGGCTGTCCTGGAAGGTGTGGCCTACGCCCTCCGTGACTGCGTGGAAGCGGGCGGCGTGACCGTGGATAAGGCCGTTCTCTGCGGCGGCGGCGCGGTCAGCCGTGTCTGGCAGACCGTGATCGCAAACATCCTCGGCGCGGACATCTACCTCACCGAAACCGAGCAAGGCCCCTCCATGGGCGGAGCTCTCTTGGCCATGACCGCTTGCGGGGAGTACGCAAGTGTGTACGAGGCGGCCGATGCTACCGTCAAAAAGACTTTGGCGGTCAAGTGCGATCCCGAGCTGAAAGCCGTCTACGACCGCGGCTACGACGTGTACCGCCGACTTTACCCTGCCCTGAAGGGGATCCGCTTCTGACCTGTTCAACGGGACAACCTCATCCCCGAAGTATCATCGCAAAAAGGAGAATTCACCATGAAACACGTATTCTACGATTACGATATCTTCCCCAAGGTATTCCTCGGCGACCGTGAGACTACGGTGACGATTCAGCCTCTGGGGATCAATTCCGCGTTCAAGGCCGACAAGACCTACAACGTGCAGGTACTCAAGGTCAATCAGGGCAACCCCAGCACCTACCCCGAGCGTAGCGGCCGCACCACTCTGTCCCTGACCCCCGATGCAGACGGTTGCCTCCGCATCACCGCCTACTTTGAGGGCGAGGGTGAATACTATATCAACCTCTGGGACGGCGACCGCCGCTTTGCCACTCTGTCGGTCTACTGTCTTGCCGAGGATATGGCAGGACGCATCCCTCAACGCGGTGATCTGCATCTCCACACCTGCTACTCCGACGGACACGACGACCCCGTGAACGTGGTGGCCAACTATCGCGGCCACGGCTACGATTTCATGGTCATCTCCGACCACGAGCGTTACTATCCCTCCCTGGAGGCCATCCGCCGCTACGGGGACATCAGTGACGTGGCCATTATTCCCGGTGAGGAGGTTCACCTTCCCCTCAACGACGTCCACTACGTAAACTTCGGAGGCACCTACAGCATCAACGCCCTCATCGAGGGCCGTCCCAACAGTGTCCGCGCAGGGAACGACCTGGAATGGAGAAGCTTTGACGGCAACGCCCCCGACCCCATGACCCACGACGAGTTCATCGCCATGATCGAGAAGCGCTCCGGGAACGTGCCGCTAGCGAATCGTTCCGAACGCCTGAGCTACGCTGTGCTGGAGTGGATCTATGAGCATATGCAGAAAAACGGCGGTCTGGGTATCTTCCCCCACCCCTACTGGCTCTGCCAGCTCATGCAGCTCCCCGAGGAGTATACCGAGTTCATCTACAAGAACAAGCCCTTCGACGCCTTCGAGGTGTTGGGCGGTGAGAACTACTTCTCCCACAACGGTTTCCAAACCTCCCTCTACTACGAGATGCGGGAGCATGGCATCGACCATCCCGTAGTGGGCTCCACCGATAGCCACAACTCTGCCGCCGAGCATAACCGCAACGCCCTCATCTGCTCCACCATCGTCTTTGCCAAGGAGAACACCCGCGAGGGGCTGGTATCCGCCATCAAGGACAAGTATTCGGTGGCGGTGGACACCATCAGCGCCGAGTACCGCCTGGTGGGCGACTTCCGCTGGGTGCGCTACGGCTGCTTCCTCATGGAAAACTATTTCCCCCTCCACGACGAGATCTGCCGCGCCGAGGGCTACTACCTCCGCCGTCACTTTGCAGGGGATAAGCAGGCCACCGCCGTCCTGGCGGCCATGAAGGGTCAGCTCCCCGCTATGCAGAAGAAATATTTTGATCTGTAATCGGGGGACTATCGAGGGGGCTTTCCCCCCTCGACCCCCACGTGGAGCTCTTTTGAAAAAGCTTCCAAGACCTCCTGAAACATCCAAAACAAATTGTTACATATGCCTTTTTGAAGGTTTTAGGGGTCAATCCCCTTTTCCAAAAGGGGATTGTTGGGGGCAGGTGCAAAGCCCCTGCAAACCCCAATTCAAATGATATTTTATCCACCAAAAGTCCCCAAGGCCTTAAAAAAAGGAAGTCCCTCATGCAGAAAACGCATGAGGGACTTCCTTCTTATATGGAGTTTCGATTACAGCAGTCCCCAGAACACCCAAATAAACAGGTAACCTGACAGAACCGCCGTGAGGGTAAAGGGCACGCTGATCTTCATGAAGTCCCCGGCCTTGACCTCGTACCCCTCCTTGCGGAGGATACCGATGCCCGTGATGTTGGCGCTGGCGCCGATGGGGGTAATGTTGCCGCCCAGAGTCGCGCCCACCAAGAGACCGAAGTACAGAACGTAGGGCTCCACGCCCATGGCCGTCGCTACGCCCGTCACCACGGGGAGCATGGTCAGCACGTAGGGAATGTTGTCCACCACAGCCGAGATCAGCACCGAGGCAAAGACGATGACGGTGTACATGAGGAACAGGTTGCCGCCGCCCAGAGTGACCAGCAGCTCGGCAAGCTTGTCAATAACGCCGGCGGAGGTGATGCCCTGAATGACCACGAACAGGGAAGCCAGAAGGAGCAGGGTCTGGTAGTCCATCTCCTTGAACACGCCCTTGGTGGAGGCAAAGCTCTTGGTGCGGCAGAGGTTGATGATGATGCCCACCGCCAGAAGCGTGATGCAGATGATACCGTTGCGAAGGTTGTACAGGGTCAGAAGCGCGCCTTCTGCGGGCTCGGGAATGAAAGAAGCCATGATCAGGGCAACCACCACGCCGCCCATCAGGAAGGAGGGAACGTAATCCTTGACCTCGGTGCGGTCGGTCAGCGTCAGAGGATTGGTCTCCTTGCGGAAGAGGAAGAGCAGAATGAGAACGGTCAGCGCCGCGCCCAGCTCCACCGCCCAGAAGATACCGGGACGACCCTTGAAAACGAAGAAATCAAAGAAGGTCATATCGGCGTAGCCGCCCAGCAGGATGGAAGTAGTGTCGCCCACCAGAGTCGCCGCGCCCTGGAGATTGGAGGAGACGGCGATGGAGATGATGGCCGGCACGGGGGACATGTTCTGCTTCTTGCATACCGCCAAAGCGATGGGTGCGATCATAAGCACGGTGGCCACGTTGTCCACGAAGGCCGACACCACGCCCGCAAGCACCGCCATAGCCACGATGGCCATCTTGACGTTCTTGAATTTGGACAGCATCACGTCGGCGATGCGCATGGGCATTTTGGATTCAATGAATAGGGTCACGATACCCATGGTTCCCGATATCATCATGAGGATGTTGAAATCTATGGCACCGACGATGGTACCGAGACCGAACTCAATATCGGCGCAGAAGAAGGTCAGCCACACCGAGAAGACCACGGCCGAGCCCAGAGCTATGTAAGAGCGGAATTTCGGCAGGGCGAACAGGAACACGTAGGTGACGGCAAAGAGAATGATGGCGATTATGAGGGGGGACATGGTGGGGGATCCTTTCTTTTTTATTCTTCGAATATTACCTCAAAAATCAGTTTACTGTTCTTTTCGATTTGGGCTTGTTTCTCTATATTGTTTTTTGATTTAATACCCATTTTTGCAATTTCGTGGTCAATGGCAATAGCGGCTTTTTGCGTCATAGATGCAGAACTGGTGCCGCTCAGTTCTAAAGTTTTGGAGCGCACCGAGCCGCTTGCCGATAATCTCATTTCAATCAGATTGCGAATGTTGTCGTTATGTGCAAACCATTTCAGGCGGGGATGTTGGGGAATGGTGTTTTGGGAAAAGGTCGTATTAATTTTACCTCGGTTGTTTCTCTTGGCGGTGTTCTTGCTTTCAACGGATGCCGTATTTTCTTTTTCACTATCATACATAGAAGTTTCGCTTTTCGTTTTTTTCTCGTTGCTCTCACGATTATCCTCTACAATTTCAATAGAACAACACCGTGCCCCCAAACAGAATGCGATATGCTCTAACTCAGCGAGCTTTTCTTCCAATGCTTTGCTGAAAATTTCATCCGTGCGAATGAAGCGTGAACGGTCAAAATTGTCTACATGATAGATACCATCACAGACAGGTGCGGGCACGAAATGCAAACCGCATGCAGAAACAAATTCGTCGTTTATGTAGAAGATTTCGACATTTTTTTCGTTTACAAGCCGTCCAATGGCATCCTCGCACACATCGATGTGTTTTGTTTCCGCATCATCGACGATTTTTATGACATTGGGAAGGTTAAATTTTTTGCTCTTGTATTCTTTGAGTGTAACGGGATGATACTTTTTTAATCTTCGATTTTTGTTATCTTCTTTGATTTTTTCAGAAGTAACGATGGCGGCTTCCTGCACATTTACAGCAACTTTTTTGCCTACGACGGCGGCTTTTTTGAAAAAATCGTTTACTGCTACGGTGGTGGATTTCTTTTCGGGTTCGGATGCTACCTACACCTCTTTGCTTTCTTTCTCGTTCATAACAAACTCCTTATAGAATGAATTTCATAACAGTCTTTGTTTTTTTCGCGAATTTGAATATGATTCTGTAGGGGTCGGTGTCCCGACGGTCTGAGATCAACCCGTCAAAGTTCGTTGTCGGGTTTATGATATATGCGGACCGTCCGGGAGGCCGGTCCCTACAAACGATTAAGATTTTCTCGTCAGACAAACGACATTTTCCACATGCCCCGTCCTCGGGAACAGATCCACCGGCTTCACCTCTCCAATGCTATACCCAAACTCCCGGAACACGGCACAATCCCGTCCCAGAGTCTCGGGCTCGCAGGAGATGTACACCACCCGCTTGATGTCCCGCGCGGCGATTTCCTCGATCAACTCGCGGGTCGTACCCTTGCGGGGAGGGTCGATGATCGCCAGATCGGGGGCGGGCGCACCGCCTGCCTCGGCGGCGGACAGGAATTTATGCGCGTCCGACGCATCTCCACAGAAGAATCGCGCGCGGTCGGCACCCAGCCCGTTGAGAGCGGCGTTGACCTTGGCGCACTCCACCGCCTCGGGGATAATCTCGATACCCGTCACGTCGGCCACGCGGTCGGCCATGGACAGTCCGATGCTCCCCGCGCCGCAGTAGAGGTCGAGGAGATGCTCGGTTCCCGTCAGCCCCGCCATGTCGGCGGCGGTGTTGTAGAGTAGCTCGGCGGCGTCGTGATTGACCTGATAGAAAGACCCCGCAGACAGGCGGAGCTTCTTGCCGCAGAGGATATCCTCCAGATAGTCCTTGCCCCACAGGGTCACGAACTTGTCCCCCAGCACCACGTTGGTGTTCTCGCGGTTGATATTCAAAAGAATCCCGCACAGGGTTGGGAACCGACCCACCAACTCATGTACCAGCCCCTCGGCGGCCTTCTGGTGCAGGCGAGTGTCGTTGATGACCAGCGTCAGCAAAGTCGTCCCGTCGGCGGCAGAACGGAGGTATATGTGGCGGAGGGTGCCTTTTCCGCACCCAACTCCGTTGGGTGGCTCGTCATAAGCCGTCACGCGGTACTTGTCGCAGAGCTTGCACACGGCGCGTACCAGCTCACCGAAGGCATCGGGCTGAAGGGCGCAGTCAAAGCAGGGAATGACCTTGTGGGTCTTGGCGGCGTAAAAACCCGCCTCCATCCCGTTCTTTCCCTGTCTCACGGGGTACATCCCCTTGTTGCGGTAGCCCTTCGTTACATGTTTGCCGTTCCGCTTTACGGTCAGAACGGGGCGAATGACCACGTCGGACAGCCCTGCCTGACGGAACGCCTTCTCCACGCGACTGTGCTTGGAGATTAGCTCGTCCTCATACTTGAGGTGGCGGTACACACATCCGCCGCAGGCCTCAGGCGCGGTACAGAATTCTTCCTC
>JAZRFR010000069.1:0-6959 GCA_045643785.1 Eubacteriales bacterium | reverse complement strand
ACCCTCCTCGGAGAAGCTCACTAAGGTGCGGCGGTTCTTCAGGTACAAACGGCGGTTGGACAGGGAATTCTTGGATACGGCGATGCTCATATGAAGACTCCTTTCGGGGTGATTTCCTATACGGGTATTGTAGCATATTTTTCCGTTCTTGTAAATGGGGCATGGCCAAAAAGTGGATTTTTTACCGTGATTTTCTGTTTTTTTCGGGATTTTCCCGGGAAAATCCCGATCCCCCCCACGGCCACCTTGACAAAGACCGCCCTCTGTGGTACAATATTCCCAAACATCGCCTTACGGAGGACATACAGCTATGAGTCATTTGAAAAAAGCCGCCATCGGCATCATCGGAGCCATGCAGATCGAGGTGGAAGCACTATGCTCCGCCATGGAGAATACCGCAACCGAGACCGTGGGTAACATGACCTTTGTCTACGGCGACCTGCTGGGCAAAAAGGTCGTCTGCGCCAAGTGCGGCATCGGCAAGGTGTTTGCCGCCATGTGCGCCCAAACCATGATCCTGAAGTACGCCCCCGACTGCATTGTCAACAGCGGCGTGGCAGGCACCCTGTCGGATACCCTGTCCATCGGGCAGATCGCCCTGGCAGATCAGGTCGTCCAGCACGACATGGATACCTCCCCCATCGGTGACCCCGTGGGTCTGATCTCGGGCATCAACATCATCTACATCCCCACCGATCCCACCGTTACGGACGCTCTGGCCGCCGCCGTGGCCGGTGAAGGCGTTCCCTATCAGCGGGGCACCGTAGCCTCGGGAGATCAGTTCATCTGCCATGCCGACCACAAGGTACGCATCCGCGAGAACTTTGAGGCCGAGGGAAAGCCTGTCATCGCCTGCGAAATGGAGGGTGCCGCCATCGGGCAGGTGTGCTACGTCAACAACGTGCCCTACGGCATTCTCCGCGCCATTTCCGACGGCGGAGACGAGCAGGCCTTTGCCGATTACCCCACCTTCCTGGCCGCCGCCGCCGAGACGGCAACCAAGGTCATGCTGAAATTCGTAGAGAATTGGGCGTAAATACCACCATACGAAAAGCCACCCATCGGGTGGCTTTTCGTATTCGATCATCAGTCCTCCCGCTTACGGAGAGAAGTGTATGCAATGGGCACGAGCAGCAGCAACGCGCTGAAAGCTGCCGAACCGGCGCAACCGCCCTTGGCGGGCTCGGGATCGGGGGCACCTGCCGTCGTTTCGGTTGCGGGGACGGTATTGGCCTCTGTTTCAGCCGGCGCTTCAGCCGGTGCCTCGGTGGGTGCTTCGGTGGGTTCCTCGGTCACAGCCGTGGTATTTCCGTTTGCGTCTGCCAGCGTAGCCACCACGAAGTCCTTGGCGATGAAATCCGTGCCGTTGAACTTGTAGGCAATGATATTGCCGCCATGGTCATCCAGCGAGTCAATGGCACAGGGGAGAAGCCCCAGCTGTGCGCCCACCTCGGGATTCCAACCCGTGGAATCCAAATAGATGTCGGTCTTCCCGCCCACGGTACAGAACTCGTCGATCTGCACCAACGACCAAGGAATGTATACCTCCATGGTGTAGGCCGTTGTTCCTTCCACATGCCCCACATTCACACCCGTGACCTGCTCGGATACCAAGCCATCGGCAAAGTTATGCCTCCAGGCTACGATCTTTCCGTCCGCGGTGGAGCCGAAGGAAAAGAAGATACCCTCGGCCACGTCGCCCCCCAGCAGAAGTCCGGGATTGATGGCCAATTCCAAACAGTCAATGCCTACCCAATGGGTATTCTCGCCTCTCCAAGCAGGCGTGCGGTCATTGATGGTGCCTGCGTAGTAGAGGCCTCCCTCGTCCCAGGCCAGATGCCAGGTGACCTTGGATCTCCCCACTTCACCGACCCAGGCGGCGGCGGAATCCTTATCCATGACGTAGGTTGCCTTGTACTCGCCGTCCTCGATCACACCGTCCACGGTGGGTTTCCCATAGGGAATCTCCATCTCGAACTCCGCTTCCGCGGCAGTCGTCAAGGCAAGCGCGGTCAGGCAGACGAACAGGAACGCCGCTGCCAACAAAATCCGTATGATTTTCTTCATGGTAATCTCCCTCGGATCATTCGCCATCTACGGCTACCTTTACGTGCAGCTCGCAGTACTGGGGCAGGTGATCCGACATATAAATGCCGTCGCGGTGGTAGTGAATGTTGCGGTAGACCATGGCATCGAAGTCCTCGGCGGTGTAGAACACGTAGTCGATGGGCTTCTTGGCGGGGTTGTACTTATCACCCTCCTGCCAGGAGGAAGTCATGGAGGCCCAGGCGTCGGGGCTGACGGTATCCTTGGCGTCTGCGCGGGCATCCGAGAAGTTACCCTTGATCTCTACGCCGTCATCGGTGGTAAAGCTCTCCTGACCCGTCACGTTCTTGAACATGGCATATACGTTATCCTTGGAAGAAGTAAATGCCTGATTAAAATCTCCCGTCAGAACCATGGGCAGATCGGGAAGGGTCTGAATGAATTCCAAAATGACCCGAACCTGCTTGGTACGGATGGCGCGGCCGTCCGAGGAGGAGTTGTTTCCGTTGTGATCCAGGTGGGTATTCAGGTGAATGTACTCAAAGCCCGTAGCCTTATCCTTGAGGCGAGCCCAGGTGCAGATGCGGGGATAGTTGGCATTTGCGAAGGAAGAACCCATTTTATCGGGGGTGTCCGACAGCCAGAAGGTACCGGAATCTACCAGCTCGAACTTATCCTTGCGGTAGTAAATGGAGCTGGCCTCGCCACCGGGGGTACGGCCCTCGCCCACACCGGCGTAGCTGTCGTTGAAGGCAAAGGTATCCATGCGGTAGATCCACCCCGTGGTTACCTCCTGCATACCGATGGAATCGGGCTGCAGCTGATCCAAAAGGTCGCGCAGCAGCTCGGCGCGCAGGTCGAAGTTGACCTGAGTACCGTTCTCGGTCTGAACGTTGAAGGACATGACCTTGAGGGTGTAATCCTCCAGAGTCTGCTCAATGATGGGGTAGGTATTGTTGACAGCGGGGCAAAGGGCGGCCGCTTCCTCGGCGGTAGCAAAGAAATGCACCTCGGCGATATCCATATACTCTCCGTTCTTCCCTGCGGCCTGCTCAAAGTTGAGATAGAAGACCTCCCAATCCTGGGTAAAGGGAGTTAGATTCAGGTACACGTACTGCCAGTCCTCGCTGTCGGCCACGCGGGTAATGCGGGCAAAGCCATCGAACTTCGCTGCTTCGCGCAGGGTTGCTCCGCCGAAGAAGGAGAAACTGCGGCTCCACAGCTCGTGAGCTCTGACCTTCAGCACTACGTGGGGATACTCGGTGGTCTTGGGCATGATACCGCCCATTTTCTCCACCAGATCAGCCAGTTCAAAGTATGCAGAGGGCTTGGCGGTTCCCATTTCGCCAACTCCCTTGGTAGTCAGGCGGATGACCTTGCCCTCGGTCTCATCGGTCACCTGGGTGATATCACACTTGGTAGCGCGGGTAAAGTAATCGGATGCGTCCACACCTTCCGCCTTGTCCAGATCCACCACGGTCATCAGGACAGGCGCCTGGGTCTCGGGCTCGGTTACAGGCTCGGTGGGTGCTTCCGTGGGCGCTTCGGTCGCATCAGCCGAACCGGCGGGCTCGGTAGGTGCTTCTGTGGGCGCTTCGGTGTTTTCTGCTGCGACGGTGGTCTCAGCAGGCTGATCGGCGCCATTGTTGCACGCGGTCAGGCACAGGCCCAGAGCAAGCGCAAACAGGATGGCAACAAGCAATACACGGACGTATGATTTCATACCAAACATTCCTCCCGGTGTTAGAATCGTTTAATGAATGGCGAGCGAGGGTTTCAGGGCTTCTCCGAACAGATGTCCCAGCTTGATGACAGAATCGGAATCGTAATGGTAGATATCCACCTCTCCCTCGGGTTCGTGCCCGGTGGTCAGACCGGCGGCTATGGTGTCCACGAAAACGCAATTCTCACGGACGGCGGCATAGGCGGCCTTGATCTCGTTCATCTCACGGTAGAAGGGCCAGATCTCGGATATGCCGGCATCCACGAACAGGCAACCGTCCACGGTATCGGCAAAGGCGGCAGAAAAATCCGTCAGCAGGTTGTGGTAACGCTCGGCGTACCGATGCAAGGGCTCCTCCATACAGGCATCGGCCTCACCCTGCATCCAGCAGAAGCCGCGGATACGGGGCTCGTACCCCTCGCCCTTCAGCACATCCAGGCTTTCGCGGGTCAGCTTGACCAGCTCGTTGTAGCACCATCCCGCCCGCAGAGGCTCTCCGCGATTGATGGAATCCACCACGTTGGGAACCTGGTCGGCGTAGGCGGTGGGGTCGTAGCCCTCGTCGGAGGTAGACAGCCAATCCCGCCACATGGAGGTGCCGCCATAGGCGCACTTGACGATGAACAATTCTTCACCGAGATAGGTTTCAGAAAACCATTCCGCGATGCCCACCTCGGGGCCGACGGTCAGCTTGCTGACCTCGGTACAGCCCAAGCCCGCAGAAACAAAGCCGTTGCTCTTTTTATCGTGGGAATAGTAGTTAATATGTACGCGGTCATAGCCCGCCTCGTATTCACGAACCTTTTCGGCTGAAAAATGGCGAGGGAGGTAGCATACGTGTCCCACGCCCACGGCGTTGGACTGCCCCGCCAGTATGATTACGGTAGCATTCTTCATGGATTTATCCTCCTTGGGGATGATTACGATAATATCATACCACAAAGTGTGCAAGATTGCAAGACATCACTGCAAAATACACGAAAGTTTTTGTTTCAAATTCAGCAAAAGCCCTTGCATTTTTTTGAAATCTGTTGTATAATATGGCTGACCGTTGGATATTCTTCCGCGGGGGAACATCTTTTATAAGAAAGGATATTTCATCATGGCAAAGAAAAATGGCGCAATCATCGGTTACGGCGGCATGGGCGGCTGGCACGGGGATTTCCTCAAGAACAGCGACGTCGTCAACCTGATGGGCATTTACGATATCAAACCCGAGCGATGCGCGCTCGCAGAATCCAAGGGCATTCACGCTTACGCTTCTCTGGAGCAGCTTCTGGCTGACCCTGCCATTGATTTCGTGACCATCGCCGTCCCCAACGACATGCACAAGCCTCTGGCTCTGCAGGCGCTGGCTGCCGGCAAGCACGTCATCTGCGAGAAGCCCGTGACCCTGTCCTCGGCTGATCTGCAGGAAATGATCGACGCATCCAAGGCCGCAAACCGCCTGTTCACGGTTCACCAGAACCGCCGTTGGGACGGTGAGTTCCTGGTCATGCGGGACATCTACAACAGCGGAGAACTGGGCCCCGTTCACCACATCGAGTCCCGTTGCCACGGCTCCCGCGGCATTCCCGGCGACTGGCGTCAGCTTCCCGAGCAGGGCGGCGGCATGATCCTGGACTGGGGTATTCACCTCATCGACCAGATCATGGGTATCGTCAAGGACAAGCGCCTCAAGAAGATCTGGTGCAAGTGCGACCACATCACCAACGAGCTGGTAGACGACGGCTTCAAGCTGGAGATGTACTTTGAGAACGACCTGTCGGTTCACGTGGAGGTGGGTACCTCCAACTTCATCGGCCTGTCCCGCTTTTACATGATCGGCCGCGACGGCGCCGCGCTCATTCCCGACTGGGGTCAGCCCGCCCGCGTGGTCTGGTGCCACAACTACAACGAGAAGGAAGTGGTGCCCGTAGTCACCGCCGCCGGTATCACCAAGACCATGGCGCCCAGAAACGAGCAGTCCATTTCCGAGAAGTTTATTCCTCAGCCCGCCGCAGACGTCCACGACTACTACCGCAACTGGGTTCGTGCCATTGACGGCGAGTGCGAGCAGATCGTCACCCATCACGAGATGATGGTGGATATGCTCATCATGGAGGCCGCCTTCGAGTCCGACCGCACGGGTATGCCCGTAGACGTGGATCTGAAATTCTGATTTCTTACCTGTAATAAATCGCCGTTTTCCTATGGGAATGACGGCGATTTTGTTATTTTTAACAAATCAGCCGTCAAATATCATGCAATCTGTACATTGACAAATCTCCTGTTTGGGTCTATAATGGGGGTAGTGAAGGGTTTTGCCGAGCAGAACCCCTCGCACAATATGAAAAAGGAGAATATCGTTATGAAGAAAATCATTTCCATCGCGCTGATGATCGCCATGCTTGCCATGAGCGTCTGCGCCTTCGCTTCCTGCGAAGCCGTCACCGCCGCCTCCGCCATCAAGAAAGCAGACCAGGCTCTGCTGGACGCTCCCTACACCGTCACCATGGCCATGAACTTCAAGAGCGATAACGCAGAGGTCAACGAGATCTTTGAGGCTATGAACATGGAGATCCCCGTTACTGTTGACGGCGAAAACATAGCATTCAACGTTTCTACCGAGTCCATGGGTATGACCGCCAGCTTTGACATGATCATCGTAGATAAGGTTCTGTACTACGAGCTGTCCCTCTTTGGACAAACCGCGAAGATGAAGGCCACCTTGACCGACGAGCAGTACAAGGAGATCAACGAAGAGAGCAACACCCAGATGCCCATCAGCTCTGCCAACTTTGAGACCCTGACCCTGGAGACCGTAGACGGCAAGCAGGTCATCACCTGCACCGGTATCACCACCGAGGGCACCGAGGAGCTCAACAAGATGCTGGCCGATACTCTCTCCTCCATGGATGCCACCGCCTCCATCGGCGATCTGTCCTTCAAGATCACCATTGCCGACGGTAAGTACGAGACCATGGCTCTGTCGGTTGCCTACACCATTACGGTAGCAGGCGAGACCGTCACCACCACCATGACCATGAACGCCAAGTACGCTTACGACAACGTCAAGCCCATCACCGCTCCCGCTGACGCTGACAGCTACGAGGAGATGGATTACGACCAGATCATCGGTTAATTTCTTGTCTGATCACATAGAAAAAGGGTGCCATTGAGCTCAATGGCGGCCTTTTTTTTCATATTT
>JAZRFR010000068.1:0-7261 GCA_045643785.1 Eubacteriales bacterium | reverse complement strand
CAAATAGATATATATTTTTTCATCCTATATCCCTATTTGAAAGTTCTTGAAGGGGGTCAAGGGGGAAACTTCTTTCAAGAAGTTTCCCCCTTGCGTTCTCCGTTCTTACTCGTCATCCTCATCCATGGAGTAGGCCTTGTCGGTATAGAGGGTACCGTCCAGGTGATCCAGCTCGTGGCAGAAGCAGCGGGCCAGCAGCTCGTGGCCGGTGATCTCCACGGTCTCGCCCTTGCGGTTGAGGGCGCGGACGGTAACGTTCATGGGGCGCTTGACCATGCCCCACTGGCCGGGGACAGAGAGACAGCCCTCCTGGCCGTCCTGCTCGCCGGAGTAGGCGATGATCTTGGGGTTGATCAGCTCGTAGACCTCGCCGGGCTCAACCTCCACCACCACGATGCGGCGGAGAATGCCCACCTGAGGCGCGGCCAGACCCACGCCGTTTGCGGCGCGCATGGTCTCAAGCATGTCGTCCAGCAGGGTCAGTACACGGGGAGTAATGGTGTCCACGGGGCGGCAGACCTTGCGGAGGACGTCGTCACCCACCTTGCGAATTTGAAGTTTTGCCATAGTCGTATGATCCTTTCGTCAAAGCAAAAAGATTTGTCACAAGAATAAAACTCTTGTTCAAGTTTTTGAGGTTTCCAAAGGGACTTTTTTCAAAAAGTCCCTTTGGTGGGGATCCAAGGGGCAAAGCCCCTTGGCAGAGCCCCGATTAGTTCTTGGAGTTCACCACGATCTCGGTGCCTTCCATGAAGCGGTAGGCGTCGGCCACCAGCTTGTCGCAGAAGGAGCTGAGCACGTAGAAGGTTCCCTGCCCCTTTTCGGGGGTGTTGGAATCCACGGCACCGTTCAGCACTTCCACGGTGAAGTAAGCCTTGCGCTCGGTGTAGCGGTAGAAGCGGTAGACCAGATCGGCGGTCTCACCCTTGCCGTCGGCGGCGTGAATGGTGATCTTCAGGTAGCAATCCTCGTCGGGGGTCTCGCGGAAGGCCTTCATTTCTTCCTCGGAAAGCTCGGCGTTGCCCTCCATGGAAGCCGTCAGGAGCGCCTGGAAGAAGCGCTTGAAGTTGTAGGTGGAGGTCTCGGTGGTCTGAGAGCCCGAAGGCTTGGTCACGGTCAGGGTGTAATCCATAAGCTGACCGTTGGCGTAGATCTCCAGCTTATCCGAATTCATGCCCTCGGACTGATCCGACTTGGAGTTATCCAGCGTGAAGTCGATGGGGGTCTTGATCCCTGCGCCCTCCAGCTTGATCTGCTGCACGTGAGCGATGTTGAACAGGAAGTACTCCCGCTCGTACCACTCAATCTCCTCCCATTCCAGATAGGTCATCTGGCTCTCGGAAACGCACAGGATCATGTCGTAGATCTCGGAGTAGGCGTAGTATTTTCCGTCCTCGGTCTTTTCGCTGACGATGAAATGGTTGCTCCACTTCTGCCCCTGAGCATCCTTGTAGCCGAAGGAAATATCGTGGGCAGGCTCGTCAAGGCCATAGGCCGCCAGCTCGTCGTCGTCGGGGCTCAGCACCTCCACACGGTCGAAGGTCATGCTGTACAGCTTCTGCAGTACCTCGTTGCCGATGTTGTCGGAGTTGGGGAGATATCCCGCCATGTAGTGGGAGGACATCTGGTAGGGCAGAGACGAGTAGAGGGTGTTCTGACGGATATCCATATCAATGAAGGAGAAGGCGGTGACCAGTCTGGAATGCTTCTCAAAGAGGGGATCGTACAGCTCGGCGAATTCCTTTTCGTCCATAGCCTCGATCTGCTTGGACGCAGCTTCCAGCTTCTCCTTGACGTCAGCAGGGTATTCCCCGTTCTCGTCGGGCTCCAGAGTATCCATATCCAAACCGACCAGCTTCAGCACCATCTCTTTGTAGATGGCGTCGTGGTCGATATCCGTCCGATAGGTGAAATTGGATACCTGGAAGTAGGTGTTCAGGGACATGGGATACACCATCATGGGGGTGATCAGCGCCTCGATGGGCTGCAGAACCGCCTCGTCCATGTGGGCAGACGCCAGAATGTAGACGGTATCCCGACCCTCGTAGCGGGCGTAGTAACCGGCGCCCGATACCGTGGCGTCACCCAGCGTGACCCTATAGGTCTCTCCCGTCATGGTGGTGACGGTATACCAGGTGGGCTCGTAGTCGTAGGTGACGGGATTACCCTTGTCGTCCAGGACTTCCTTCCCTTCCTCGTCCAGCTTGGTTCTGGTTTCGGGAGCCAGACCGTACTCGGAGTAGTCGATGGAGCCGTCCTCCAGACGGACGGGATTTTCCAGTCTCTGCATGGAGATGGTGTAGCCGCAGCCGTTGGCCAGCTTGGCGAACAGCTCGTCCACCAGGATTGCGGTGGGATGACCCTTCACCTCAAAGCGGTTGGTCTCGCCGCGGGTGAGGGTGAAGGCCCCGTTCTGGTTGTGGATCTCGATCTCCTTGATGACGCGGGACATGTCTCTCGTGGAGGACTGGTCGTAGGTGAGCTGCTTGAACATCAGCACGCGCTGCTGTACGCCCACTACCTCGGTGCCCTCGGTGTCCACGACGGCGTAAATTTCATACTCGCCGGTTTCGGGGTTGATCTCCAGCTGGGTGCCCAGCTCGGTCAGGTAGTAGCCGTCCTTGTCCACGTCGCAGATCACGCCGTCCTTGTACAGGCCGTACTCGCCCTTCTTTTTCTTGATGGTGTACTCCACGCCGTCCAGATCCGTGTACTCATAGATGTCCACGATGATCGACACGATGCCAAAGGCGGCGGCCAACAGAATGGACAGGATCACCAGCGCCACGACGGCGCGCTTCTGGGTGGCAAAGGAGGATTTCTTGGAAGAAGACGCCCCCTTGGTCGCGGGCTTGTTCCAGCGCGCCACCAGGGTCAGATCCGTCAGCGTTCCTCCCAAAAGAGCCGCATCCAGGGTCGTCTCGGCGGTGATGCGCAGGGCGTCGGGGCTATGGGGATCTCCGTTCGGGCAAAGATACCAGCCATCAAAGATATAGCCCTTGCGGGTGGGCTTGGGCATAGCTCCCACCCGATCCCCCACCACGGCCGTGATGCGGGACAGGGGAACGCTTCCCTTGCCCGGATTGAATATCAGTTGTATTTCCTGCATGGTTACTCCTTATCAGCGGTACTTTCTCTTGACGTTGATGCAGATGCCCACGATGGCGCATGCGGCGATGGGCAAGAGGGTCAAAACGATCGTGGTGCCCACCGTCTCACCCGCAGAGGGGATATAGGCGTCGGTATCCACCGTGTAAATCTTGAAGGCCTTGAATTCCAGATCGGCGGGCATGACCTCGCGGCCCATGTGGCGCAGGGTGGCGGTCAGCACGTCGGCGTTGCCGTAGGCGGCGGAATCCAGAATGGTGTCGGAGGCGAACTCGGTAGAGCCGAACACCGCCACGTAGGAGGGCTCCTGGGTGGACAGGTAGTTGGTCTCCTTGACACTGCGGGACTCGATGGAAATGGTCATCAGGTTGAAGCGTGCCTGCTGGGTGGCCACCTGGTACTGCTTACCGAAGGCCTCGGCAGAGGCGGAAGGCCCCGTCTTGAACACGTCGTGGAAATAGCGGCTGACGCCGTTGCGGTAGTAGGAGCCGTAGGTGTAGGGCTCGGTGACCTCGTTGGTGTCGTCGGGCACCACGTGGGTGGTACGGTAGGATTCCGACATGACCACCGCAGTGGAGTTGGGGAACACCACCTTGGCGGGGTAGGATACGTTCCGCATATCCGAGGTGATGGAGGCGCCGCCGCCCGTGGTCACGTACTCGGCCATGGGAATGTAGCCGTCCTTATCCAGCTTCATGGTCTGGTCGCGGATGACCAGGGTATCCAGATCGCCCTCGGCGTTCTCGGCGCGGGCAACCGTCACGCCCCATTCCTCCATGTACTCCTCCAGGACGGGAAGCTCGGGGGTATCCTTGTCCACGAAGAGCATAAAGGAGTAGGCCTTATCCAGGAATTTGTCCAGCTTGTCGATCTCGCTCTCATCCCCTTCCGTGAAGGCGGAATTGCCCAGTCCCAGGAAATCGGTCTGGGGATCGTAGCAAATGAGCAGACGGCAATTCTCGGGGATCTCGTCCTTCGCGAGGTCGATATCCATGACGTCAAAGCCCGCACGCTCCACGAGGTTACGGAAGGACTTGCAGTTCTCGTTCTGCTCGCCGTGATTGGTGATGAAGGCGGCGATGGGGGACTCGGCGCGGGTCAGCGCCAGGAGCAGAGAGGCGATCTTCTGCTCGCCGTTGTAGGCCCAATGCTCCGAGGAGGAGGTGTCGTTCTTCAGGAAGAAGTAATCGTAGGAGCAAACGCGGAACTCGGTGCCGAACTCGAAAATGATCTGATGGGCGTAGATGCTCGTGGAGGAGGTTGCCTTGTACTTCTGCACCTGGGAGGGGTTCTTTTCAATGTTCAGGTACTCCACCTTGACGGCATCGGGGAATTCCTTCTGCAGGGCCAGGGCGGTATACTGGATCATACGCAGCTTGTCGGCCTCGTAGACCTTATCCCGCTCGGTGCAGAACTTGACGTTGATGGTGATGGGGTCTTCCCCACGGGCGGCGCGCTCGGTATTCATTTTCTCCACCATGGGGATGGCGTAGTCGCGGACCACGTCCAGAAATTCCTCGGTGGCGGTGTACATGGACACGCCCTCACGGGTGGTATAGCGGGTCACGGTCTCGTCCACCTGCCACATGAAGCGGTCGGCCACGAAGGAGAACAGGATATTGAACACCAGCACGGCGGCAATGACCGAGACGGTGATGGCCGCATTGATGACACGGCGGGTACCCTTGCGAGGCATATTCGATTCTTGATTCATGCGAATTTCCTCCTGACGAGTACGATGAGCCCTACGATCAGTACCACGAGGACGGGTACGCCGACCAGGGCAATGGTGATATATCTGGCCTGTGCGGTGGTCAGAATGTGGATGGTCTCATCCGCAAAGGGCTGGGACTTCAATTCAATGGGGATCTCTCCCTTGCCCATAGCCTCCATGGCGGTGAGCAGGAAGGGGCCGTTGTCGTAGACGCCCGACTGGAGGGTGGCTTCGGTGGCGAACTCGGTGGAGGAGCAGGCCAGCACGAACCCGCCCGTGGACGAATCCTTGGTGAGGGTCACGAGGTTGTAGCCCTCGGATGTGCGATCCACGGGACGGCCGCCTGCCCAGGCCTCAGCGCCCGCGTAGGTGCGGAGCAGGGGAGTCAGGGTGCGGCTGCCGCGAACAAAGTCGCCGTTCGAGGGGGTGAAGCCCTCGGCTACGGTAATGACCGTGGCGTTGGATGCGCGGAGGGTACCGTTCAGATCCGCCATGATCTCGCTTCCCTGTCCGTCGGAGGGAATGCGACCCACGAGGGTGTACCCGTCGGTGGTCAGGGAGTGGGCGGTATCCCGAATGGCGAAGCATTCCTCCACGCCCTCGGCGCCGGTGTCGTGGGCGAAGGTCACGCCCCACTCGGCCAGGTAGCCCTCGATATGCTCGAAGCCGCCTGCGGCAAAGGTGTCGGCGGATACGAAGCACATGAACTTGCCACCCTTTGCAAGGTAGGCGTCCAGCTTGTCGATTTCGGAGACACCCGAAACGCCGTCCACGGCGGTGAAGTCACGGGCGGGGTTGTAGGAGACCAGGAGACCGCAATCCTCGGGGATGTCAAAGCTCAGGGCGTCCAGGTAGTTGATCATGTAGCCCGCGTCGGTGATGGCGTACATGAGGGCGTAGTCCTCCATGGCCTCGCCGTGGTTGAGGGTGAAGTAAGCCACGGGGGCGTCGGGAGAGACCACCGCCTTCATGGCGACGGCAAAGCGCTTCTCGCCGGTGTAGGCCACGGGCTGTTCGCTGTTGCTCGCGGGGAACAGGAAGAAGTCCCGCAGGGTGCAAACGCGGTGGGCATCCCCGGATGCCACCACCACCGAGGTGGAGGCCTTCACGCCGTACTCACGGGCGATCTTGGGGTTTTCCCAGACGTTGAGGTATTCAATGGTCACGGTATCGGGATAGCGCTCGGCCAGCTCCTCGGCGGTGTTGAGGACGAAGGCCAGGGTGCCGTCCGCGCGGATGTTCTTTTCATCGTCGCAGAAGATGATGCGGATGTCCTCCTTGGCGTCAGGGATGACGTAGGTATCCAGGTAGTCGTAGCAGGTGTCGGTGACGGGGTAGAGCGCGGTGGGGTTCATGTTGATAAACCAGCCGTAGCGCATGGCCAGCGTCGTGACCGATGCGTTCAGCAGAATCGCGATGATCACCACCAGCACCGTCAGCGCCACCGTCACGCCACCGTGTCGGAGGGCTTTCTTGGAGGCTGTATGTGCCATGTGAAATGATCCTTTCTACCGCTTATCAGTTCCATCTCCGCTTCTCGTAGACGCGGATGGTCAGGAACACAAAGATGAAGCAGATGGAGGCGTAGTAGAGGATGGAGGCAAAGTCAAAGAGTCCGTTCTGGAAATTGCCGAAGCGGGAGTAGATGGAGATCCAGGACAGGACGGTGCGGATCCAGTACACGTCGATGAAGTTGTTGAGCAGACCCACGCCCAGCATCAGCACGATGACCGAAATGGTGATGACAGCCGCGGCCAGCTGGTTTTCGGTGAGGGCGGAAATGAAGGTGCCCAGAGCGATGAAGGCGGCGCCGATGAGCAGAAGACCGATCAGATTGCCGATCAGCTCGCCCGTTACGGGGCCTACGTGGTAATGCTCAAAGGACTGACCCTGACGCTCGGCGTCGGCGATCATGTAAATGGGCAGGAAGTTGACGCAGGAGGCCAGGAGAGAGCCGCCGAACACCGTCAGCGCGGCCAAGAACTTACCCATGACCATGCCCGTGATGGTGACGGGGGCGGTCAGAAGGAGCTGCTCGGTGCGGAGCTTTCGCTCCTCGGCGAACAGGCGCATGGTGAGCAGGGGGATCAGAATGCCCATAGCGAACATCATGATGGTGAAATACAAGGACGTGCTGTAGCTGGAGGACATGATGGTGGTGTAGCAGCAGATCAGCGCCGCCAGACCCAGAAATGCCCCCGTGTACACGTACCCGATGGGGTTGATGAAGAAGGAACGAAGCTCCTTTTTGTAAATAGCAAACATAATCGATTCCTTTTTGATTTGTGGATTTTATAGGTAGAGAAACGCGGAAACCGAGAACGGCCTCCGGCGACTCAAACCCTTTTTATAAAAAGGGTTTGAGAATCCCAAAAATTTTCAAGCAATGCTTGTCCGATTCTTTTTCGAATTATGGTTTCGAAAGTTCTTGAGGGGGTA
>JAZRFR010000067.1:0-3515 GCA_045643785.1 Eubacteriales bacterium | reverse complement strand
AGATCAACGCCTCTCTGGAGAGCAGTATCTCGGGCATCCGCGTCACCAAGGCCTTCACCAACGCCGACAAGGAGGAGGAGAAGTTCCAGGAGGGCAACGGCATGTTCGTGTCTGCCCGCCGCAAGGCCTACAAGGCCATGGGTCAGTTTCACTCCATGACCTCCTTCATTACCGATATTTTCAACGTCATCATCCTCATCGCAGGCGGTCTGTTCCTCTACAACGGAAGCATTGATTTCGGTGACTACTCCGCCTTTATCGTGTCGGTCAACCTCTTTATTGCCCCCGTGATGACCCTCATCAACTTCATGGAGCAGTACCAGACGGGTGTCACCGGCTTTGAGCGCTTCGTGGATATCATGGACGAAGCCCCCGAGGAGGACACCCCCGGGGCGGTGGATATCGGAGAGGTGCAGGGCGATATCGAGCTTCGTAACGTCTCCTACCGCTACGAGGACAGCAACCCCGTGCTGGATGATCTTTCCCTCAAGGTCAAAAAGGGTCAGACCTACGCGTTGGTCGGCCCCTCGGGCGGCGGTAAGACCACCATCTGCCACCTCATTCCTCACTTCTACGACTGCGTGGACGGTGAGATCCTCATTGACGGCAAGGAGCTGCACACCGTCACCATGGCCTCGGTGCGCCGCAACATCGGTATCGTTCAGCAGGATATCTACCTGTTCAACGCCTCCATCCGCGACAACATCCTCTACGGCCGTTTGGACGCCACCGAGGAGGAGGTCATCGAGGCCGCCAAGCGCGCCAACATCCACGACTACATCATGACCTTGGAGAACGGCTACGAAACCGTCATCGGCGAGCGGGGTGTGCGCCTCTCGGGCGGTCAGAAGCAGAGACTGTCCATCGCCCGCGTGTTCCTCAAGAATCCTCCCATCCTCATTCTGGACGAAGCTACCTCGGCCCTGGACAACACCACCGAGATCCTCATTCAGCAGGCTCTGGACGAGCTTTGCAAGGGAAGAACCACCATCGTGGTGGCTCACCGCCTGTCCACCATCAAGAACGCCGACGAGATCGCTGTCATCGCCGACGGCCGCATCGTGGAGCAGGGGAACCATGCCGCATTGATGGCCAATGGCGGCACATACGCCGAGCTGTATAGCCTCCAGTTCCGGATGAATAACGGGGAGTGAGAGAAATTGCGGTTTGTCGGAGAGTTTGAATCCAACCAACAAATTGAAGCCGTAGGGAGAGAGGTGCTCGTCTGTCCGAAATATCCTTGATCCAGTAACAAACTATAATGGGTAGGTCACGGACAGTCGTGGGCGCCCGTCCCTACAATTCATATTTCAAACTCGCCGACAAACCCAAATTTGAAATTCACCATCCAAAAAAACGGAGCGAACCCACCTGGGAACGCTCCGTTCTTTTTGTTATTCCTTTGCTCTGCCCACAAGGGCGAGGTATTCCTCATAGGTCACCAGCAGCTTCAGCGCCTCCAGCAGGGCGTTGGCGCTCATCCCCTTGGGAAGCCCCACCTTGACGGCCAGTTCGTCCCGCTTCTGGGTACTGTTCGCCCCGCCCGTCAGCCCGTCCTCAAAGAAATCCACCTTGGACAGGGGATTCTCGGCGGCGCGGGTCAGGGGATCGCCCTCCTTGGCGTAGGGCGCGAACAGGTCGTGGAGCAGGGAATCCTCCATGCCCTCCACGCCCAGGGTTCCCGCCGCCGAGGGTTTATCCTTGCGGCGCTCCTTGCCCTTGATCTGGGGGATGTACAGGGGGATGATGCGATCCTTGGGGAGCATCCCCGACAGGTGGGAGCGGATAACCTTACCACCGCCGTCGCTGTCGGTCAGCACGATGAGAGGGGAGGCGGCGGCCAGCCTGCGGAGCAGGAGGCGCTTTTCCTCTTTTTTAAAAATACCGAACCCGTCGGTCACGATGATCTGGGCGTCAATAATATTGGACAGCCGTATTTTATCGTATTTGCCCTCTACCACCACGGGGTAGGGGATGGGGAGCTTGGATTTTGTGGACATGACGAGACCTCCGATTGAGATAGAAGATACGAGATACGAGATACGAGATACGCGGCAGAAAACATATCTTGTATCTTTGTATCTCGTATCTTCGTATCTATGACTTTACCGCCCGAATATCAGAAAATACCCCAGCACCAAAATACCCAGCGCAATTCGATACCACCCGAAGGAGGCGAAGCTGTGCTTCTTGACAAAGTCCATGAGGAACTTGATGGCGGCGAGGGAGACCAGAAAGGCGGTGACACATCCCACGGCGAGGATGCCCCACTCCAGGGCGGTAACCGTCACACCCTCGAGGGCGAGCTTGACCACCTTCAAAAGGCTGGCCCCCAGCATGGTGGGGATGGCCATGAAGAAGGAGAACTCGGCGGCGGCGGAGCGTGTGCAGCCCAGGAGCATAGCGCCCAGAATGGTGGAGCCCGAGCGGGAGGTGCCGGGAATCAGGGCCAGCATCTGGAAGGCGCCAATGAGAAAAGCCAGCTTGTAGTCGATGCTGCTTACGTCGTGGACGCGAGCCTTGTCGGTGGGCTTGAATTTTTCGATCAGAATGAAGAGAATGCCGTACACCACCAGCGCAATGGCCACCGTGACGTAGTTGTACAGATGCTCGTCCAGCCAGTCGTCCAAGAGCACGCCGATGACAGCCGAAGGAATAACGGCCACGCAGACCCGGAACCACAGCCCCCAGGTGCTTTTCTTCTCCACGGGAGACTTGGAGGGGGCGAAGGGATTGAGCTTATGGAAAAACAGCACGATCACCGCCAAAATAGCGCCCAGCTGAATGACCACGTCGAACATCTCGGAAAAGGCCTCCGAGACCTGCAGGGGGCAAAGCTCGCCCAGCAGGATCAGATGCCCCGTGGAGGACACGGGCAGCCATTCGGTGATGCCTTCCACGATGCCGTAGAGGAGGGCTTTGAGCAGTTCAAGAAATACAGTCATGAAAAGTCCTTTCGTGAGAGGAGGTGTCAGGCGAACAGGTTAGGAAAACAGGGAGATCACGCGGCGGGCAAGGCGGTAGATCAGCCCGTTTTCGGGTTGAAAGACCACGACCTCCGCTGTTGTTTGTGCCAGCAGCCGCCAGAGGTACACGCCGAAAAGCAGTCCGGCGCAAATGCCCAGCAGAATCGTGAAGTGTTTTTTCTTTTCCTTGACATAGAACCAGGCGAGAAAGGGGGCTACGACGGGCACGAGAAAGCTGAGGGGATGGTAGTGAAAGGCGGCGGCAAAGTCCAGCTTGACCAGACTGAACAGGGCACGGCTCATGCCGCAGCCGGCGCAGGAAACACCCGTCAGATACTTGATCGTGCAGGGAATCCCGAGCGCAAAGCGGATGAGACAGTATACCACCACAAGGGACAGGCAAAGGACGGCATATTTGTGCTTTTGCCAGAGCTTTCGCCACTCATTCATGCATATGCGTCCTCCTTTGCGTGTATGTATATAGCCAATTTCATAATTGCGAAAATTGCAGTTTGCCGTCCAGGGGCTTTGCCCCTGGACCCCACCAAA
>JAZRFR010000066.1:0-1649 GCA_045643785.1 Eubacteriales bacterium | reverse complement strand
CAACCGCATCACCATCGGCACGAGAGCCCAGATGGAGGCGCTGATCGCCACCGTTGCCGATATTCTCGCAGGGCTTTAAGTTGTCCCATATCCACATTTCTTAGATGATTGTAGCATTGAGAAAATTGGGGTTTAGCGGTGAGTTCTCCGTTCTCTGAGGCTCCCTCTGGGAGGGAGCTGTCGCGGAGCGACTGAGGGAGAATGCGCAACGAAAAACATACTACTCTTATCTGGAAAAAAGGTGTATATTACAAGCACGCAGGCTCCCCCACCCGACTTCGTCGGGAGCCCCCTCCCGGAGGGGGCCTCATGGAGCGGCAGCAGCCCGCTGAGCTTCGCTCAGCGACAAACCCAAATTTGAACATTCCGCAATCTTCTACCCAAGCAACATTCCTAATAAGGAGTAACTTCATGAGAACTTCCACCATCAACCGAAAAACCGCCGAGACCGACATCTCCCTGACCCTGAATCTGGACGGGTCGGGGGTCTCCACCATTGATTCGGGCTGCGGTTTCCTTGACCATATGCTCACCCTCTTTGCCCGTCACGGCGGGTTCGATCTGACCCTCACCTGCAAGGGCGACACCTATGTGGACGATCACCACACCGTGGAGGACATCGGCATTTGCCTGGGTAAAGCCCTCACCGAGGCTCTGGGCGACAAGCGGGGCATCAAGCGCTACGGCGACCGCATTCTCCCCATGGACGAGACCCTCATCCTCTCCGCCGTGGACATTTCGGGTCGCGGCGGGTGCTTCATGGACATGAACATCCCCACCGAAAAGGTAGGCACCTTCGACACCCAGCTCTGCGAGGAGTTCTTCATCGCCCTGGCTCAGAACGGCGGGCTGACTCTCCATATCCGACAGGTGGCAGGCCGCAACAGCCACCACATCATCGAGGGTACCTTCAAATCCGTCGCCCGCAGTCTGGGCGAGGCGGTGTCCATCGACGAAAAGAACGCCGACAAGATCCCTTCTACGAAAGGACTGCTGGAATGATCGCGATTATTGATTACGGAGTGGGCAATCTCTTTTCCCTCTGCTCCTCCCTCCGAAGCATCGGGGCTGACGCCATCGTGACCCCCGATCCCGACACCATCCGCAAGGCTGACCGCATCATTCTTCCCGGTGTGGGGGCATTCGCCGACGCCGCCGAAAAGCTCCGCGCTACGGGGCTGGATCAGGTTCTGATCGAAGAAGCCGTAGGGGGCAAGCCCGTTATGGGCATTTGCCTCGGTATGCAAATGCTCTTTGAGGAGAGCCATGAGTACGGCATCCACAAGGGTCTGGGACTCATTCCCGGCCGCGTCATCCCCATGGCGGGCTACATTCCCGAGGGGCTGAAGATCCCCCACATCGGCTGGAATCCCCTGATCCTCAAGGGAGACAAGCATCCCCTGCTCAAATACGTGGAGGAGGGGGACTGCGTGTATTTCGTCCATTCCTACTTCGCCACCGACTGCATCTTGGCTGACGGAACGTCAGCGGTGATCGCCACCGCCGAGTACGGCCGTGAGTTGACCGCCGCCGTCGCCAGAGGCAACGTCATGGGCTGTCAGTTCCACCCCGAAAAGAGCGGCAAGGTGGGTCTGTCCATCCTGAAGGCCTTCTGCGAAATGTGAAGGAACTGTTCCCTCGGCAACCAA
>JAZRFR010000065.1:0-2975 GCA_045643785.1 Eubacteriales bacterium | reverse complement strand
TGTACTTGACTTTATTGGTCTGCAGCGTGCCGATGAAGTGGATGGAAAGCCCTTCCCTGTCCAGCTTGTCGTAGCGCTCCAGAAGCTGTTGCACGCGGTTCTCACCCACGCAGTGAACCCCGAGGGCGCGGTGGAGATAGTTGATCTCCTCCACCTCCGCCGATTTGATGGCGGCGGTGAGCAGTACCCCGTCGGGCGGATAACCTCCGTCCGCGCAGGCCCTCGCAAGATCGTCCTTCACACGGGCGAGATTGCGGTCGATGTATGTGTAATCCATGGGGACTCCTTCGTAAAATGCAGAATGCAAAATGCAAAATGGATGAAGCCTTTTGCAGACGCAAAAGCCTATTTTATGGCAACGGAAGAAAGACGTTTGACCGAAAGCACGGTAGCCACCTGCGCTTTATCCGATCACTTTTCCCTCAAACAGCTCGTTGCCGCTGGTGATGATATTATCGTTGAGCCCCAGATAGCTCCAGCCGTCGGCAGTGCGCGCCTCGCGCTCCTCCTCGGGGAGGGAGTCCAGGTACTCCTTCATATGCTCGAAGGTGTTGGCGATGACGTAGCCGTCCCGCGCCACCACGATGCTGACCTTGCGGAATTCCACCACGTTGCCCGCGAGGATGTACACGCCGCGGACTTCCTCACCCGTCTTGCGGGAACGCAGAGTAACCAGCGCCTCGGAGGGGATGCGGTAGCCGCTGACCTGCAAAGCCACGGTCTCGGCGGTGAAGCTGCGGGGGAAATCAAAGCCGTCGGGCATATCCTGGGAGCGGAACACCAGAAGGGCGCCGCCCTCGTCGGGCACCAGCCGCAGAATGGTCATATCCAGCTCCACGTCGGCGCCGCTGGTGACCCGCATGGTGTAGGTGGTTCCGTGCTGAATGCCCTGCTGGAATACCTCCAGAGCGTCATCGGACAGCGAAATGTAGGCGGCGGCGTACCAGGTAGGATTGTAGATCATTTTCCCCGCAATGCCGTCGGGCAGAGGGTGAGCCGTCTCCCCTGTCAGCGCACGGAAATCGGCGGGGGTCATGGTCATGGGCAGATCATAGGCAAAGACGGATTCGTAACCGTCACAGCCGTAGTAGAAGTATCCGCTGCGGTCGGTGGTCATATGCGCCACGGGAGACAGTCCCGCAAGAAGGGCGGCTCTCTCCTGCTCCAGTACCGACAGGGATTGGCTCCATGCCGCCCCCGTCAGGATGTCATAGCGGTTCACGCCGTCCTGCATCCCGCCTGCGAATCCCGCCGCAGAAGCGAGGTCGCCCCGCTGTACGGCATCCAAAAGCGAGAGGTAGTCGCGATCCACCGCCTCGGCGGCATCACGCGCATCGGCAGGAGTACCCAGACCGCCCAGCGCCCGCAAAAGCTCCATGCGCTCGCCGTAGGCGTTCAGGCGCGCCTGCAGGGCAGAGGCCTCGGTGGGATCTCCCAGCGCGTAGGCGGAGCCCAGCGCGTGTCCCACACCCACGCGGCCGCCGTCGGGAACGGCGTACAGGTAGGTGTCGCTCCCCTCCACCAAAAGGGGGATCTCGTCGCGGAAGACGTAGAGCTCCAGCTCGGCGTAGGATTCGTCCAGGATCTCCTGGGTACGCAGGGTGTTCAGCCCCACGGTAATGTGCTTCGTGACTTGGTAGATGGAAAACCCAATGATACCCAGCATGAGCAGGATGAAGCCCGCGCCAAGCAGGGCTTTCGTCCGCCCCGGCTTGCGCCGTTTGGGGGAGCGCTTACGGGAGACTCCGGGCGGCAGGGGAATGCGGTCCTTCAAGTCATACAGATCCATATCCGGCATACCCGTCTCCTTTCTGCCATGCGTTCGGTATCGAAATGGGCATAGTTATCCCTATTATATACTACAACCTATATTATACCACAAAAACCCTCTTATTAAAAGAGGGTTTTCGCATTGTTTACAATATCTTCAAAACTTTTTACAATCGGTTCCCCGTCCGAAAGGGTATCGCAGGTGAGCCAGCTCACGTAGGGCTTGGCGGCGAACCAGGTGATCTGCCGCTTGGCGTAGCGGCGGGTGGCCATTTTGAGGATCTCCACGCAAGATTCCAATGATGCTTCCCCGTCCAGGTAGGGGAACAGCTCCTTATAGCCGATGGCTTGGGCGGCGGTCTGACAGGTTTCAAAGACTCCCAGCTCCCGCAGGCGGCGGGTCTCCTCGATGAGTCCCTGCTCCATCATGATGTCCACGCGGCGGTCGATGCGGTCGTAGAGAAGCTGACGGCTCTCGTAGCGCAGACCGATAACGGTGGCATCGTAAGGGCATTCGGGCTCGCGGGACTCGCGATCCAGCTCGCTCTTTTTGCGCCCCGTGGTTCTGCAGATCTCAATGGCGCGGGCGACGCGCTTGACGTTATTGGGGTGGACAGCGGTGGCGGTTTCGGGGTCCAGCTCCGCGAGAACGGCGTGGAGTGCCTCGTTCCCTTCCCGCTCAGCCAGGGCGTACAGCTCTGCCCGCAGGGCGGGGTCGCTGTCGGTGACCTCAAAGCTGCCTCCCCGCAAAAAGGCATCGAGATAAAGCCCCGTGCCACCGCAAAGGATGGGGAGCTTGCCTCGGTTCAGGATATCCGCCACGGCGGCACGGGCGTCGGTGACGTAGTCGGCGCAGGAGTAGCCGCGGGGGTCGGTGGGATCTACGAAGTCCATGAGGTGATGGGGGATACCCTCACGCTCGGAGTCATCGGGGGTAGCGGTGCCGATATTCATGCCCTTGTAGATCTGCATGGAGTCACAGGACACGATCTCGCCTCCCAGCTCCTTTGCCAGCGCCACCGCCAGGGAGGTCTTGCCGCTGGCCGTGGAGCCTACCACGGCAAGGACGCGGGGCTTGTTGGGGTTATTGTTCATGATTTATCCCTATGTTTCAAATTTGGGTTTGTCGGGCAGGGTTTCACCCCAAGTCGGATCGTAGCCATGTCGTTCTGTGAGCCAAGGAGTTGCAGACCAACTTTGTCTTC
>JAZRFR010000064.1:0-5546 GCA_045643785.1 Eubacteriales bacterium | reverse complement strand
GATCATCCGCACCGTGAAGGATCCCCGTGTCAGCGAGGCCTTTGTCAGCGTCACCGGCGTGGAGGTCACCCCCGACCTGAAGTTCGCAAAAATTTACTACTCCCACATGCAGGGCGACAAGAAGACCGTGAAGAAAGGTCTGGATTCCTCCGCGCCCTATATTCGCGGCCAGCTCGCCAAGAGCCTGAACCTCCGCATCACCCCCGAGCTGACCTTCGTGGAGGACACCTCCATCGCCTACGGCGCCAAGATCGAGAAGATCATCAGCGGCTTTACCTACGTGGAGCATCCCGAGGAAGAGACCGCCGAGAAGGACGCCTTCGACGCCCTTCTGGACGACGAAGACGATGAGTGATTATCGGAGATTCGACCTGGGGGAGACCGCATCCCGCATCCGCGGGGGCGTGAACACCCTCATCCTCTTTCACCGCCACCCCGACGGCGACGCCGTGGGCTCGGGCTTTGCCCTCAAGCTCCTTTTGGAGGAAATGGGCTGTCGCGCCCTCTGCTCCTGCGACGACGAGATCCCCGAGAGACTGCGGTTTCTGGTGGGTGATCAGCAGGAGAGCGTCCTGAACGAGAATATCCCCGCCGATTTCATTCCCGATCAGATCATCACGGTGGATTCCGCCTCCCCCGCCCAGGTGGGTGAGCAGTACGCCCGCTACGAGGGGCGCATCGACCTCATGATCGACCACCACGCCAAGGGGGAAATGTACGCCGACGGCTACATCGACGGCGCGGCATCGTCTGCGGGCGAGCTGATCTACCGCCTCTCCCGCGAGCTACTGTCTGCGGGTTTGATTCCCGTTATCCCCGAGGGCGTGGATGATCTGCTCTACGCCGCCATCAGCTCGGACACGGGTTGTTTCCGCTACAGCAACGCCTCTCCCACCACCCACAGAGCCATCGCCGAGCTTTTGGAGTCTGGCGTGGATTCAGCGGACATCAACCACCGCCTCTTCGGCGTCAAGTCCTATAAGCTCCTGCAAGCCGAGAAGATCGGCTTCGACCGCCTCCATCTCTTTGCCGACGGAAGAATCGGCATCGTGGATATGCCCTTTGACATCATGGAAACCTACGGCTTTACCGACGAGCATCTCGGTACCCTGGTGGACGTAGCCCGTGGACTGCAGGGCGTACAGGTCGCCGTCGCCATCCGTCAGTCGAACGGTGAGGGGGTCTACCGCGTGTCCATGCGCTCCTCCTGCCACGTGGACGTGGCGGCTGTCTGCGCTACCTTCGGTGGCGGAGGCCACGTCAAGGCCGCAGGATGCACCGTCACCCGTGAGGACGGCATTGAGGCCGTGGTGGACATGGTCGCCAAGGCCCTGGAAGCCGCGCTGTAAGAGCGTATGAGGCACACGCCCCAATAAATATTTTCCCCGCATTGAATAAACCTCCCGATATCCGTCCATGATACTTCCATCATGAACAAGAACATATCGGGAGGTTTATTATGTCCAATCGTTTTTCCGTTGCCATCGTCGTTTTGCTGGTGTGCCTCATGGCTCTCAGCTTTCTCCCCGTCCACGGGGAGGGAGAGGTCTACGACACCGTCGTGCGCCTCCACGTCCTGGCCAACTCCGACACCGAGGAGGATCAGGCCCTCAAGCTCAAGGTGCGGGATGCCCTTCTGGAGGTCACGTCACCCTTGGTGGAGGGATGCACCACCCAGGCCGAGGCCATTGACGCGCTGAACGGCCACATCTCCGAGTTGGAGACCGCCGCTCTGGCCGTCATTGAGGCCGAAGGCTACGACTACCCCGTGACGGTACTCCTGGGGGAGGAGGACTACCCCACCCGCGTCTATGAGTCCTGCGCCTTTCCTGCCGGAACATACGTATCCCTGCGCGTTCTCATCGGGGAGGGCGAGGGGCAGAACTGGTGGTGCTGTCTCTTCCCGCCCCTCTGCCTATCGGCGGCCACCGCCAAACAGGACAACGAGGACGCTTTTATTCAAGTGGGGCTGACCAAGGATCAGTACGGCATCATCACCGAGACGGGGAAGACCAAGTATAAGGTGCGGTTTAAGATTTTAGAGGTACTTGAGGATTGGTTTGGGTGATGGAACGAGGGAGCAAGGAGAACGACCGGGGGGAACTTCTTGAAAGAAGTACCCCCCCACCCCCCTCCCAGTACTTTACAAAATTACATATCTGTCTTTTTGACTAATTCCTGAAATCTCGGAGTCTCGCGCAGGCTGTCAAAGACAGGATCCCCCATATCCCGTTTCAAGTCCTCCATACAGCCGTCCAGGGGGTGCCGCAAGGCGGTGGCTTTGCCGACGAACAGACTTGTGTAGTGAATACTCTCCTCGGCGGGCATTTCGTCAAAGGACTTCACGTGGTGATAAGCCTGTTCCAGCCAGTTCAGGGCATCCTCGCTATGACCCAGGGCGGCGTAATTCTTGGCAAGCCGTACGCAGTAAAGCCCCACGCGGCAGTGGTAGAACAGGAGATTGCCGTCGTACACCAAGGTCTCCCACAGCTTGACGGCGGTTTCCAGCACGAAGATCATGTCCTCATGGGAGCAGGGCGGATCGGGGTGGATCATGTTGCCGCAGAGGAAATCCATGTAGACCAGATTGTTCCTATGCTTCTGTGCTTGGCTCTTTTCCCTCCCCTCCTCGGTAAACCAGGGATAGGCGTGCTCCAGCAGGATCTCGCGGCAGGTGTAGATGCTCCCTGCCATGTTGGCGTATTGCACCGCCTTCTCCTCGTTGGCCATATCGGAATATGGCCAGGCGTAGGTGTACACCAAAAGCTGGATCGCGCTGTCGCGGATACCCTGGTCGGTACAATCCCGCAGGATGCGCTCACAGATGGGGATGAGCTCCCGGGCGTTGGCTTGGAACTCGCTTTCCTCAAATCTTGTGTCCAGGGTGGCATAGAGTGCATGCGCCAAATACTTGAGGCACCGAAAATCCTTGGGGTACTTCTGCACCGCCTCCCGCCACATGACCACCCGCTCTCGGATGGTATCCTTGTTCGGGATGTGAGCCAAGTCGTAGTCCCGCTTGCACAACGCCTCGATCTCGGCCTCACTCGTGCGGGTATCGCGGTCGAAGAGCTCGTCGGTGGTGACACCGAAAAAATTGGCCAGTGGGACGATGAGGGTCACGTCGGGCAGGGCGTTGTTGTTCTCCCATTTGGAGACGGATTGATAGGTAATATTCAGATACTCCGCCAGCTTTTCCTGAGTGATGCCGTTTTGCTGTCGGAGCTGCTTGATCTTCTCACCAATGGTCATGGTGAAATCCTCTCTTTCACGTGTTTTTATGGCCACGCGCTTATTATACACCATTTCGGAGGGTTTTGCAATAACCGCTCGGGCAACAGGGACTCAACCGTGGGCTGAGATATGTCTGCACAGATACGGGAACCCCGCCGCATCATCGCGGCGGGGGTCATGCTTTACGAAATGATTCAGATCAGCTCTACCGTCAGAATCTTCTTAGCGGGGATCTCCAGCACGATCTTGCCGTCGGCAATGGTCAGATCGTCCTGCCGCTCCTCAGCCAGGTTGGTGAGCTTGGCTTCCTTGAAGACGGGGGAGAGCTCCACCGTCAGGGTCACCGTCTCGGCGGTGGTGTTGAACAGGCGCAGGATGGCGGTGTCGCGATCCTCTGCTTTCTTGAAGGCGGTCATGCGGACGTACTCGCTGTCAAAACGCAGGTAGTCGGCGGCGGCGGGAAGGGTTCCCTCGTGCTTGGGGGTGCCCATGGCCAGAACGGCGGGGTAGGAGAAGGTGTAGCCCTCGGCGTATGCCTCGGCGCGACGGTCAGTGGTGTAGGGGATCATGGCGTATTCCAGCGTCCAGGTTCCCTTCTTCTGTCCCAAGGGAGTGGGGAACACGCCCCAGTCACCGACCTCGCCCACGGCGCGGAGCAGGGTGACGGCCAGGGTGTTGCGGCCGTCGCGGAGCACTTCGTACTCATGGAGACCGCGGTTGGCCACCATCAGGGCGTCGGCAGCGGTGTCGGATTCCAGACCCGCGAAGGCCTGACAGCGGTGGGAATTGCAGGGATTCTTCCAAATCTCGGAGGGCTGAATGTTGCGGCGTACCACGTCAAACTGGCCGTCGGCAAAGGAATACTTGGTGTCAATGTCCGAGGTGAACAGGGCGCGGAGGCGATGGTTCTCCATGCGGTTGTCTACCACGGTCTTGAAGTCCACGCGGGGGATCTTGTCGGACAGGGTAACGAATGTGGTGATGTCGGCGTCAATGGCCATGGGGACGGTGACCTTGAAGGTGACCGACCAGGGCGTGACCTCGTGGAGGGTGCTCTCGGCCTTGGCGTCGGCGGTGGTCACGGCCACGTCGCCCTTGGCCTGCCAGTAGTTGTAGAGGTCGCCCACGTCGCGGGTGTCCTCAAAAAGGTTTTGCCCGGCGTACACGCGGCCGCTTCGCTTGTCGGTGACGTCCACAGTGCCGTTTCCGTTGAGCTTGACGGTCAGGAACTCGTTTTCCATGGTGTTCTCGGTGTAGCGGACGGCAGTCTTGACCGCAGGAGTCTGCTTCTTGACCGTGAACACCCGATAACCGATGCCGTGGGACTCCACCTGCATCTCCACCTCAAAGCGGTTCACGTAGCGGGGCTGACGGAAGCGATCCTTGGGAAGGGTGTAGGTGAACTGATTATGGATGAAGTGGGTCTTGGCGGGTACTTCCCTGCCCTGCTCGTCGAAAATGGCGATCTCGGTAGCCGTATCGGTCAGATCGAAGTCCACGTTGGCCTTCACGGTCACCACCGACTTGTTGGGTTCCAGGGACAGCACCACGATGGCGGCATCGCCGTCGATGCCGTTCGTATGGACCGCGGCGGCCAAATGATCCAGGGCTCCGTCACGCAGCTCCTCTCCGCAGGCGGCGGCCTTGGCGAAGCGAGCCTTCATCTCCTCGTACACCTCGTCGCAGGAGCAGGAGCAGATGGAATCGTGGGGGTGGTTCTGCATGAGCTTCTTCCAGGCGTACAGGAAGAGATCCTCATCGTACGCCCCGCCGTTCAGCTTGGAAAGGAGGTTGACAGGCTCGGCGATGCGCTCCAGGAGGTGCTGGGTATCGTGGTTTTTCTGCTTGATGTCCACGTGGGAGGAGGAGGTGCTGATGAGGGGGAAGGAGCCCGTAGCCAGCTGGCCGTTCATTTCTCCCTCGTACACGGGGAAGGTATCCTTATAGGGGCGGATGGCATCCACGTATTCCTTGAAATTGGACTGCTTCACCTCCACCGCGTCCTGCACCTCGTTTGCCAGGGCGATGACCTTATGCAGATCCATCTGAATGGGCTGGTGGTCACAGCCGTTCATGCCCAGGAGGTGATCCGTCAGGGCAAAGCGGGAGGTAGCGGCCACGATGCGGGCCAGTCTCTCGCGGAGGGCGTCGGGATCACTCGGCAGTTCCATGGCGTTGTGATACCAGTTCGCGAACAGAACACCGATGACCTCGGAGCCGTCGGCTCCCCTCCAGATCAGCTCGGAGGTGGTCATGCCGCTCTGCTTGATGATCTGATTGTCAGAGCCCACGTCGTTGATGCCGCGGCCGAA
>JAZRFR010000063.1:0-5507 GCA_045643785.1 Eubacteriales bacterium | reverse complement strand
AGCCCGCGAAGCTGGCGTAACCACCCTTTGCGCAGGCCCCGGCAGCGCAAACGTGCTGGGCGGCACCTTTGTGGCTTACAAGCCCGTTGGCAAGCGCATTGACGACATGATCATCAAGGCTGAAGTAGCCATGAAGTGCGCCTTTGGCGAAAACCCCAAGCGCTGCTACCGCGATAAGGGCAACTCCGCCCGTATGACCACCGCCGCCAAACTGCGTGAAATGCTGTTCAAGGCCCGCGAGTACCAGCAGAAGCTGGAGCGCGCCGGTGAAGACGCCGAAAAGCGTCCCGCCTTTGATATGAAGATGAACGCCCTGCTGCCGGTTCTTCGCAAGGAGATCCCCCTCAAGGCGCATGCCCATCAGGCGGACGACCTGTTCACCGCGCTGCGCATTGCCCGCGAGTTTGATGTGGATATCACCCTCGAGCATGTGACCGAAGGCCACCTGATCGTGGATGAGCTGGCGGCGGAAAACGTAATGCTGGCCGTTGGCCCCACCCTCACCCATGCCAGCAAGTTTGAGCTGCGCAACAAGAGCTGGGAAACCCCCGGCGCGCTGGCCAAGGCTGGCTGCCATGTGTCCATCATCACCGACGCGCCCGTTATTCCCCAGAAGTTCCTGCCCCTGTGCGCAGGTCTGGCGGTGAAGGCCGGCATGGATCCCTTCGATGCCCTCAAGGCCATCACCATCCATCCCGCCGAGCATGCGCTGGTCGCCGACCGCGTAGGTTCTCTGGAAGTGCGCAAGGACGCCGACGTGGTTATCACCAACGGCTGCCCCTTCGAAGTATCCACCGAAGTGAAGGCCGTGTTCATTGACGGCAATCAGGTGAAGTAAGACAGGGCGGGCAGGGGTGTGCCCCGCCCCCGGGGCGGGGGCCCGCCCCCCCCCCCCCCTAAACTAAACCCAAATTTGAACTCAATCCCATAAAACAGGACGTACAAAATCCGATCGGAGCCCCGCCCCCAGAGGCCCTTCCGATCGGGTTTTTCCTTCTCGGTTTGTGTAAATAATTTGTTAACAGTATCGGCGCCCACTTGCCAAAATTGCACAAATATGATATGATAATAATGACATATTAAACAGATATGACGAATAATTTTGTATAATTTTGGTTTTTCTTGCCGAAGACGCACGTCCTACGATCGCAAAAGCAACCGCTTGCGGGAATCATACGCGCTTTTCGGTTTTTCTGTCTGTTTTTGCGAATTCCGAAGCTTTCCCATTCACCCGCCCTCTCACACTCCGCTCCTGTCTGTGGCCGTCCTTCGCGTCGGTCGCGATACATATATATACATGGAAAAACTGTACGTTCAAGGCGGTCGCCGACTCAACGGCACCATTCCCATCAGCGGTATGAAAAACGCGGCGCTCCCCATCCTGTTCGCCTGCGCTCTCAACCGCGAGACCTGTATCATCCATAACGTACCCACCGTCAGCGACATCACCAACACCCTGGAGATCCTCTCCGCCATGGGCTGCGCCATCACCTATCCTTCCCCCAACACCGTGGAGATCAACGCCGCAGGCTTCCGCGTGGGTTCTTCTCCCGATCATTTGGTGGAAAAGATCCGCGCCTCCTCCTACCTCATGGGCGTGGAGCTGGGTCGCGAGGGCCGCACCCGCATTGCCTACCCCGGCGGATGCAAATTCGGCTCTGCCCGCCCCCTGAACTACCACACCCGCGCCTTTGAGATCATGGGCGCTGAGATGGAGGTCACGGGTCAGGGCTTTGTGGGCGAAGCGCCCGACGGCATGCACGAGGGAAAGATCATTCTGGACATGGCCTCGGTGGGCGCCACCGTCAACATCATTCTGGCCGCCGTCCTGACCCCCGGCACCACCGTCATCGGTAACGCCGCCCGCGAGCCTCACATCGTGGCGCTGGCCAACTTCCTGAATATGTGCGGCGGTAAGATCCTGGGCGCAGGTACCTCCGAGATCCGCATCGAGGGCGTACGCAAGCTCCACGGCTGTACCTACTCCGTCATCCCCGATATGATCGAGGCGGGCACCTACATGTGCGCCGTCGCGGGCACGGGCGGATGCGTGACCCTCACAAACGTGATCCCCAAGCATCTGGAATCCATCGTCAGCAAGCTTTCCGAAATGGGCGTGACCTTCACGGAAGGCGAGGACTCCATTACGGTCAGCTCCGACGGCGTCCTTCACGGCACCCAGATCACCACCGCCATCTATCCCGGCTTCCCCACCGATATGCAGCCTCAATTCGGCGTGCTTCTCTGCGTCGCCCAGGGCATGAGCACCATCAACGAGAAGATCTGGGACAACCGCTTCGCTTATCTGGATGAGCTCATCCGCATGGGCATCACCGTCACCCGCTCCTCCAACACCGCTTGGTTCCCCGGCAATCAGAACCTCATGGGTTCCTCGGTGGCCGCTACGGATCTGCGCGGCGGCGCGGCTATGGTCATCGCAGGCCTCATGGCCGAGGGTGTCACCGAGATCTCCCACCCTGAGTACATTGATCGCGGCTACGACGATCTCATCGGCAAGCTGAACAACGTGGGCGCTTGCATTGAGCGCAAAGAGGTTTTTGACCAATGCGCTCCTTCTTTCGCCAATGCCCGGTCGTGAGCGCCGACTGCCAACCTCATAAAAACAAAAAGGTCATCCGACAAAATACCGTCGGATGACCTACTTTTTTGCAGAGATAGAAGTACGTCGGGGAAAAATTTTTGAAAGCCTCCTCGCTTCGCTCGGCGCAAGCTTGCTTTCAGCAAACATTGCGAAGTTTTTCCCCGCCCCCCTTTTCAAGAGCTTTCAAAAGAATTGTTTGATCCTAATTTTTAAAGTTCTTTGGAATCCAAAACCTTTCTTTCAAGAAAGGTTTTGGTGGGGGTGCTGGGGTGAAGCCCCTGCAATTCTCCCATTCAAAAGCCGACCCGCATCTGGTACCAGACGTCACCGCCATGCTCCGAGGAGGACAAGCCCTCATTGACGAAGCCGTGCTTGGCATAGTAGGCAAGCTTGGCTTGCTTACAGGTCAGGACAAGGCCTGCAAGCCCCTCGCGGCGGCATTGGTCGACGGCGGTGTCCAGCAGCTTGCCCGCAAAGCCGCGTAGGCGGTAGGCAGGCAGGGTGGCCACGCCGAAGATCATTTGCCACTTCCCCGCAGGATTATGCAGAGCCGCATCGTGGAACATCTCGTCTCGCAGATCATCCTCGTCGGACAGGCTCCCGTTGACCATGCTGACCAGCTCCCCGTCCAGATACAAAAGCCAGAAGCGGTCGGGGAAAGCATTCAAACGAACCTCAAAGGATGCGTAGGGCGCGGCCTCGGCAGGGGGAAAGCAGGCGGCCTCCAGGGCGGTGATGGCGGAGCAGACGGCGGCAAAGCCTGATTGAGCAATCACATCGGCGGCCGTTTTGATTTGAATTCTTGACATGTGCATTCTCCTGACAAACCAAGCCCCGCCGAGGCCTATCTCAGCGGGACTTGACGGATTCAATTCGGTTTACTGAATGGGCTCAAAATCCTGCACGCCGTGCTTGCACAGGGGGCAGATGAAGTCCTCGGGAAGCTCCTCGCCCTCATAAACGTAGCCGCAGATCTTGCAGACGTAACCCTTCTTGCCATCGGTTTCAGGCTTGGGCTTGACGTTTGCATGGTAGTAGGCGTAGGTCATGGTCTCCACGTCGGAGATGACGCGAGCCTCGGTGACCGAGCAGATGAACATACCGTGGCTGTCCAGATCCACGTACTGCTCCACCTTCAGGGACATGAAGGCGTTGATATAGCGGGGCAGGAAGACCAGGCCGTTATCCGAACGCAGAGGGGTGCAATCGGCAAACTTGTCCACGTTACGACCGCTTCTAAAGCCGAAGGCCTCAAAGACCTTGAAGGGGGCTTCTACGGTGGGGCAGTTGACGTTCATAACGCCGGTCTGCTTGATGACGTGGTGGGAGTAGTTGGCCTTATTGATGGTAACGGCGATCTTGGTGGGATTTTCCGCTACCTGAGAGACGGTGTTGACAATGAGGCCGTTGTCCTTCTTGCCGTCGTTGCAGGTGACCACGTAGAGGCCGTAGCCGATCTTGAAGAGGGCGGTCATGTCGCTCTTGTTGGCGGTCTCGCTCTGCTGAGCCAGATACTCGCGGCACAGCTCGTCCGACAGGGCGGTGAGCTGGGCGTTGCTCTCGTCGTTGAGGGCAGACATGATCTTGACGGTATTCTCGGTGTAGGTGAGGTTCTTGGACTTTTCCAGCATCCCCTTCATGACCTTGGTGGCCATGGGCGCCCAAGAGCCATTCTCGATGAAGGCCACGGTGCGGTTGGAATAGTTGCGCTCGGTGAGGTGATTGATGAATTCCCGCATGAAGGGGAAAATCTCGGCGTTGTAGGTGGTGGTAGCCAGCACCAGCTTGGAGTAACGGAAGGCGTCCTCCACGCACTCGGCCATATCCGAGCGGGCGAGGTCGTTGACCACTACTTTGGGACAGCCCTTGGCGCGGAGCTGATCAGCCAGCTTCATGACGGCCTTCTTGGTGTTGCCGTAGACCGAGGTGTAGGCGATGACGATACCCTCCTCCTCGGGCTGGTAGGAAGACCAGGTGTTGTAGAGGTTCAGGTAGTAGCCCAGATTCTCGGTGAGGATGGGACCGTGGAGGGGGCAGATGGTCTGAATATCCAGGGTGGCGGCCTTCTTGAGAAGCGCCTGCACCTGGGCGCCGTACTTCCCTACGATACCAATGTAGTAGCGGCGAGCCTCGCAGGCCCAGTCCTCGTCGGCATCCAGAGCGCCAAACTTACCGAAGCCGTCGGCGGAGAACAGCACCTTATCGGTGGAGTCGTAGGTCACCATGACCTCGGGCCAGTGCACCATGGGGGCGGCGACGAAGTGGAGGATGTGCTTACCCAGAGAGAGGGTATCGCCCTCCTTGATGACCATGCCGTTCTCGGTGAAGTCCTTGCCGAAGAAGTTCTTCATCATGGTGAAGGGCTTGGGGGAAGCCACGACGATGGTATCGGGATAGGCTTTCAAGAAGTTGACAATATTGGCGGAGTGGTCGGGCTCCATGTGCTGGATGATAAGGAAATTGGGGGTGCGGCCGCCCAGGGTGTTCTGGATGTTATCCAGCCATTCGTGGGTGAAGTTTGCGTCTACGGTGTCCATGACGGCGATGAGGTCGTCCATGATGACGTAGGAATTATAGGCCATTCCGTTGGGAACAACGTACTGACCCTCAAACAGGTCGATGCTGTGGTCATTGACGCCGACGTAGAAAATATCTTTGGTGATCTGCATAGCATGGTCTCCTTGCTTTTATCGTTGTATTTATTATAACACATATAGGAGAAATATGCAACAGGTATTTTGAAATTGGGGAGGATTTCTTTTTGGGGGAAGGTAAATTGCAGTTTGTCGGGGAGTTATGTCCCTTTCTCTCCGTGGCGAGAGAAAGGGACCGAAAGAGCGCCACTTAAGGAAAGTACCCACGGTACTTTCCTTAAGGATCCTTTCCCCTGATCAGCGCGCCATTT
>JAZRFR010000062.1:0-2905 GCA_045643785.1 Eubacteriales bacterium | reverse complement strand
AAGGTACCAAAATCAAGCCTAAGGCAACCAAATAAAGCTTCCAAGGCAAGATAATCAGGCCAAAGGCGACTCTTACCGGAGTAAACAGTACCAGCGCTACCAATGCCGTGGAGATCAAGGCTGCTCCGTTTAGCTTGCTGTTGGTAAAGGGCCCAATCTTAAACAAGGAATGTTCAGAACGCATATTAAAAGACTGGACCACCTGGGACAAAGCCAGCACCATGAAGGCCATGGTCTGACCCACCTTGGTGGGATCCATGCCCGCGGGAGTCAGCACGCGGCTGCCCAGGAAGAAGGCAACCAGGGACAGAATCGCGAACATAGCGCCCATCAGCACCACCCGAACACCCAGACCGTTTGCAAACAGGCCCTCGTTCTTGGGCTTGGGCTTTCGATCCATGACGTCGGACTCCACGGGCTCCATACCCAGGGCGATGGCGGGAAGGGAGTCGGTGACCAGGTTGATCCAGAGAAGCTGCATGGAAAGCAGGGGGCTTTCGTGCCACAGGAGCATGGCCACGAAAACGGTGATGACCTCACCAATGTTGGTGCCCAGCAAAAAGCCCACCACCTTCTTGATGTTGGCGTAAATACCGCGGCCCTCGCGGACGGCGTCCACGATGGTGGCGAAGTTGTCGTCGGTCAGGGTCATATCCGCGGCACCCTTGGCCACGTCGGTACCCGTGATACCCATGGCGCAACCGATGTCGGCGGCCTTGAGGGCAGGGGCGTCGTTGACGCCGTCACCCGTCATGGAGACCACCTGACCTTTTCTCTGCCAGGCCTTGACGATGCGGATCTTGTTCTCGGGGGAGACGCGGGCATAGACCGAGATCTTCTCGACCTGAGCATCCAGCTCCTCCTCGGTCATAGCGTCCAGCTGGGCACCCGTGATGGCCATATCGCCTTCCTCCAGAATCCCCAGCTCGCGGGCGATGGCGGAGGCGGTCACCACGTGGTCACCCGTGATCATAACAGGCTTGATGCCGGCGCGGCGGCAGGTAGCCACGGCTACCTTACACTCGGGTCTGGGCGGGTCGATCATACCCACAAGGCCCAGGAAGATCAGCCCGTTTTCCAGCTCCTCGGAGGTGGGGTTCTCGGGGACGGTATCCACGGTCTTGTAGGCGACGGCCAGCACGCGGAGGGCGTTCTCGCTCATCTCCTCGGTGATGCGCTTGGCGGTTTCCAGATCTCCCTGCACACAACGGGCGGCCAGCATATCGAAGGCGCCCTTGACGATGACCACGTTCTTTCCGTCCATGACGTTGACGGTGGTCATGAGCTTGCGGTCGGAGTCAAAGGGAATGCCCGCCACGCGGGGATACTGCTTGTTGATGTCGTCCTTGGGCATACCGTTCTTGTGGGCGGCCAGGACGATGGAGGTCTCGGTGGGGTCACCGATGTGCTGCTCGCTACCGTCGTCAGCAAAGACCACGGAGCCGTCACAGCAGAGTGCGCCGCGGAGCAGGAGAGCGCGGACATCCTCGGAGTTTTCGGAGGAAATGTCCTCGGTGGTTCCCTTTCCGTCCACGTAGGCCTTAACCAGGGTCATGCGGTTCTGGGTGAGGGTACCCGTCTTATCCGAGCAGATAATGGAGGCAGAGCCCAGGGTCTCCACGGCGGGGAGACGGCGGATGAGGGCGTTCTTTTTCACCATGCGCTGAACGCCGATGGACAACACGATGGTGACGATGGCGGGAAGTCCCTCGGGAATGGCGGAGACTGCCAGGGAGACCGAGGTCATGAAGAGATCAATAATGAGTTTCCTCATATCATCCGTTTCGCTCGTTAATATGCCCACCACGAAGATCACGGCACAGGCGGCCAAAGCCATGATGCCCAGGTACTTACCCAGCTGGGCCAGCTTCTTCTGCAGGGGGGTCTGGCTGTCGCCTTCACCGTCCAAAAGGTTTGCGATCTTACCCATTTCGGTGTTCATACCCGTACCCGTGACCACGGCGGTGGCGGTACCGTAGGTAATGCTACAGCCCGAGAAGACCATGTTGGTGCGGTCACCGATGGGGGCCTTTTCGTCCACCAGAACGGCGGCATCCTTCTCGGAGGGGACGGATTCCCCCGTCAGGGCGGATTCCTCGCTCTTGAGGGAGGTGCTACTCAGCAGGCGTGCGTCGGCAGGGACGAAATCACCTGCCTCCAGCTTGATGATGTCACCGGGAACGAGGGCGGCGGCGTCAATCACCGACTCCTTGCCGTCGCGGATGACGCGGGCGTGGGGCGCGGACATATTTTTCAGAGCATCCAATGCCTTTTCGGCCTTGCCCTCCTGGTACACGCCCATGATGGCGTTGAGGATGACGATGAGCAGGATGAGCGCGGGCTCAAACAGCTCGCCCCAGTTTTTCTCCAGAATCACCACCACGAAGGATACGATGGCGGCGGCGATGAGGATCAGGATCATGACGTCCTTGAACTGGTCGATGAAGCGCTGGAAGGTGGTCTTTTTCTTCTTCTCGCGCAGGCGGTTTTCCCCGTGGATAGCTTGCAGCTCGGCAACCTGCGCCGAGGTAAGGCCCGTTTCGGGGTTGGTGTGGAGTTCTTTCAAGAGATCTTCACCCGATTGATGGTGTGCGGACACGTTGTGTTCCTCCTTTTGATCATACACGGAACGTCTGTTTGCGTTCCAATGATTGTGTAACGTAATGATTTTAACATATCCTTCCCTTCCTGTCAAGGGTTTGCAAGGTATTTTTTGGATATTTTCAAACCGTTCACAGACGGTTTGTGATTTTGACACAGTAGGATACATTCAGTTTACGAACAAGGATGCGGTTTCATACTTTACGGTATAAAAAGAGTTCAAATTGCAGTTTATAGGGGGAGCGACTGGGAGGAACTTCTTGAAAGAAGTTCCCCCCAGACCCCCTTCAAGAACTTTCAAAAA
>JAZRFR010000061.1:0-5436 GCA_045643785.1 Eubacteriales bacterium | reverse complement strand
CGACCGTCCGCTACTGACCCCTCAAGGTTCGTTGTCGGGTCTATGTTATTTGCGGACAGACGAGATGTCGAACAAGTTCGACCGCCTGTCCCTACAAATTCAATTTGTTGGTTGGATTCAAACTCCCCGACAAACCCAAATCTGAATCCCAACACCCCCAACCAAAGGAGGACACACCATGAAATCAACCCTTACCCGCTTTGCCCGCCGCGCGGGCTCCCTGGCGCTGGCGGCTCTGCTGACCTTAGGCACGATGAGCGCCGCGGGATTCGCCGCGATTCTGCCCACCTCTGCCGCCGAGACCGACGTGAGTGATTCTGCCCCCGCGGGCACCACGCTGGTCTCCAAGGACGCCTCCGTGACCCTGTCGGCTTGCACCAACCAGCGTGCCGGGGAGCAGAACAGCTACGAAATGCCCTCGGAGACCTGGACAAAGACCCTGCTCACCGACGGTATCGTCGGTAACGGCGGTTGGTCTACTCAGCCCTACGACCGCGAAACGGATCACACCAAGCCCGTGACCGTCACCCTGGAGCTGGTCTCCAAGGCCAAGATCTCGGCCGTGTCCCTGTTCCCGAACGGCCAGTTCCCCGCCAAGTACGAGATCCAGATCTCCTCCGACGGCAAGACCTTTACGAAGGTCGCCGAGGACGCGGGCATTCCCATCAACAACAAAGAGGTCAAGACCTACACGTTCGCCTCCACCGAGGCCAAGTTCGTCCGCCTCCACATCATCGAGCGCAATCCCGCCACGGGCCCCGACGGCGCTTTGGCGCAGCTGGGTGAGATCGCGGTATTCGGCAAGGCCGATGCCCTTCTGACGGTGGATCGCACCGCTCTGGAGCTCTTCGTGGGCGAGACCGACAAGATTGCTCCTGTATTCAAGGGCACCAAGGATACCTATGACGTAACTTACAAGAGTTCCGACACCTCGGTGGCCACCGTGTCCGCTGACGGCACCATCACCGCAAAGAAGCTGGGCAAGACCACGGTTACGGTCAACTGCTCTGCTCTGGGTCAGACCGCCACCTGCACCGTGGAGGTGGTGGAGAAGAAATACTCCTTCGACGACAACATCATGATCTCGGTCTTCTGGCCCCCCACACCCGACTACATCACCGACGAGCAGTACAAGCTCCTGGCCGATGCCGGCGTCAACTGGGTCATGGGCGCGGGCGAAGAAACCCTCGCCACCGTGGAGAACCAGGCCAAGATGCTGGAGCTCTGCGCCAAGTACGGCATGGGCATGACCATCTCCGACGGCAACTTCGGAAGATCCCTGCAGGGCAAGACCGCCTCGCAGATCGCCTCCATCGTCTCCCGCTACAAGAACGTCCCCGGCGCCTACGGCTTCTACATCCTCGACGAGCCCCTCAATCCCAACGAGTTCCTGGATGCCTACATCAACCTGAAGAAGGCCGCCCCCGAGGCCTACATGCACCTCAACTTCCTCCCCAGCGGAGCCTACGGATCCACCGAGATCTACAAGGCGCAAATGAACGACTGGTGCCGTCTGGCCGCCGCCGCGGGCTATCCCCAGGATTACCTCATGTTCGACCGTTATCCCTTCCCCCTGCAGGCGGGCGCTATGGATCGGGCAGGCTTCTTTGAGAATACCCGCGCCTGCTACGAGGTGGGTCTCAAGAACGACGTCAAGACGGGTATGTACATCCAGACCGTCTGCCAGGAGGTGGCCTTCCGCCGTCCCACCGACGCCGAGATCCGCTACGAGATGTACGCCGCTCTGGCCTTCGGCTTCAAACAGCTCTCCTTCTTTACCTGGTTCACCCCCGTCAACCGCTCCGAGCCCTTCCGCGACGGCATCATCGCCGCTGACGGCACCCCCAACGCCCACTACGAGACCGTCAAGACCATCAACCACGAGATCCTGGCCATCGGCGAGACTCTGGTAAAGTGCGATGCTCTGGAGGTCTGGTTCAACGGCCCCGACACCTACGGCCAGCCCTCGGTTCCCGCCGACTTCTTCGTGCAGGCCGACAAGCGAGACTCCGTGATCCTGTCCTACCTCCGCCACAAGGAGACCGGCCGCAACTACCTCATGGTGGTCAACAACAACTTCTCCACCAAGCAGGAGGTGGAGCTGACCTTCGACAAGGCCATCACCTCGGTCTCCGAGGTCAGCCGCGCCGACGGCTCTCTCAAGGCTTTGACTCTGAACGGGCAGAAGCTCACCCTCACCCTGGCCGCAGGCGACGCCATCTTTCTGGCTCTGCCCGAGGGCTACGACTACTACGAAGCCCCCGAGGGTCAGCCCGCCCCCACCGTGAATCTGGCCATGGACGGTATGATCACCGCCCCCTGGTCGGCGGGCTCTGACGGCTGGTACATCTCCTGCCTCCAGGACGGCCAGAGACTGTCCGAGGGCAAGGGCAACGGCTGGCGCACCGAAAACCGCAAGGAATCCTACGTGGATATCGATCTGGGTCGCCCCCTCAAGTTCAACCGCATCGACCTCTACCCCGCCGGCACCATCTTCGACTACGGCCAGGCCTTCCCCACCGAGCTGAAGATTTCCGTATCGAATGACGGCAAGACCTTCACCGAGGTCAAGTCCCTCACGGGTCTGGAGATTAAGAAGCCCCAGGGCATGAAGGTGGAGATCGGCGAGCAGGAAGCCCGCTACATCCGCGTCGACCTTGTGGAGCCTGCCAAGGGTACCCGCTTCATGTCCCTCAATGAAATTGAAGTGTATCTCGACGACGGCAGCGTACCCGCTCCCCAGTCCTTCAGCCTCCTTTCGGATGACGGCACGGTCATCACCTACAAGGAGGGCGAGAACATCGCCAAGGGCAAGAAGACCTTCTACTCCTCCACCACCCCCGGCCACTACGTGCAGTGGGGCTGGGATATTTCCTTCATCAACGACGGCAAGAGCGGCAACGGCTGGACCTCCAACGTGGGTCTGAACCGCTCCCCCAACGCCACCGAATACGTAGGCATCAACTTCGGAGACCTCTTCGCCGTGGAGAAGGTTGTTCTGGAAGATAACGGTGTTTTCCCCGAGGACTTCAACGTAGCCCTGTCCGAGGACGGTCTCAACTGGACCGTGATCGCCGACGTCAAGGGCGAGCCCGACAAGGACAACGGCACCAAGTACGAGATCGTGCTGGACACCCCCGTGAACGCCCGCTTCGTCCGTGTGACGGGCACCAAGCTCCGCGGCGGCGGCAACGACGGTTACCTCCTCCAGCTGGGCGAAGTAGAGGCCTACGGTAAGCCCGTCTGCGACAAGACGGTGCTGCAGAACGCCATCGACGCCTTCAAGGCCGAGGGCGGCGACGAGTCTGCCAAGGAGTTCAAGGACGCTACCGCGGCTCTGGAGAACACGCTCCTGACCCAGACTCAGGCCAAGGACCTCGCCAAGAAGCTTCTGGCGCTGGTGGGCAAGGAGCTGGAAACCGAGGCTCCCGAGACCGAACCTGTAACCGAGCCCGTCACGCCTGACACCGATCCCGCAGAGGATACCTCTGCCCCCTCGGATGATCCCATCACGGGTGCCCCCGTCACCGACGAGGGCGAACCCACCGAGACCAAGCCCGCCGAGAAAAAGGGTTGTGGCTCGGTCGTGGGTCTGTCTGCCGCGGCCACCGCAGCCGTTATGGGTTGCGCGGCGCTCTTCATCCGCAAGAAGCGGGAGGATTGAGCCCCCACACCCATAAGCCCATAGCATAAAAAACACCGCACCCTCCCCTTTCGGGTTGGGTGCGGTTTGGTTTGTGGGGAGGGGAAATTGGAGTTTAGCGGGGGGTTTGAGTCCGGCCAACAAATTGAATCTGTAGGGACAGGCGGTCGAACTTGTTCGACATCTCGTCTGTCCGAAATCTCCTTGATCCGACAACAAACTTTAACGGGTAGGTCACGGACGGTCGAGGACGCCCGTCCCTACATTGGGTCATTGGAGAACCCACCGACAAACCCAAATTCAAAAACCGCACCAACCCTTTTCGGGTTGGGTGCGGTTTCTTTGTGTACTCGCTCTCACTCGGCAGGGACGGGGTAGCGAACCTCCAGATTGTCCAGCGTCAGCTCGCCGTCGGTGCATTGAACCGTCATGGGATAGGGGAGGGTGATCTCGTTGATCGGCCACGACATGGCAGCCTCAAATTCCGCCACGGTCCCGCCGTAGATCAGGCGGTCGATCCCCATAGAGGACAGGGTCTGCAGCTTGTCGAGCAATCGGGTCACGGTACGGGGAATGCGGATAGCCTCGGCATCGGCCAGGCTGTCGCTGTGCTCCGCCAGGCTGTCCTCCAGATGGGGATCCTCCACCCCGAAGCTGTCTGCCAGACCCTCCATGGTCAGAAGATCGGCGTAGCCCCACTCGGTGGTGTACCAAGGAGCGGCCACGGCCATGAGCTGGGAGAGGTGGGCCATTTCCACCTCTGTGGTGGTGATATCCAGGGCATACACGGGAATATGCTCGCACAGGGGGAATTGGGCGATCATATCAGCCGCCAGATTCTCGGTAGAGCTCAGAGTGGCATCCCGCAGAACGTAGTAGGAGAGCGCACGGCGCAGCTCAAAGTCGGCTCTGCCCGCCTCAAACAGCCCCTGCTCCACACAGCGGTCGAAGTAATCCTCCCACCACCCAACCATGGTCTTGTAGGCAGCCGGGGTGAGGTAGCGGGGCAGATTGTAGGTGCATTTCAGGTAATTCACCTCCACCACCGTGTCGCCTTCGGGGGAGGTTTCGGGGATCTCCACGGTGTAGGTGCCCTCGTACAGCATATTGACCACGATGTCCATGACCGCGCAGGTGCCGTCCCCGTAGGAATAGAACTCCAAGGTGTAGGGCACGTCGGGGGTCATGCCCTGGTAGCTGTCCATAGCGGGCAGAGAGGGCGGGGTGAGGCTGTCATCCTCGGTCACGGCCTCGGTCTCGGTGTCCGCCACAGTCTCGATAGCGGTGTCAGGAGCCTCGGTCTCGGTGTCTCCCGTGACCATGCAGGCGGGAAGGATCAGCAGAATAGCCAGCAGCAGAGCGACGATGGTCAGATTTTTCATTTTCATGGCAGATTCTCCTTTCAAAGGGGGTTTACTATACAAGACACCAAAAGATGGCGAAATCTTACAGGATTCGCAAAAAAAAGTTTGGAAAATTTAAATTGGGGTTTGTGAGGGAGCGGGAGAGCGCCAAAGGGAAACTTCTTAAAAGAAGTTTCCCTCTGGACACCCTTCAAGAACTTTTAAAAAAGATATATTTGACAATACTTTTTGAAAGTTTTTGGAGTTCCAAGAACCTTTTTTCAAAAAGGTTCTTGGTGGGGTGCAGGGGTGAAACCCCTGCCCTGCAAACCCAAATTTGAAATCATAAATACACACAAAAGGAGTATCGCCATGTCTACCTACCCCATCGGATTCTGGAACTACCCCAACGTTGAAACCACCCCCGTCGCAGACGTCGCCCGCTGGGAC
>JAZRFR010000060.1:0-5086 GCA_045643785.1 Eubacteriales bacterium | reverse complement strand
ATCCCCACGCCGAGGGCTGGGGTCCCTACGACTTCAACCTCTACCACCTCTCCGACGAGGAGAAGGCCAAGCTCAAGGGTCTGCCTACCTCTCTGAACGAGGCTCTGGACGCCCTGGAGGCCGACCACGACTACCTGACCGCAGGCGGCGTGTTCCCCGAGGAGCTCCTCAAGAACTTTGTCAAGGCAAAGCGTGCCGAGTGCGCCGAGCTGGCGAAGATTCCTCATCCCGCCGAGTTCGATAAGTACTACAATCTGTAATCGAAAAACAGGGGCGTGCCGTATGGTGCGCCCCTGCGCATAGGAGAAAAAAATGGGACTTTTCAGTAAAAAAGAAATGGATATCGCCTCCGCCAAGGCCTTCTGGGCGTGGTTTGCGGAGAAAGAGGATTGGATCACCGCTACGCTGGGAACGCCCAACGGCTCGGACGTGGTCTGGGCGGTGGATGCACAGCTTAAGCCCGTATTCCCCTACTTCAAGAAGGAGCTGGAATTTCAGCTGGGCTTCAACGAGGGGAAGGGCGAGTTCTTCTTCTTCCACTTCGGGAACAAGTATCTCATGCGGGACGGTCAAGCCCTCGCGGAGATGATGCCCGATGACCTGCGGGAGAGATGGACGGTCATTTTGGAGAAATAAGCAAAGGCCAGGTGAATCGGTATGGCAAAAAAGAAAACAATACGCAGTAAAGGCCGCAAGACCGAGCCATCCACGTGGGGTATTACAGCCGCAGTCATGGTGGTCGTCTTCCTGCTGGGGATATTATTGCCCCACCGTGTTACGGTGCTGTTGAGCGCGGCGCTGTGTGCCCTCTCTGTTTTTGCGATCGTTGCGGCCATCAAAGGGAAAGAAAACTCATGGATCTTTTCGTGGGGCGTACCCTTCGGCTTTGTCGGTGGTCTGGTGTCCTTTATGGGCTTCGCTTATACCGTGAGTGCGTATTCCTTTTACAAGGAGCCTTTTATCCCCTTCTGGGAAATATCCCTCGCCCTTGGCTTGGCTGTCAGTATTTTCGTGACGGTGAAGTGGGTCTGGAAGGGGGCCGGTTGGGGAGGCAGGATCGGCAGCATCGCTTTGGGCACGGTTTTGGTGTTCTTTCTGTGCTGGATCTCTCTCTGCCATCTGAACTATTTGCTGGATTTTCAGCCGCCCGTGGAAAAGCAGGCGGTCATTGAGGAAAAGGACATCATCCGCCATAGAAAATCCCCCGACTCCTACGAATTTGAAATGACTCTGGACGGCGAGACCTTTGATCTGGAGGTGGGAGGGCGAGAGTACAACCGATATGAGGTGGGAGATACCTACACCTTCAAGGCGTACAAGGGTGCCTTCGGTAAGCCCTTCTACATGGCGGAGGATTAACGAATTCCAAATTACCCTTACGAAGGAGACCCGATGTCCGTCGGGTCTCTTTTGTGCGATTCCAATCGTGTTTTTTTGCCTATTCCCTTGACAATCCTCCGAAAATGTAGTACAATACGTGTATCGAAATCTCCGAAGGAAGGACAAACCTATGAACCAAGTCAGAACCGCCGCCATTGGCCTGGGCGCCCGTGGATATTCCATGCTGGAAGCCCTGCTTTTACATATGGACAACGTCAAGATCACCGCTGTCTGTGACCTCTACGAGGATCGCGTGACCCGCGCCGCCGACGCCACCGAGCGCGCCTACGGTGAGGGCAATCGCCCCTTCACCTCCACCGATTACCGTGAGGTGCTGGATCGCGACGACGTGGACGCGGTGCTCATCATGAGCGCCTGGGAGTCCCATTTCCCCATGGCTATTTACGCCATGGAGCGGGGAATTGCCGTGGGCATGGAGGTGGGCGGTGCCTACTCCATTGATGATTGCTGGCAGTTGGTTCGCACCTACGAGCGCACAAAGACCCCCTTCATGCTGCTTGAGAACTGCTGCTACGGTGAGGCCGAGATGATGGTCATGCACATGGTCAAGCTGGGCCTGTTTGGTGACGTCGTCCATTGCGAGGGTGGCTATCGCCACGACCTGCGGGACGAGATCGTATTCGGTAAGGAGAACCGCCACTACCGCCTGCGCAACTACCTGACCCGCAACTGCGAGAACTACCCCACTCACGAGCTGGGTCCCATCGCCCAGATTTTGGACATCAACCGCGGCAACCGCTTCCTGTCTCTGGTTTCGGTGGCCTCCAAGGCGGCCGGACTCAACGAGTTCGCCGCCAGTCATCCGAACGCCAACCAGGCGCTGGCTACTGCCAAGTTTGCCCAGGGCGACGTGATCACCACCGTGATCAAGTGTGCCCGTGGGGAGACTATCACCCTTCACCTGGACACCTCCCTCCCTCGCGCTTACAGCCGTGGCTTTACGGTGCAGGGAACCAAGGGTATGTATCAGGAGGACACTCGCTCGGTGTTCCTGGATGCCGACATGGGCGGCAAGGAGCACTGGGATTGGTCGCCTGAGTGGAACAACCAGACCCGCTATCTGGAGAAGTACCGCCACCCCGTTTGGGTGGATTACCTGCAGAACGGCCTCCGCGGCGGTCATGGCGGCATGGACGGACTGGTCTACGATGAGTTCATCGAGTGTGTGCGCCTCGGCAAGCCCTGTCCCATCGACGTCTACGACGCAGTCGCTTGGATGGCGGTCACCCCTCTCTCCGAGGATTCCATCGCCAAGGGCGGCGCTCCCGTCACCTTCCCCGACTTCACCAACGGGGCGTGGTGCGAACGAGAATAATACAACTGCAACCCCAACGGAGGAGGAACACCGCTGGGGTTGCTTTTTGTTTGGAGCAATTCAGATTTGGGTTTACCAGGGGGCGTTGCCCCCTGGACCCCCACCAAAGGGACTTTTGAAAAAGTCCCTTTGGAATCTTCAAAACTTTCAAAAAGGATTATTTATCAATATCTTTTTTGAAAGTTCTTGAAGAGAGTCCAGAGAGGAACTTCTTTCAAGAAGTTCCTCTTTGGCGTTCTCCCGCTCCCCTACAAACTGCAATTTACCGTTCCTCCACCCGTATGGCGATGGCTGACAGGTCATCCTCCGATCCGGCCGTGAGGGCGCGTTTGATGATATCCATACGCAAAGAGTCCATGCTGAGGGGGAGAGGGGAAGCGAGAAGATCCATGAGCCAGGGGCATTCGTCGTTGCCCAGGGTAACGCCGTCGCTGACCATAACTACGACGTCGCCGGGGTGAGTGCGGAAGCGCAGAAGCTCGCGGGGAGTATCGGGAAGAATGCCGATGGGCAGGGAGGAGGCGTGGAGCTTGTAGACCTTACCCTCCCGCACCACGTAGGTCGGGGCGGCGCCGTTTTTGGCGAAGACGGCCTGCCCGTCCATGAGATCCAATTCCATGAGATCCACCGTTGCCGAGCATTCGTCCTTTGTGCCCGTGTTCTTGGAGTACACGTAGTTGTCCAGCATCCGCAGGGATATGTCCACCTTGTTCCCGGCGCGGAGCATCTTCTCCAGGAAAACGGCGCAGATATCCGAGGTCAGGGAAGCATCCTCCCCCGTGCCCATTCCGTCGCTGATGAGGGCGTAGAAATAGGCGTTGTCGGTGCGGAACATGGCGATGTGATCCCCGCATACCGAGGGCGGCGTATAGGTGTCGGCAGGGGTTTCGTGGGTCAGAGCGCAGGGAAGATCCTCGCCGGAGCCGTAGCCCGCGGGGACGGTGCTACCGGCGTACGCCGCCGTCAGCCCTGCTTCGGAGTAGAACGTCAGAACAGCGCCGCGATCTTCCACCTCCATAGCGGGGGCGGCGAATTTACCGCCGCAGACGGATGCCAGATGCTCCCGTACCTCCTCCATGCGGGTAGCTATGGGCGCGAAGTCCGTTCCGCGCACAATGACCCGAAGTCGGCCGGGGGAGGGAGCTTGTCCGCCTTGGGAGGTATTCAGCTTTCCGCCCACCACGACTCCCTGCACGGTGACGCCCAGCTCGGTCAGGTAATCGTAAATGGCGTCTGCCGCCGCGCGGTTGCGGGTGAAATCCCGTGCCTCCCGCCCTTCCTCCTCCAGGGCATCGGTCAGCAGGGTAGCTATGGCGGCGTAATCCGCCGCAAAGACCTCGGTCTTCTCACTGCGAAGCAGATTTTCGGTCATGCGGGCGCAACGGCTGTTGATATCGCTGACGAGGGACTCCATATGGGGGCAGAAATCCTGCAGGGAATCGGGAAGGGCGGCGGCGCTGGCTTTGCCGCTTGCGTGGAGCTGGGCGGCCAGCCGCGCCTGCGCCTCCAGCGTGCGGTCGTATTCAGCGCCCCAGCATACGTCGCGGTTGCGGCAATGAGCGCATTGCTTGCCGAAGCTCTCGTCGCATATGTTGCGAAGATCCAGCATCCGCGGCCGCTTCAGTTGGCTGGAAAGGCTGTAAAACCGCTTGGAGAGCGAGTCGAACGCGGAGGCCAGCGCTTGCATTTTGGCCCGTCGCTCGCGAGCGTGGGATTCGATGGACAGAGCCGAGGAGAGGATCGCCGTGACGTCCCGCATGTCGCTGTCGGTGGTTTCCTGCTTGGCGCCCGGAGCGGGCAGGCGGTCTCCCGTGCGCTCCGCCAGGAAATAGACGGGGGGTGCCAGGAGAATGGCGGGGAGCAGGGGGAGAAGGGCGGCGCTCCCTTCCACCGCCATGCACCAGAGTCCACCCGCAATACATCCTCCCGCGGCGCTTGCCTTGGGGGAGAGCGGCGTGAGCAATGCGTAGCCCCCCGCGCACAGGATGAAAAGGGGCGACAGGGCGGGGGCGGCGGCCAGACCGCAGACGGTTCCGACGGTGAGACCGGGGATAACGCCCAGCTTGGAGGAGGCGAGCAGCGTGAGGGTCAACCCCAAAAGCGTGGAGAGGGATACCGTCAGATAAGGGGTGCCCAGCGCGGGGGAAAACTGCCGCGCGGCGAAAACGGCGCAGGCCAGCAGAAAGCAGACCGAGCAGAGGGGCAGGGCGTGAAAGCGTTTGCTAACCGTGTTTCTTTCGGGGCGGGAAGCGCGGGAGCGCAGAGATTGTCTGCGTCCCAAGGGGTCGGGGGCGAAGAGCAGGGTCATGCCCGTTTCTCCGAAGCAGGAGATCAGCAAGAAGGTCGCCACGGGGGTCACAAGAAACAGGA
>JAZRFR010000059.1:0-12125 GCA_045643785.1 Eubacteriales bacterium | reverse complement strand
GCCCTCATCAACAAGGCGGGCGGCTCCCGCGCCTTCGGCGCGTGGGCCCAGAGCCACGTCAAGACCCGCGTGGGCGCCCAGCTGGCTACCTTTGCTCTCGGCGTGCTGATCTTCGTGGACGACTATTTCAACTGCCTCACCGTGGGTAGCGTCATGCGCCCCGTGGCTGACAGCAAGAATATCTCCCGCGCCAAGCTGGCCTACCTCATTGACGCCACCGCCGCTCCCGTTTGTATGATCGCCCCCATCTCTTCCTGGGCGGCCGCCGTGGCAGGCGTGGTGGTGTCCGTCAACGGCCTGTCCTTGTTCGTCAAGGCCATTCCCTACAACTTCTACTCCCTCCTGACCATCGTCATGATCCTGGTCATTACCCTCCTGAAGTTCGACTACGGCCCCATGAAGCGCCACGAGCTGAACGCTATGAACGGCGACATCTTCTCCGAGGGTGACCGTCACGAGGGCGACGGCGAGGAGGCCGCTTACAACGCCAAGGGCCGCGTCATCGATCTGGTCCTTCCCGTGGTGTTCCTGATCGCCGCCTGCATCGTGGGCATGGTCTACACCGGTGGTCTCTTTGACGGTGAAACCTTCGTGGATGCCTTCGCCAACTGCGACGCTTCGGTGGGTCTGGCTCTGGGCTCTGCCGTAGCCGTGGTCTTCACTGCTGTCTACCTCATCGCCCGCCGCGTCATCTCTTTCAAGGACGCCATGTCCTCCCTGCCCAAGGGTTTTTGCGCCATGGTTCCTGCCATCCTGATCCTGTGCTTCGCCTGGACGCTCAACGGTGTGACCGGAACCCTGGGTGCCGCCGTCTACGTCCACGACCTTATGGCCGGTGCCGCTGAGGGTCTGACCATGCTCCTGCCCGCCATCATCTTCCTGGTGGCTTGCTTCCTGGCCTTCGCAACGGGTACCTCCTGGGGCACCTTCGGCATCCTCATTCCCATCGTTACCGCCCTCTTTACGGTTACGGACGGCACGATGCCCGAGCTCATGGTCATCGGTATCTCCGCATGTCTGGCCGGTGCCGTCTGCGGCGACCACTGCTCCCCCATCTCCGACACCACCATCATGGCCTCCGCGGGCGCCCAGTGCAACCACGTCAACCACGTGTCCACCCAGCTCCCCTACGCCATCACGGTAGCCGCTGTCTCCTTCGTATCCTTCATCATCGCGGGCTTTATCCAGAACTGGCTCATCTGCCTGCCCATCTCCATCCTGCTCATGATCGCCACCCTCGTGGTCATTAAGCTCGTCACCGAGAAGATGGAAAAGAAGGCAAAGTAAATCCCATTCAGTATAGAGAACCTCCGCCCCATCGGGCGGGGGTTCTCGGTGTTCGGTTGACAAAATACGGTAAATGTGATATACTAGTTGGTAGAAATACGCGGAGAAAGGGAACGGATGACGATTATGGCCAGGTACAAGCGGATAAATAGACGGATGAGTCGGCAAGAGAAAATGACCATTTTTTGTTTTATTGCCGGTATGGTGGCTTTGGGTGCACTGTTCGTTATAGAGCTTTCATCGTTGCGGAAATATCTTGTGATTCTGCTCGCTAGTCGGTGTATATTCACGCTTCCCATTCTGTATTGGACATGGCTACATAAGTCCTCAAAGGAATTGCCCGTGGTGGGAAAGGCACTTTCGACGGTTGCTTTCTTGCTCCCGTGGGGGGTGCTTGTCCCGGATTCCTCGCGGGTTTTAACGGTGATTGCGTTCGTGATGCTGGTTGTACTGACGGGTTACACCATTCGATACTTGCGGAGCATGTGGAAGAAGGAATGCAAGAGTGAGATCATTGCAAGAACATTAGTGCCTATTGCCGCCATGTTCTTGATGATTGTTATGTTGTTTGCCGTAAATTCCCGCTTTTATAGTTTGGACGACTCACTTTTGAGACCTGCTTTTATACCCGCATTCGTGATATCCGTCGGTGCCGTTGCAGGTTACGCGGTCTTCACGATTCGTATGAATAAAACATTCTGCTTGAAAGAATTTGTCAAGACGGATGCGGTCATTGCGTTGGTCATTGCAGTTCTAACGCTTGGCTTGACCGTGAACGTAACGGCCGCGCTCAATTATGCGTTGGATACCTCTCCCCAAACCGAGATACAAATGACGGTGTCGGATAAGGAAGTGTACGAAAGAATACGTCGCTCCGACAAATATTATCTTGTTGTGACGGTAAATGGGAAGAAAGAAAAGTTGAGTGTTACGGCCGAGGAGTACCGTGCCTATGAGATTGGCGATCACATAGATGTGGCTATGCAAGACGGCGCCTTTGGCATACCCTATCTGATCATGGATATGCCCGAGTGATGGGAAATGTAGAACCCCCGCCCGATTTTCCGTCGGACGGGGGTTTACAACTTCGCGGTTATTGCGTTCTCACTCATCTTATGGTATACTGTTCTCACAGACAGGAGGAAGCATACATGTATCACTTGAATCAGTTCTGTAACATCATCACAGCCCTCCGCAAGGAACGCGGGTGGACACAGACCAATCTGGCCGATCGGATCGGGATCGCGCCCCAGTCGGTGTCCAAATGGGAGTGCGGCGTGGGATACCCCGACGTCACCCTGTTCCCCGTCATTGCCGATCTCTTTGACGTACCCATCGGCGTTCTGTTTGGAGAGGCTGTTACCTCACCAAAGGAGAACAAAGCTATGAACAACACGAACCACGAACAAACCTATGTCTTTGAACCGCTGAACCACATTGACTTCAGCGTCAACAACTGTTGCCGCATCCGCGTGATCGACGGCGCGCGGGAGGAAGCCCGCGTGACCGTGCAGGGCGACCCTACCTTTATGGAATACTTCCTTGTGGAAAAGGACGACGGCCGCCTCCGCATCACTGTCAAGAACCCCGGCGGCTCGGCCTTCCATTGGCAGCCCTACGACCGAGGCAGATATGAGGGGGAGAACATCATCACCATTTATACGGGGGTGGAGGAGTCCAACTGCTTTGCCGATAACTTTTTGGATCTGGCCATGTCCCAATGGAAGACCGACGAAGGATACGACGAGTGGGTGATCTGCACCATGGAGGAGGCGGAGAGAATGATCCCGGGGCTCCGCGAGGCTCGGCGGGAGCCCATTACCGTCTGCACCAGACTACACAACCTCAAGGTTGACCCCAAGGTGCTTGAGGACATCAAGCGAGAAGAAAGCAACTAAAAAAATCCCGCTCGGCCTTTGATGGTCGGGCGGGATTCTGATTAAATTCTGGATACACCGGTTTCCTTTGCGGCAACTATGACCGCATCCGCCACCACTCTCGCCACCCGCTTGTCCAGCGCGGAGGGAATGATGTTGGTCTCGGAAAGTTCATCCTCGGGAATGAGAGACGCCAGCGCGTAGGACGTGGCCACCTTCATCTCCTCGTTGATGCAGGAGGCGCGGCAGTCCAGAGCCCCGCGGAAGATGCCGGGGAAGGCCAGGACGTTGTTGATCTGGTTGGGGAAGTCGGAGCGACCCGTACCCACCACGCGGGCACCCGCCGCCAGAGCGAGGTCGGGCATGATCTCGGGGGTGGGATTGGCCATGGGGAACACTATGGCGTCATGCGCCATGCTCGAAACCATCTCAGGAGTCACGATCCCCGGGGCGGAGACACCGATGAACACGTCGGCACCGCCCATAACGGATGCCAGATCCCCCGTCAGCCCCTCGGGGTTGGTGATGGCCGCCATATCCTCCTGGGCAGGATTGTTCTCGGGCTTGCCCACGTAGATGGCGCCGAAGCGATCCACCATGGTCAGGTTCTTCACCCCCATGTTCAAAAGATGCCGCCCGATGGAGATGCCCGCCGCCCCCGCGCCGTTGATGACCACGCGAACCTTGCCGATCTCCTTGCCCACCACCTTCAGGGCGTTGAGCAGCGCCGCCGCCACCACGATGGCGGTGCCGTGCTGGTCATCGTGGAACACGGGAATGTTGCAGATCTCTTTGAGTCTGCGCTCGATCTCAAAGCAACGGGGGGCGGAAATGTCCTCCAGATTGATGCCGCCGAAGCTCCCCGACAGGAGGTGGACGGTGCGGACGATCTCATCCACGTCCTTGGAGCGGATGCAGAGGGGGAAGGCGTCCACGTCGGCAAAGGCCTTGAACAGGGCGCACTTGCCCTCCATGACGGGCATACCCGCCTCGGGGCCGATGTCGCCAAGCCCCAGAACGGCGGTGCCGTTGGTGATCACCGCCACTAAGTTGGAGCGGCGGGTCAGGTCATAGGATTTATTCACGTCCTTCTGTATTTCAAGGCAAGGTGCCGCCACCCCGGGGGTGTAGGCGAGGGAGAGGTCTTCGCGGGTCTCGATGGGACAGCGGGTCACCACCTCGATCTTGCCCTGCCAGTCGTAGTGCTTTTGGAGAGATTTTTCGGAAATGCTCATGGGTTTTGCCTTTCTTGTACGGTTGAAGAATTACTTACGGGTATAGCGGATCAGAACAGACGTAGGGGAATAGATGGGGTCGCTTCCGGGGCAGTACTGCACACTACCCCAGGGGAAGGTCAGCCTGTCCTGCTCAAAATGTTTGCTGTACCATGTATGGGCGAGGGGATGGGACGCCTCAATATCCATAGAGCTTGGCTGCGGGGCAGGAATAGACGTGCTTTGATGCTGTGGAAACAGCCGGATGGATTCGAGTACGTTGCCGCAGAAGCAAATGGATGCCCACACGTAGCGTTGTGGTTCGACGTCCAGCCAACAGTAGAAATGCGTATATCCCGTTGGGATCGGGTCAGCCCGAAGGATCAACTCGGGGATTTTCTCGCTCAGGTCTTGCGGAGTAGTATCGGCGGTGATCTGGAAGCCCGATGCACACAGGGTGAGGATGCCTTGCTTTGTGTCGATCATGGGATGCTCCTTTTTTAATGAGGATAAATAATGACGAAATGAGGCATTTCGAGCGCAGCCCGATAACCCCAAATTTCAGAATCCTACGCCTCGATTCAGGACATTTCCCAAATCAGAAACGCCACTCCGAGAAAAGCCGTGGCGGCGGTCAGCAGGAACAAGAGTGAGGGCTTGGAATCCGCGGCAACAAAGCTTTCCTCGGGATCGGCCGGATTGTAGTGGATCCATTCCTCGTTGCCCTTGGTAGAGGGGTGGGCGGGCTTGTTCTTCTTCATGGATATGTACCTCCTTGGGGAGTTTGCGGAACCGTCACGCGACCCGCACGGACTCGGGATCCAGGGGATCGTAATAGATGGGGTACAGCTCACCCACGGAGCTGTGCGAGCAGGTAACGGACAGCTCGGCGGTGTAGGACACGCCGTCTACCTCAAATCCTACAACGGGGTAGAGGTGGGAGTGCTTGCCGGACTTGCGGCGCACGGTGTCGATACAGCGGGCGGTGGTACGGCGGGTACAGCGAAGCTTGCGATCCTGCTTTTTGAAGTAATCTCCCAAAAGAAACCCGCCGAAAACCAGCAGGACCGCAGGAAACACGAGAACCGCACCGGGGGTGTCGTCCAGGATGATCCCTCCGATCAACGTGAGTCCAACGCCCACGTAGGCCAGCCCCTTGCAGACCTTGCTTGCCAGGGCGAACTTGGCGGCTTTCTGCCGCGCGGGGGAGTTGGGGTCAAGCTCCTCGGGGGTGGGGCGGCAATGGGCGGACTCGGCCGATTCCTCGGTATAGGGAGGATTGTCAGCATAGGCCTCCTCGGTGTAGGTGGAAGTCTCGGTGAAACTCTGCGCGGACTCGTCGGTCTCGTCGGCCTCGTCGACCTCCCGCTCCACGGGATTGCCGAAGGGATCGATGGTCACGTTGTCGGGGATGACCTCCCCCACCGCCAATCCCGAGTGGGGCAGATACAGTACGCGGTAACGGCGGGCAGGGTCCATACTGCCCGTGAGCAGCAGGTGAACCTCCCCCGTCAGCTCGTCCTCAAAGAGGAGGTAGGAGCCTTTGCCCACGGTTGCCTCCCAACGGCGGGTGTCTGACTTCATCCGTCCCACGCTCTCGCAGGGGGTTCCCTCGTTCAATCGCCCATAGTCGCGGAGAAGTCCCACGGCGGGGAGAACGGGGCGGCTGAACATAAAGCCTAAAATCAGGGGATAGAGGAGATATGTATAGCTGCCAAGAATCCCTGTGGCTGCCAGGATTACATATAGGAGCATGATTCCCAGCACGAATCCCACCAAAAGGAAATTGGCTTTCTTTCCTTTCTTATAGAGCATCCGCTCGGTAGCGTATTCCACTGCGGAAAGGCCCAAACCGACCCAAGCCGCAATGAGCCAGGGAAGCAGGGCGTCTACGGTAAACAGGGGACTGTAAACCAACAGAAACGCCGCCGCCATGGACAGGACGGATATGCCGATATACATCCACAGGGTCTTGTTGTAGAATTTGCGGAGAGATGTAAGTTGATTTTCGGAATACATGATGATCTCCTTTTTCAGACAGCTCAGATCAATACCGCGCACACCAGCAGGATCACGCCCACTCCCCACGCGATGCCACCCAGAATGGGGGAGACCATATGGGTGTGGGAGAATTCCTGTACTGCTTGACTCGGGCTGTTCGGGTCGAAGTAGACCCACGCCTCATCTCCGAGGGCGTAATCGGGATCGTGCCGATTTCCTTCCACGCGGTAGGTCTTTCCGTCCACTTCGTATTCAATGATGGGAAGGATGGAATAGTGGCGTCCTTCAAGCTTGGTGATCTTATCGACCACGCGGCCATTGGTGTATCGGGAGTACACGGCTCTCTTGTTTTTTGTTTCCAGATAAGCCAGTAGGAGAAACGGGCCGAAGATCAGAAACGGGATGGAGACTGCGGCCTCGCTACGAAAGATCATGCACATAGTGGCGGCTAAGACGAGAACGATGGCAAAGCCCCACAGACTTCTTACGAGAATGGGGGGGACGGGACGGGGACAGTCAGAGTGGCCTATGTAGGGCGCGGAATAATTTTCGTTGTCAGACATGGAAAGGCTCCTTTTTGAAAAATGGAAATTGTTTAAATTCGGGTTTGTCGAGGGGGAAATGGGGTACTGTCATCCTGAGCGCCGCGCAGAGCGCGGGATGACAGCCCACAAGTGGGCAGAGCCTTTGCTCGATAAACCCCAATTTGACATTTAAATATGTATGTTTAAGCAGGACTCATACCATCTTCTCAAAATCAAACACTCGGTCAAATTCCTCTCCCGTCAGATACCCCAACCGCACACAGGCCTCCTTCAGGGTAATATCCTCGGCGTGGGCCAGCTTGGCCACTCTGGCGGCGTTTTCATAGCCGATGTGGGGATTCAGGGCGGTCACCGTCATGAGGGAGCGACGAAGATTCTCTGCCATCTTTTCGCGGTTGGCCCGGATACCCGACAGACAGCGGATATTGAAGGACTCCATAGCGTCGGTTAGAAGCCGCACCGACTGCAGGAAATTGTGGATCAGGACGGGCATGAAGACGTTGAGCTGGAAGTTGCCCTGGGAGGCGGCCATGCCCACGGCTACGTCGTTCGCCATAACCTGTACCGCCACCATGGTCAGAGCCTCGCATTGGGTGGGGTTGACCTTGCCGGGCATGATGGAGGAGCCGGGCTCATTTTCGGGGATGAAGATCTCACCCAGACCGCACCGAGGTCCCGAGGCCAGCCAGCGCACATCATTGGCGATCTTCATGAGATCGGCGGCCAAAGCCTTCAGCGCCCCGTGGGCAAACACCAATTCATCTTTGGAGGTGAGGGCGTGGAACTTGTTCTCGTCGGTGCAAAATTTCTCCCCCGTCAGCTCCGACAGGATGGCGGCCACGGTGGTATCAAAGCCCGCAGGGGCGTTGATACCCGTACCCACGGCGGTACCCCCCAAAGCCAACGAGCGAAGACTATCCACAGCTACCTCGATCTGACGGCGGGATACCGTGAGCATCCCCCGCCAGCCTGCGATCTCCTGGGAGAAGCGAATGGGGGTAGCGTCCTGCAGGTGGGTGCGTCCGCTCTTGATGACGTCGGTGTTCTCGGCTTCCAGCCGCTCGGTTGTCTCAATGAGCCTGTCCAGAGCGGGGATCAGCTCACGGCGCAACGACAGAACCCCCGCGATGTGCATGGCGGTGGGGAAGGTGTCGTTGGAGGACTGGGACATATTCACGTGGTCGTTGGGGTGGCACAATTTTCCTGCCGCAGGGATATCCTCGGCGCAGGTCAACCCCGCCGCCAGTATGTTCGCGCGGTTGGCCACCACCTCGTTGACGTTCATATTGCTCTGCGTTCCGCTCCCCGTCTGCCATACGGCGAGAGGGAAGTGACTATCCAGCGCCCCCGCGATCACCTCGTCGCAGGCGGCGGAGATGGCCGCGCACCGCTCGGGGGTCATGCGACCGGGAACAAGCCGTGCGTTGGCCTTGGCGGCGGCCTTTTTCAGGTAGCCGAAGGCGCGGATGATCTCGGTGGGCATCTTCTCGGTGCCGATGGGGAAGTTCTCAAGGCTCCGTTGGGTCTGCGCCCCCCAGTAGCGGTGGTTGGGGACGAGGATATCCCCCATGGAGTCGTGCTCTTGACGATATTTCATATGTTCCATATGTTGCCTCGGTTATATCTACGGTATTTTTCGAAAGTTCTTTGAGGGTTTGGGAACTTTCTTTCAAGAAAGTTCCCAAGGCGTACTCCTTACCGTACCTGCCCGTCTCCATCCACCAAATACTTGTCCGTGGTCAACGCATACAGTCCCATAGGGCCTCTGGCATGGAGCTTCTGGGTGGAAATGCCGATCTCAGCGCCGAATCCGAACTCTCCACCGTCAGTAAAGCGAGTGGAGGCGTTGACGTACACCGCCGCGGCGTCGATCTCATTGCGGAAGCGGCCTGCGGCGGCCATGCTTTCGGTGATGATGGCCTCGCTGTGCCCCGTGGTGTAGCGGGTGATGTGGGAAATGGCCTCGTCGATGGAATCCACCACGCGGACGGACAGAATGAAATCGTTGTACTCGGTGTCCCAGTCCTCCTCCGTGGCGGGGATCGCGTTGGGCAGGATGGCGCAGGTGGCCTCGTCCCCACGGAATTCTACGTTGTAAGAGGCCATAGCCTCCGCCATCATGGGCAGGAACTTGTCGGCCACCGAGCGGTGAACCAGCAGAGTCTCAATGGCGTTGCACACCGAGGGACGGGAGCACTTGGCGTTCACCGCCACGGCCACAGCCTTACCAAGATCGGCGGCGGCATCCACATACAGATGGCAGTTGCCCGCACCGGTTTCAATGACGGGCACGCGGGCATTCTCCACCACAGAGCGGATGAGTCCCTTGCCGCCGCGGGGAATCAGCACGTCCACCAAGCCCCGCATATTCATGAGGGCGGTGGCGCCTGCGCGGTCGGTCATGGTGATCAGCCCAATGAGATCGGGGGAGAAGCCACGGGCAACCAGAGCCTTGCGCATGGATTCCACCAACGCCATAGAGGAACGGATGGCCTCCTTGCCACCGCGGAGAACCACGGCGTTGCCCGTCTTGAGACACAGGGCGGCGGCGTCCACGGTTACGTTGGGGCGCGCCTCGTAGATCATGGCTACACACCCCATGGGTGCGCGGACGTGGCGAATGATGAGACCGTTGGGGCGAATGACCTGCTCACCCGAGCCGATGGGATCGGGCAGGGAAGCAACCTCCCGCAGAGCGGCGCAGATGCCCGCCAATCGCTTTTCGTCCAGCTTCAGACGATCCAGCATGGTCTTGGGTACGCCGTTCTCGGCGGCGGCAGACAGATCCTCGGCGTTGGCGGCAAGAATCACGGCGCAGTCGGCGGTAAGCTGATCCGCCATGGCGCAGAGCAGAGCGTTCTTCTCGGCGGTGGAGGTGGAGCCAAAGGAGCGGGAGGCCTCCTTGGCGGCGCGGCAGATGGATTCGACGTGGATTTGAATATCTTGCATGGTTTTATACCTCTTGTATATATAGAATGAATGACAGAGCATCAACTGCCTGCCTTGGTGATCAGCTGCTCCAACTCGGATAAGCTGTGAGGCGCGATTCGCACTCGCTTGGCATCGTAGTAGGATACCTTGTCGGGGGAAAGAGACGTCATGAACGCGTCGTAGGGGATGGTTGCGATCACGCTTTGTGTAGTGGTGGAAAAGATCGCCACCTCGTATCGGCTCACCTCGAGGGGGCGGCCGTCGGCACCCGTGACTCCGAAGGGAACTGCAGGCTTGACGGGGAACAGGCTGTCGCAGTCCTCGGTGAAGGCGAAACGACTGACGATGCCGTCATCCTCCTCCATGTACCCGGCCACGGCGTAGTAGGTGTCCGCCGACTGCATCTCGTGGAGCCACTCCGCGAATCGGGCGGACACGCCCTCGGGGGCGTTTTGGAATTCGGCGGCCTCCTTGGCGCCCAGCTCCAACGGCCAGAAGGCCGAGAACAGGGTCATGGACTCATACTGCTCCTTATCCATGCACTCCTTTATGAACAGACCCAGATAGCGATCATTGGCCTCCAGCATATCAGAGAACCCCGCTTGGAATTCAGCAGGGGTCATGGGATTGCCGTCCACCTCCAGGGAACAGCTCCAGTAATCGGTGATGCGGCCTACCGTGGCGTAAAAGGCCTTCAGCTCCTCGGCGCAGGTGGGGTGCAGAGCGCGGAGAACGACCCCCTTCTTTTGGGTGGGCGTCCAGATCACCGAAAAGCCCCGCCCCTTGCGGTGGGGATCGTACACCAGGATCTCGCCGTCCTCGCTCCGCCACTCCCCGGGGTTCAGACGGAAGCCCGCCTCATACACGCCGCAGGCCAGGCTATCCCCCAGAATGACCGACAGGGGGAGGGTCTTCTTGAACAATCCTTTTTGACGGATGACAATATCAATGGACATGGTAAACCTCCTTGTGTTATGGACATGGGTAGGGCGGGGGCTTGCTCCCGCCGTGTGTTTGGACCTGGGATCAGGCTTCCTTCACCATCACCTCTGTGATCTCGCAGATATAGAATCTGTGGTAATCCTTCGTGGGGTAATGTTTCTGCATCTCGGGGTCAATGAAGCACCCCTCCTTGAGATCGTCGGCGTACATCTTGCGGCAGACCAATACCAGATTGGCCTCGGCGGGGAAGGGCGTGCCATCGGCCGTCTTTTCCACCGTCAAACCCGTAGCGGCAAACTTGTCACCGTCCCGCCCCGACTTGGTGCCGCAGTAACGCAGAGCGTCGCGGTACTCGCCGGCAGGGAAGAAGGATAGGGTCAGAGTGTCTGCGTCCTCCACGATGCCGTAGGTGTAGCGCTGGGGACGAATGAAGCAGATGGCCACGGGCTTGTTCCAGAGAATGCCCGCGCAGCCCCAGGAGGCGGTCATGGTGTTCACCTCACCCTTGGAGTCGGCGGCGGTGATGAGCATCCAGTCTTCTCCAATGCGGGAGAAGAAGTTGTCGGGCAGAGTCGCGGGAGCGACGGAGCGGAAGGTTTTGCTTGCGGACATAGGGGGATCCTCCTTTGAATGGGGTGAAAATCTTCAATATTCTATATTATAGCACATACGGCGCTCGGTTGCAACCGATGAACGAAAATTTGCCGCAAAAAAACTTGAAAAAATCTCAAACTTTTTTTCAAAAACCTATTGACAAACCGAAAAGGATGTGCTATAATATGCACCGTTGCAGAGAGCGCCGCGAGACCACAGCCAAGCGGACAAAAGTTTTTGAAAAATTTTGAAAAAACTTTTCAAAAACCTATTGACAAACTCAAAGCAATGTGGTATAATAAGCAAGTCGTCAGGAAAGACGACACACTCGGGAGCATAGCTCAGCTGGGAGAGCATCTGCCTTACAAGCAGAGGGTCACAGGTTCGAGCCCTGTTGTTCCCACCATTCCACGGCCCGGTAGTTCAGTTGGTTAGAACGCTAGCCTGTCACGCTAGAGGTCAGGGGTTCGAGTCCCCTTCGGGTCGCCACTTCTTAAAAAGAAGGAATCAGTCTTTGCCTCTGTAGCTCAGTTGGTAGAGCATGTGACTGAAAATCACAGTGTCGTTGGTTCAATTCCGACCGGAGGCACCATTTTTGAAGGGGTCGGGTAATCATTCGGTCACTTCTATGCGGATTTAGCTCATTTGGTAGAGCGTCGCCTTGCCAAGGCGAAGGTGGCGGGTTCGAGCCCCGTAATCCGCTCCAGAACAATGCGGGTGCGATTCATTCGCAT
>JAZRFR010000058.1:0-8793 GCA_045643785.1 Eubacteriales bacterium | reverse complement strand
TGATTCTTACTTGGTTTTGGGTTTTCATTTTCTATACCTCCCGATTTTTATTTCGCCTTTCGGCAGGGTCGGGGGAGCATAGGTCGGGTGTTGGGTATGCCCATTTGAGGTATAGTGTGCAGATGTCAACGAGAGGTATAGTCCGTTTTCAGTACACGAAAAAATATTGCGTTTGGATATACAAAAACCAGGTATTGCTACCTGGCTATTCTGTATCTATTTTCATTTTTCAGCGATAATTTTTCACGTTGACAGCTGCGAGAGCTATGCTACACTGGACATGGCGAAAGGTGAAAAATCGGGAGATTATTTCTACTACATATTTCCTTCCATAATACCCTGGTGGACAATTTTCACGATCAAATTTTGGTAAACAACGCAGTATCTCAAATTTGACGCTTGACGAACATTCCGTTTTCTGTTATGATATATGGAGAAATACACATACCATCAAGCAGCGATCATTCATATCGGGAGGAAATATATGGAACCTTTGCTGTATGAGATAGAACACGGGATCGGAACAGGTCATTTTATGCTATATGAGCGTGAAAATCATGTGTTTCCGGTGCATATGCATCGGTGCTATGAGTTTGTCCTCATGGTATCCGGCGAAATGAATATGCGGATCGAGAAACAAGAATATCTGCTCAAGGAGGGAGACCTTGTTCTCATAAAACCTAACAGGCTTCATAGCTATGATTCTCCTCGGGGGAGTGGGGGTAAATGCATCATTTGTGTTTTCTCCCATGATCTCATTGCCGCTATTTCGGATTCACTCACGAAGTATAAGCTACCGTCCCCCCTGATCCATCACGTGTCAGCATTTTACCGCGAAATGTTTGAAGGGATGAACGAAAGCAAGGATATTGCCACAATTAAAGGCTTTCTATATACGATCTGCGGTTTGTTTTACCAAGATGTTGATTTGAGTACCGAAGATGATGTAGCGAAGGATACGATCCTTTTACGTGATATATTTATTTACTTAGAGAATAACATCTCAGAAGCGTGTACCTTGAAAGAGATGGCCGGGGAGCTTGGCTATCATCCAGCCTATATTTCGCGATATTTTTCTCAAATCGTCGGTATCCCTTTCTATGCGTACGTTCAATCAGTGAAGATGGACAGGGCTTGTTATCTTTTGATGAATACGGAAGATAGTATATTATCCATTGCGATTCAATGTGGCTTTACGACACTCAGTAGCTTCAATCGCACGTTCAGAATAGCCAAGGGAATGACACCAAGAGAATACAGACAAACAATTGATACTCGAATCAAGTGAGTTATACCACACGATGGAAGAAGCGAATACTCTGTACCCACACTTACAGAGTATTCGCTTTTTATATGAAAAACAGGATAAATTGAGGAAATAAGGTTAAAGATTGCTCTTTTTTTGTCATGGATTCATTGGAAAATACAGGCTTTTTTTGATATACTGGATAAAAATATATTTCATATGGAGGCGATCATTATGGCAACCAACCGTTACGTAGGCGATTATCCCGTCATCGGCATCCGACCCACCATCGACGGCCGCAGAGGCGTGCTCGGCGTCCGCGAGTCTCTGGAGGAGCAGACCATGAACATGGCCCGCACCGCCGCCAAGCTCTTTGAGGAGAATCTCCGCTACTCCAACGGCGAGCCCGTGAAGGTGGTCATATCCGACACCACCATCGGCCGCGTGGGAGAGGCCGCCGCTTGCGCCGACCAGTTCCGCAAGGCAGGCGTGGATATCACCCTCACCGTCACCCCCTGCTGGTGCTACGGCGCTGAGACCATGGACATGGATCCCCACACCATCAAGGCCGTCTGGGGCTTCAACGGCACCGAGAGACCCGGCGCGGTCTACCTCGCCTCCGTTCTCGCCACCCACGCCCAGAAGGGACTTCCCGCCTTCGGCATCTACGGCCACGACGTGCAGGACTGCGACGATACCACCGTCCCCCAGGATGTCAAGGAAAAGCTCCTCCGCTTCGGCCGCGCCGCTATTGCCGCCGCTACCATGCGGGGCAAGTCCTACCTCCAGATCGGCTCCATCTGCATGGGTATCGGCGGCTCCATCATTGACACCGACTTCATCGAGGACTATCTCGGTATGCGCGTGGAATCCGTGGACGAGGTGGAGATCATCCGCCGCATGACCGAGGAGATCTACGACAAGGCCGAGTATGACAAGGCTCTGGCATGGGTCAAGGCAAACTGCATCGAGGGCTTCGACAAGAACCCCGAGGAGCTCCAAAAGACCCGCGAGCAGAAGGATGCCGACTGGGAGTTCGTGGTGAAGATGATGGTCATCATCAAAGACCTCATGAACGGCAACGAGAACCTCCCCGACACCTGCTGCGAGGAGCGGGTGGGTCACAACGCCATCGCCGCGGGCTTCCAGGGCCAGCGTCAATGGACGGATTTCTACCCCAACTGCGACTTCCCCGAGTCCATGCTGAACACCTCCTTCGACTGGAACGGTGCCCGTGAGCCCTACATCCTCGCCACCGAGAACGACGTGCTCAACGGCATCGGCATGCTGTTCATGAAGCTCCTCACCAACCGCCCCCAGATGTTTGCCGACGTGCGCACCTACTGGAGCGGCGACGCTGTCAAGCGTGTGACGGGCTACGACATCGAGGGTAAGGCCAAGGAGGCCGACGGTATCATCCACCTCATCAATTCGGGCGCGTGCTGTCTGGATGCCAGCGGTGCGGTGAAGGACGAGGACGGCAACGGCGTCATGAAGCCTTGGTATGACATGACCGAGGCCGACATGAAGGCCGTCATGGACAACGCCACATGGAACTACGCCGACCTCGGCTACTTCCGCGGCGGCGGTTACTCCTCCCGCTTTGAGACCAAGTGCGAAATGCCCGCCACCATGATCCGCCTGAATCTGGTCAAGGGTCTGGGCCCCGTACTGCAGATCGCCGAGGGCTGGACGGTGGGACTGCCTGCCGAGGTCTCGGACACCCTCTGGAAGCGCACCGACTACACTTGGCCCTGCACCTGGTTCGCCCCTCGCTGTGACGGCAAGGAGGGAAGTCCCTTCAAGACCGCCTACGAGGTCATGAACAACTGGGGTGCCAACCACGGAGCCATCTCCTACGGCCACATCGGCGCGGATCTCATCACCCTCTGCTCGGTGCTCCGCATCCCCGTGTGCATGCACAATGTCCCCGCCGACAAGATCTTCCGTCCCGCCGCATGGAACGCCTTCGGCATGGACAAGGAGGCCGCAGACTACAGAGCTTGCGAGAATTTCGGGCCGTTATTTGGTAAATAAATCGGCAATCTTTATTTTGCCGTGCCGGAATGTACATCTACGAGTTTTATGAGATGTCATTTCTGTAGCATCGTATAAAATACCAAGAAGGGAGGTCGTTATATCCTTTTTAGAGATGTTGTTCGCTATATTGAACATGAAATTTGAGTTGGGGATGTGGTTCACGCCTCACGTTTCATTTTCGCTATTGAACCGCAAATACAATATGTGGATTCGTTTCGAAATTCCAATCATTGAATTCATTACAGAAAGTGAGATTTATTATGAAAAAACGCTTTTACTCATGGCTACTTATCATGTTATGCTTAGTGTTGAGTCTGTGCCTGTTTGTTGGATGCAACCCGGATACAGGTGACACCGAGACCGAACCCGATACCTCTGCAGTAAGCGACGCTCCGACCGAGGAGCCCACCCAAGAGGCCACCGAGCCCGTGGAAACGCCTACCGAGGAGATCACTACCCCCGTGACCGAAGCCTCCACCGAGGAGCTGACAGGCTGGGAGCAGGATACCGGTAAGTTCAACGACGGTATCGTGGATTACGAAAAAGAGGAAGTGACCGAGATCATCGCTGCTTATCCTGACGATAAGATCGGTCAGCTTATGAAGCCCGGTGATACAGGTGTGCTCAACACATTCCATGCGGACTTCGAGGACAACGATCCTACCTGCGGCGGCGGGGCCTCCTTCCGCCAGCCCGGTTCTCTGTCGGCCACCCTGCCTGGAAATGTTGATTGTCGCGACGGCGTGCTTTACGTTCCCTTCGATGCAAACTCCGCAACCCTGACCGGCACGGATTGGAACACTTGGTCACCGAATGTTTCTTCTTCCGTGAAGGACTACAAGCAAGCTCAGCTCTCGATGGACTGGACCATTGTATCAGTGGGTGACGGCGCATGGCTGAACCCCATCTGGGGCTGTTATGTCAGCAACTACGCCGGTAAGATCCCCGATGGCCCCGGCGATGGTCTGTGGATCTCCTTTAATGCCGCCGGCAGCCGTATTCAGATCTACCACCCCGACGAGGCATGCTGGCCTGCTGCCTGGGCTTCGGTGCCTTTGGAGAAGGGGATGCTTTCGGGCAAGCACCACGTGGATATCGTCACATCGAGTGATTACTCCACCTATGTTTATGTGACACCCGAGGGTACCGACACTGCACGACTGGTCTGTACGATTCGATTTGCCGATGGCAAGATCCGCGTATTCAATGAGGCTAATGAAATGACCGACGAGGCTTCTTGCACCACGAATTCCTTGCAGGGTGCGCATTTCTCGTTGTTCCCCCATGGAGGAGGTGCTGCTATGATCGATAATCTGGATCTGTATGCGGCCGCCAAGGGAGAGACCTTGACCCACACCAACGTGACCGCAACCCCCACCGAGGGCAACCGTCTCGGTCTGGATATCACCGACAAGACAGACCTTGTCTCGATTTGCTACTCCATCTGGTTTGACGCGATCCTGGGCCAATCGGGCGGTACGGTAGATAGCTGGTACAACGTCTCCGAGGTTTTGGCCGGGAAGCAGAATTGGGGGCCCGCTCCCCAGTTCCATTATTGGGCCAAGCCTGCTCTCGGCTATTACTCCAGCTCCAATACCGAGGTCATCCGCACCCACATGACACAACTCTACACCGCCGGTGTGGATTTCATCATCGTTGACCTGACCAATGCCCACGACGGCTATCTTGGCACCGCCGATTGGACGAATTTCATTCAAAAGCCCATGGACGCACTGCTCGGCACCATCATGGAGATGCGTGCCGAGGGTCTGGGTACCCCCTATGTGGTGCTTTGGGTCGGTGACTGGGTCGGCGAGAGCAAGGGCCCGCTGTACCAAAAGCTGTATGACGAATATTATGCGCAGGATAAGTGGGAGGATTGCTTCGTTTACTGGGACGGCAAGCCCTTCATGATGACGACTGACAATACCATGCCCGAGGACTTCCCCTTGAAGGATCAGAATCTGTTCACCATCCGCTCCATGTGGAGCCTTGGATCTGTTGATTACGACGAGGGACAATGGAGCTATCTCAGCGAGAGCAACTACCAAAAGTTCTCCAAGGCTCCCGACGGATCCGCCGAGCAGGTCAGCGTGTCCGTGGTCGCCATGCCCGATTATATGTCCAGAACCGAGACTGCGAACGGCCGTCAAGGCGGCTTGTTCTGGCATGCTCAATGGCTCTCGGCCTTTGAGATCCGTCCTAAGATCGTAACCCTGTCCTGGTGGAACGAGTGGACCGCTCAGCGTCTGCAGTTGGAAGACGGTGAATATGTCTTTGTCGATAACTATAACCAGGAATACAGCCGTGATATTGAACCCATGGACGGCGGTCACGGCGATCAGTACTACAAGTGGATGATCGAGTATATCTCAGCCTATAAGGGTCATCTTACCTGTCCCGTTCTCGTTGAGAAGGATTATGAAAATCAGGTGGAAGAGTTCGTAAACGAATATAAGACGACCGAAAACAGCTAAAGCAGTCTTCTGACATCCTATAGCCGAAGAGAGTCGTGTGAGTTCGGCTCTCTTCGACTATAGCAACACCTGCGGCAGTTATAAAGGAGCGTACACATGAGCAGACACATTTATACCTTAAAAAAGCCCGCATCGTGGCACAAGGAGCTGTGGCGGGATGCGTTGCCCCTCGGTAATGGCTTGACCGGCGTTCTGATCCCCGGTGCCATCGGGAAGGAGTGCATCCATTTCAACCGTCATGATCTGTGGGAGGGCGGCTGTGACCGAGAGATCCCCGACGTCACCCATGCAATCAAGGCTATGCGTGACGCGTTGGATCGGGGAGACTACGCTTCCGCCAACGAGGAGAACCTGCCGCGAGCCTTGCAAGAAAGAGGGTATGCAACACCGATTGACTGCCCCCATCCCCTGGGCTGGCTGGACATGGAGTTTACGCCGTATGCGGCTTTCAAGCACTACCGCCGCGGCGTGAATATGCAAACGGGCGAGGCCTTCGTGGAGTTCACGATTGACGGTTGTCATTTCCGCCGCGAGGCCTTCGTTTCCCGCGATGCTGACGTGACGGTCATGCGGATGAGCGCCGACAGGCCCTTCACAGTCACCTATGATTTTCGGTTGTATAACGCCGAAACCGAAAGCGTCACCGATGAGAACAGTTTGTACCGTGCCTCGGCGGATCACTATACCGAGGTCAAGGTACAATTTGCGGGAGACTATACGGCAACCGTGAATGGCACTGCCTTGACGGTAACCGGCTCGGACTACATGATCCTGATCCGCTGCGCTTCTCATGGCTCGGACTGCTCGCTGGATGCGGTTTTGGGGAAGACCTACGAGGAGCTCTTGGAGGCTCATGCGATGCTCCACAGCGCTCTCTACGATGCCGTATCCATGGAACTGGCCGATGAAACAGATCATTTGGCCACCAATGAGCAAATGCTGGACGAGGCCTACGACGACGAGGCCTCCCCCGCTCTGCTGGAACGACTTTGGAGATTTGGCCGCTATCTGTTCATCTCGGCTGCCTCCGAAAAAGGAAATCCCGTTCCCTTGTACGGTCTGTGGCACGGCGACCACCATCTTGCCTGGAGCCAGTACGTGGCCAACGAGAACGTAGAGATCACATACTGGCACGCCCTGGCCGGCGGGCTGTCCTACGCCATTCCTCCTTTGCTCCGCTACTATACGGCGAAGATCGAAAAGCTTCGTGAGTGCGCAGGGAAGATGTTTGGTGCAAGAGGCATTTGGATATCTGCCTATACCACGCCGGGTGCTTCGGGCCCCAGCGTTCCTGTTTCGGTCATTGTCAACTGGATCAGCTGTGCCGGTTGGCTTTGCCGGCACTTTTGGGAGTACTATCTCTACACCCGAGACGAAGCCCTCCTGCGAGAGGAAATTCTCCCCTTCATGTACGAGGCCGCCCTGTTTTACCGGGACTTTGCGGTGGAGGACGGTGACGGTATCCGCCTGTATCCCTCGGTATCTCCCGAAAACACCCCCGAGGGAGGCCACGGTGTGGTGGCCCAGAACGCGACCATGGATTTTGCCATTCTGAAGGAGCTTCTGACCAATCTGCTTTGCGGTATGGAGCTCACGGGGATGTATGCCCACGAGAAAGCCTCCTTCCGCCAGCTCCTCGCCAAGATCCCCCCCTATATGATCAACGAGGATGGTGCAATCAAGGAGTGGATGCACCCCGACGTCCGGGATAACTACCACCACCGCCATCTATCCCACATTTACCCTGCTTTTCCGGGCAACGAGGTGACGGCACACGGTCAGCCCGCGCTGTTTGAAGCCTTCAAGCAGGCAGTCAGGCTGAGAAAATTGGGCGCGCAATCCGGCTGGTCTCTGGCGCACATGGCGAGCATTTACGCCCGCATGGGGGATGCGGAAAAATCCGCAGAATGTCTGGATGTCATGGCGAAGAGCGTGATCATGGAGTCCCTCATGACCACCCACAATGACTGGCGAAGGATGGGTATCACCCTTGAGTGGGACGGCGAGGCCTTCGTTCAGCTGGACGCCGCCTTCGGCGCGGTCAACGCCATCCAGGAAATGCTGTTCTGCTACCAAAAGGACGCGCTTTCCATTCTGCCCGCCTTGCCGGCTCGGCTGACTCATGGCTCTGTTGGCGGTTTGGTGTTCCCCGAGGGGGCGGTGGATATGGAATGGAGGGAAGACGGCTCTGTCAAAGTAGCGATCAACGCGCGACGCAAGGTCAACACAAGTCTTCTTCTCCGCGGTGTTGAACGGTGCAGGCTCAAGCTTGAAGCCGGAGAAAGAAAAATATTCGACCTTACAGTCTGAATCAATGTGAAAACTGAATGTGAGGAATTTATTATGTTAAAGAACATCCCCCCCATTTTGTCACCCGAAATGTTAAAAGCTTTATGCGAAATGGGTCACGGAGACCGTCTGTTGATCGCAGACGCCAATTTTCCGTCCGAAAGCATAGGCAAAAACGCCATCGTGCTTCGTGCGGACGGCCACGGTGCTACCGAATTGCTTGATGCAATTTTACAATTATTTCCTCTGGACACCTACGTTGACCATCCCGTATCTCTTATGCAGGTCACACAGGGAGATCCCGTGGAAACGCCTATTTGGGATCAATACAAAGCCATCGTGGCCGAATACGATGAAAGAGGCGAACGCGCCTTCTGCGAAATCGAAAGATTTGCTTTTTATGAGGACGCTAAAAAGGCATATGCCATTATTGCTACTGGCGAAAAAGCTCTTTACGCAAATATCATTTTACAAAAGGGTGTTATATAAAATTGGTCCCCGAAGCAAGAGACGTCTGCATATTGGCGGAGGTGAATCCAAACCGACTGAAAAAGGGTCGTTTTACGTCCCACACCCTCCGCCAATAAAAAAGCACTGCTATGGAGTGAACCCAAGTCAAAAGACACGAAAAAGAAAAGCATTTCGTAGAATAGCTTGAAATATCTCTTAAAACCTCATGTTTTCTTGAAACTGACATCGTTTTTCATACGGTGTCAGTTTTGTTTTCAGTTGAATGCGCTC
>JAZRFR010000057.1:0-3253 GCA_045643785.1 Eubacteriales bacterium | reverse complement strand
CGTCGTTGGGGGATTCGGGGATGACGGAGAACGAAGCCTCGTCGGGGGCTTTGGCGGGGGCGTGGGTAATGTGAAACAGGGTATAGATGCCGTACAGACCGGCGAACAGCAGCACGACGGCGTAGAGCAGGTGGGGGAGATTCTTCAGGATCTGCGCGCCCGTGGCGATGAGGACGGGGACGGAGCCCATCAGGCAGGTGAAGCTGCCGATGGAGAAGAGCGCGAGGGAGTAGCGCGGGGTGGCGCGTCCCACGCGGAAACGCAGCTCGGCAAGACCGATGAGGGCAAGACCCAGAAATCCCATTTGCAACGAGATCTTTACGGGGCTGTTCATGACGGTGTAGCGGTCGAAGTAGGTTTCAGCAACGGCGGAGAGGCTCCAAAGGACGGGGAGATACCCTACCAGGGAAAGCCAGTCGGGGTAGCGGTCGTCTCGGTTGCAGGACAGGAAGTAGTAGGTGGAGGCCAGAAGACCCAGGATGGCGGGGGCGATCATGACATCGCTCTTGCGCGCGGGGAACCAGATGAGCAGGGAGACGACGGTGAAGACCGCCAGAGACACGCCCAACAGAATGGCAACGGGGGCGCGGTGGGGGACGTGAAGCTCGGTGGGCAGGTGGTCCTTGGGGGTGAGCGCGGCGCAGATGATTGCGGCGGCAACGGTTACGAAATACATGATATTGCTCAGCGTGGGAAGGATGCCCGCAGAGAAGTAGCCGGGGTCGGCATCAAAGCAGCAGAACATACAGACGGAGCGCAGGGCCACGCCAATCACGGTGAGCGCGAGAGTAATCAGGAGACAGAGGCGGGGCATGGTGCGAAAACGATCCATGGGGGCTGCCTTTCTTTGGTGGAGATTTTCGGGGTGTGTGAATGGATATGCACACTTCATCTTATTATACTACGAACATGTGAACTAACTGTAACCAAAATCAAGTTTTTTGCAGATTTCTTCATTTATTTTTATATATATAGACGCTCACGGAGGGACTGTTCTTGGGCGGTCGGCGCGGACGAATGGACGGGCGAATGAGGGTTGTGCAAGATGAACAAAAACGGAGTGATTTTTTCATGAAAGTTCATCATGAAAATTTCTGAATACCTATTGCAATTTTGGACGAAATAGTATATAATAGTGAGGCATGATGTGCGTAGATGTGAGAGGTTGCTCACGGGGTATCCGAGCCCCGATGAGGTAATTTTCACGGAGTATGTCCGAAAATCGGGCGAAAACATGGATCGACGTCCGTCTGCGGTTCCCCTGAAACGAAAAATTCCGGCGAGTTTCGCCGTTTTTCTCGGGAGAGGGAAGGAACGCGCGGCGCGGTGTTGAATCGGATCCCGCCCCAATTTCCCAACTCGCACGGCAAGGTCGTTACATTTATATATAACGCCCGCGTGCGAAATCTGAAAAGGAGGCAAAACAAAATGGCAATCAAGGAAAAGATCAGAGTTCGTCTGAAGAGCTACGATCACACCCTCATCGACACCGCTGCTGAGAAGATCGTGGCTGTCGCTAAGGCAAACGGTTCCGAGGTTTCGGGTCCCATCCCGCTGCCCACTGACCGTGAGATCGTAACCATCCTGCGTTCTGTCCACGTTAACAAGGACAGCCGCGAGCAGTTCGAGTACAGAACTCACAAGCGTCTGATCGATATCATGAAGCCTTCCCAGAAGACTGTGGACGCGCTCATGAGCATCGAGCTCCCCGCCGGTGTTGAGATCGAGGTTAAGCTGTAATCGGAGTAACAGCGAAATCCCGACAAGCACATAACCCTACGGTGGTTTAGCCACTGCCGTGCGGCTCCCGCGAGGGCCGTAGCCGCCATCCAAGCGGCAAGACAAAGACAACAGCCGATGAGGCTTGCATAGCTTCAGTTCGGTAACTTTGTAAGTCACGTTGACAAGCGGATGTCGGATCTCGACTGGATACCGCCTGCCAACCAATAATTTACAGGAGGAAAAACACAATGAACAAGGGACTTATCGGTAAGAAAATCGGTATGACTCAGATCTTTGACGAGAAGGGCAACGTAATCCCTGTTACCGTCATTGAGTGCGGTCCCTGCGTAGTCGCGCAGAAGAAGACCGTTGAGAACGATGGTTATGACGCCATTCAGCTGGGTTTCATGGATGCTAAGGCTAAGCACATGACCAAGGCTGAGCAAGGTCATTTCGAAAAGAACGGGCTTCAGATCAAGAAGCACCTCAAGGAGTTCCGCTATGAGGACTGCTCCAAGTACAATGTCGGTGACGTCATCACCGTCGATACCTTCGCCGCTGGCGAGAAGGTCGACATCACCGGTATGACTAAGGGACACGGTTACTCGGGTGTCGTCAAGCGTTGGAACTGCCACAAGCTCCGCATGACCCACGGTGTGGGCCCTGTGCACCGCCAGCCCGGCTCTATGGGTGCTAACTCCAGCCCCTCCCGCATCTTCAAGAACAAGAAGATGGCCGGTCAGTACGGTAACGAGCAGGTCACCGTTCAGAATCTTAAGGTCGTTAAGATCGACAGCGAGCACAACCTGATCGCCGTCAAGGGCGCCGTTCCCGGTGCCAAGAACGGTATCGTGTTCGTTCGCAACTCTGTGAAAGCATAAGCGGAAGGAGGAATAAACCATGCCGAATGTAAAAGTTTTTAACATGGCCGGTCAGGAAGTTGGTTCCATGGAACTCGCTGCAAGCGTGTTCGGTACTGAGATCAACGCAGCCGTCCTTCATGCCGCTGTTAGAGCATATCTGCTCAACCAGAGACAGGGCACTCAGTCCACTCTGACCCGCACCGAGGTTTCCGGTGGCGGCAGAAAGCCCTGGAGACAGAAGGGCACCGGTCGCGCCCGTCAGGGTTCTACCCGCTCTCCTCAGTGGACTCACGGTGGTATCGCTCTGGGCCCCAAGCCCCGCAGCTACCGCACCGATATGAACAAGAAGACCAAGCGTGTCGCTCTGTTCTCTGCTCTCTCTGCCAAGGTGGCTGAGGGCAAGCTCATCGTCGTAGACGATATCAACTGCACTGAGTATAAGACCAAGATCATGGTCAACATGCTCAAGGCTCTGGGTGTTGACAACCGCGCTCTGGTCGTTCTGGACGCTGTTAACCCCTTCGCCATCAAGAGCTGCGCCAACATCGAGCGCGTTGAGACCACTCTGGCTACCACCATCAACGTGTACGAGATCATGAAGGCAGACAAGATGGTCATTACCGCCGCAGCCGTTAAGAAGCTCGAGGAGGTATACGCATAATGAAAAT
>JAZRFR010000056.1:0-3883 GCA_045643785.1 Eubacteriales bacterium | reverse complement strand
GGCTCTATGGCAAACCGCGACTTGACAGCGCGTTGGTCATTTTGCCCACTGGCAAAATGGCGCGCTGATCAGGGGGATAGATACCTAAGGAAGGTACCGTGGGTACCTTCCTTAGGTGGCGCTCTTTTGTGAAGTGCTTGCACTTCGCTTTTCATCTCGACAGGGAGAGAAAAGTACATAACAAACCCACCGACAAACCCAAATTTGAAATCCCCCTTTACAGATCATCCAAAATATGGTATACTATCCACAACGAAACCAAGGAGGAAACACCATGCTCCGACACGCTTACGACAAGCAATTCGATCTGCCCGCGGGCTCCGTATCCCTGCGCGGCATCACCGACGAAAAGATCCGCATCATCACCGAGGGAACCCTCAAGGTCATTGATATGCGCGCCCTGGCCGACTATTTCCGCCACACCATGGATATGTTCGCCACGGGGGAATTCTGGGGGAAGATCATGCGGGCGTCCTGCCTCATCTGCTCCTACACGGGCGACCCCGCCCTCCGCGCCATCGTGGACGAGGCGGCGGCGGATATGCTGTCCTTGCAGAGAGAGGACGGTTGCCTGTCCACCTGCCCCGATCACACCCAGCCGGGCGGCTCCAACGGCTCTGACCTGTGGGAGCGCAAGTACGCCCTTATGGGTCTGCTGGCCTACTACGAGCTGACGGGAAGCGCCGAGGCGCTGGAGGCCTGCGTGAAGCTGGTGCGCTACACCAATGCCCAGGTGGGCGAAGCGCCCAAGACTCCCATCACCAAGACGGGCTGGGCTTTTTGCGGGATCGAATCCTCCTCCATTCTGGAGCCCGTCCTGCGGGTCTACCACATCACGGGAGACCCCGCCGCCCTGGAGCTGGGAAGCTACATCGTGGAGAGCGGCTGCTGTGACCGCGAGAACATCTTTGCGGCCATCCGCGCAGGCAAATCCCCCATGGAGATTGGCTGGAACGGCGTGGCCAAGGAGAGCATCGCCAAGGCCTACGAGATGATGTCCTGCTTTGAGGGACTCTGCGAGTACCACCGCGTCACGGGAGATCCTGAGGCTTTGGAAACGGTGAAGACCTTCTGGAACAAGGTCATCGAGGAGGAGATCACCCTCCTTGGCTCAGGCGGCGCCGATGCCCCCTTCAATCTGGGCCCGGGTACGGGAGAGCAATGGAACCGCACCAAATACGAGCAGACCAACCCCGATATCGGCCTCATGATGGAGACCTGCGTCACCGTCTACTGGATGCGGCTGTGCCATCAGCTCCTCCGCCTCACGGGTGAGGTCAAGTACGCCGACGAGCTGGAGCGGAGCCTGTATAACGCCATTTTCGGCGCGCTGAAGCCCGACGGGCACTTCTTCGAGTATTTCCCCCGCTTCAACGGCGCGCGCAATCCCAAGGTCAATTATTCCTTCAACATCAAGGGCTTTGACCTCTCCTGCTGTACCGCCAACGGCCCCACGGGTCTGGGTATGGCGCCCTACCTTGCCTTTGCGGGCACCCCCGACGGCGTGGCGGTGAACCTCTACGAGAACGGCAGAGTCCGCGTGCCCTTCGGGGAGGCCGCCGTGACCCTTGCCATGGAGTCCGACTACCCCATGATGGGCAAGGCCACCCTGAAGGTGGTGTCTGTGGAGGGAAGCATCCCCGCCGAAAAGCCCTTCGTCATCTCCCTGCGTATACCCTCCTTTGCCGAGGATTTCACGGTGTTGGATTCTGCGCGGAATATGGTGACGGCCGAGGCCGGCACCTACCTGCGCCTCTGCGGCAACATCACCGAGGGTGACGAATGGCTCATCTGCTTTGACATTCCCCTTGTGAAGCACCCCGCCCCCCACGGCTCCAATCGCGCGGGAGACGATTTCGTAGCCTTTACCTACGGTTCTGTCCTGTTGGCACGCGACGCACGCGACGGTGTTGCCCCTCTGGCCTCCATTCCCGATGGCGAGGTGACGGATTACCGGATCACGCCCTCCGAGCGGGGCGGCTTCCTCACGGCCTACGTTTCTGTGGGAGAAACCGAGCTGAAGCTGATCGACTACATGACCGCCGGGAACGACTGGAAAGGGACGGAGTTTGCCTCTTGGCTTCCGATCACAAAATGATCCACTTAAAACGATAAACGAGAGCGACACGCCCGATGCGTGTCGCTCTTGCTTTATGAAATAACCGTACGGGAGTCTGAAAACTCTTTGCACACGAGGGGCAACCGCTCGATCAGATCGCTCGGGAGCATTCCGTATTCCCCCAGATCACGGGCGGCCAGATCTCCCGCTTTGGCGTGGAGGCAGACTCCTGCGGCGGCAATCTCGGCTACGGTGAGATCCTGCCCGATGCGGTGGCGGTTCTGCGCCAGCAGAGCGCCGATGATACCCGCCAGGGCGTCACCGCTGCCCCCCTTGGCCATACCCGCGTTGCCTGCGGCGCAGATGAATCGCTCGCCGTCGGGGGAGGCGATGACGGTGTGCGCGTCCTTGAGTACCACGATCACCCCACGGGAACGGGCGAAATTCAGGGCAACTCGGGGCAGGTCAGCCAGAATGTCGGGAACCGACTTCCCGCAAAGGCGGGACATCTCGGCGGGGTGGGGGGTGATCACCACCTGTTTGTCGTCAGCGGCGAGCAGAGCTGTATTCCACAAGGTTGGGTCTTTGACTACGTGATTCAACCCGTCGGCATCCAGCACCACGGGGATGATCTCTTCCGGAGAGCGGGTGTTCAGTACGGCGCGCATCGTCTCCCGCGCGTTGTCGGATACACCCAGCCCGCATCCCAGCACGAAAGCGTCTCCCTCGGCGTAGCCTGCGGCCTCGGCGGGGGTGTCGTAGGCCGAGACAATCGCCTCGGGAATGCTCGTCTGCAATACGATCCGATTACAGGGCGGGGTCAAGGTGCGGGCAATACCCACCCCGCTTCGCAGTGCAGCGCGGGTGGCCAACACCGCCGCGCCGCTCATGCCCTCGGAGCCGCAGAGCAGGATGAGCCAACCGTAGGTTCCCTTGTGGGAGTGGCGTGGGCGAGGGGGAAGCACGCGGCAGAGAAGTGCTTCGTCAGCCAAGCTCGCAAAGGGTTTGGCGGCAGGGGACAGGTCAATCCCCAAGTCAGCCACGGAGATCTCCCCGCACAGGTCTGCCCCGGGATAGAGGAGAAGCCCCGCCTTGAGGGCCTGCATGGTCACCGTTGCCGCCGCGGGGAGGGCAACGCCCATCACTTTCCCCGTGTCGGCGTTCACGCCCGAAGGGATATCCACCGCCAGGACGGGGAGTTCGGATTCTGCTACGGCCGTCAGCAGGGAAGCGAGCGCACCTGTGACGGGGCGATCCAGCCCAATGCCGAACACCGCGTCCACCACGGCCGTCACATGGGTGAGCGCTTCGGAAAGGGCGCCCATGGGCAGGATAGGAACACCGGCTTCAACCGCCAGTTTGTACTGCCGCGCGCACTCCGCGCTCATGGGGGACTCGTCGGGGGTGCCGCCGTCCGCGAGCCGTCCCGTATAGACCACCGCCACCTCGCGATTCTCTCCCAACGATCCGTCGCACAAAAACCGCGCCATGGCGAAGCCGTCCCCGCCGTTATTGCCGCTCCCGCACAGGAGCAGGACTTTTCCCACGGGGAACAGATCTCTGCGTGCGAGCAGGTATTCCGCGGCCATACGGGCGGCGCGCTCCATGAGGGTTTGGGAGGGGGTGCCCAAAGTCTCGATGGTGTAGGTGTCGCAGGCCTTCATCTGGGCGGCGGTGAGGATAGGGAGAGAGGTGCTCATGGGAATCTCCTTTCGGGGGGAGGTTTTTAAATTGCAGTTTATGGAGGAGCGCAAGGGGGCTTCACCCCCTTGACCCCCACTTGGAACCCTTTTGAAAAAGGGTTCCAAGACCTCCTAAAACTTT
>JAZRFR010000055.1:0-2917 GCA_045643785.1 Eubacteriales bacterium | reverse complement strand
CCCTGGACCCCACCAAAGAACTTTTTGAAAAAAGTTCTTTGGAATCTCAAAAACTTTTAAAAAGGGTTATTTATCAATATCTTTTTTGAAAGTTCTTGAAGGGTGTCCAGAGGGAAACTTCTTTCAAGAAGTTTCCCTTTGGCGTTCCCCCACTCTCCGATAAACCCAAATTTGAAATACTCTGAACAATTCTGACAACGAAAGGCAGGCCGCCATGAAGATCACCTTACAGACTCCTCTTGATCTGAATACTCTCGCATCCATGGCGGGTGGGGAACTGATCCTGCGCGGCGTGTCGGAGAAGGTGGGCGTGACCCACATCTGCACCGACTCCCGAGAGGCCGACGTGAACACCCTGTTCTGCGCCATCCGCGGCGAGCGGGTGGACGGGCACAACTACATGAACAAAGCCGCCGAGCTGGGCTGCGCCGCCTTTCTCTGCGAGCGAGTGCCCGCACATGCTGCCCTTGCCGCCTACGTCGTGGTAGAAGACACGGTAGCCGCCCTGTCGGCTCTGGCTCTGTCCCGCCGCGAGGATGAGATGAAGGCTCTGTCTATCGTGGCCATCACAGGTAGCGTGGGCAAGACTACCACCAAGGAAATGACCGCCGCCGTTATGTCTATGGGTAAGACCCTCTTCAAGAAGGACGGCAACTACAACAGCACCATCGGGCTTCCCCTGTCCTTTATGGAGGTATCTCCTGAGGCCGAAGCGGCCGTTCTGGAAATGGGCATGAGCAGCCGTGGGGAGATATCCGCCATGACTACCGCCGTTCGCCCCGATATCGCTGTCATCGCCAACGTGGGCTCCTCCCACCTGGAATATCTCGGCACGCGGGAGAACATCGCCCGCGCCAAGCTGGAGATCGCCCAAGGCTTGAGAACGGGAGGGGTTCTGCTCATCAATGGCGACGAGCCCCTGCTTTCCCGCCTCGGCCAGGACTTCGGGGAGGATCTCCCCGTGATTCCCGAGGGCATTCGGGTGCTTCGCGTGTCCCTTGCGGGTGCGCTCGACGCCCACTATACCGCACAGAATATCACCGCCCGCGACGGTGGAATGGCCTTTGATCTGACCACTCCCGACGGGCTTTGGCAGAATCTGTGGATCCCCGCCGTGGGCGAGCATTTGGTCTGGGCGGCTTCCTTTGCCGCCGCCGTGGGTCAGCTTTCGGGGCTGACCGAAGGACAAGTCAAGGCAGGACTCTCCACCTACCGCCCCGCCGATATGCGGCAGAATACACGAGCCGTCGGTGGCATCACGGTCATTGAGGACTGCTACAACGCCGCCCCCGAGTCCATGAAGGCCGCTTTGAACGTACTGCATCTGACCGCCGCCTCCAATTCCACCGCCCGCCGTATCGCGGTGCTGGGGGACATGAAGGAGCTGGGGGAGAATACCGTCGCCCTGCACAGGGGTGTGGGAAAGGCTTGCGCCGACAAGGGCGTGGATCTGCTCATCACCGTGGGCGAGCTGGGCGCCGAGATCGCAACCGGCGCGCTGGAGGCGGGAATGCCCGCCGAGGCGATTCATATGACGGGCGGGGCGGATACCTACGCCGACACCGCCGCGTACCTGGGCTCGCTTTTGCAGGCAGGGGACTGCGTGCTGTTCAAGGCCAGCCGCTCCATGGCCTTGGAGAGAATCGCGCAGGCCGTGATGGATAAGCCAAACAACTGATAAGACGAATACTGCATTGCATAAAAGGGAAGGATTGGCCGTACGAATATGGAAACCCTCAATAATTTCATAGAAACCATCAAGCTTTTTTCGGATTATTATATCGTGATGGGCGTTATGCTGGCAGCAGCCTTTTTGCTGACCCTGCTCTTCGGGCGCATCGCTCTGCCCATCCTCCGCGCCAAAAAGGTGGGACAGCCCATCAACGAGTACGTGGAGGCTCACAAGGTCAAGGCTGGTACACCGACTATGGGCGGAATCTCCTTCGTGCCCGCGTTCCTGGCGGTCATGGCGGGCTTTCTGATCTACTTGGGCGTAATGACCGATTGGCGGGGCGGCTCGGATATGATCGGGCTGGCGCTGGTCTGCCTGTACGCCCTGGGAAACGCCGCCATCGGCTTTGTGGATGACTATTACAAGCTCCTCCGCCGCCACAACGAGGGCTTGACCGAAAAGCAGAAGTTCCTTCTGCAGGTGGTGCTGGCCGCCGCCTTCCTGGCCATGATGGGCATTACGGACAATCTCCAGACGGCTCTGCGGATCCCCTTCTTCGGCGTGGGATGGGAGCTGGGTTGGTTTGCCTACCCCATCTACCTCGTGGTCATGGTGGGCTTTGTCAACGCCACCAACATCACCGACGGTCTGGACGGTCTGGCTTCCTCCATCTGCGCCACGGTGGCTCTCTTCATGGTGGCGCTGTCCATGTCCATCCAAACCTTTTATCAGGTCGACAATTTGTACGCAGGTTTCATGGGCGCGGCGCTTCTGGGCTGTGTGTTGGGATTCCTGATCTACAACCACCACCCCGCCAAGATGTTCATGGGTGACACGGGATCCCTGTTTCTGGGCGCTGTCATCATGGGCAGCGGTGTGATGTGCGGTGAGCTGATCCTCTTCGTGCTGGCAGGCTTCATGTTCGTCATTGAGATGCTCTCCAGCCTGCTCCAGCGCGTCTACTTCAAGCTCTCCCACGGCAAGCGCATCTTCAAGATGGCACCCCTCCACCACCACTTCGAGAAGTGCGGCTGGAGGGAAGTCAAGATCGTGGTGGTATTCACCTTGGTATCTCTGGTGTTCTGCGTGCTGGCCTGGTTTGGGCGGTAGAATGCAGTTTGTAGGGGAGCGAGAGAGCGCCTGGGAGGAACTTCTTGAAAGAAGTTCCCCCCAGACCCCCTTCAAGAACTTTCAAAAAAAGATATTGATAAATAACCCTTTTTGAAAGTTTTGAAGATTCCAAAG
>JAZRFR010000054.1:0-6028 GCA_045643785.1 Eubacteriales bacterium | reverse complement strand
AACGGGCTTACGCACCAAGCCGTCGATCTGCATGACGGTGACGATCTTGGTCTTGCGGGGAGTAGCGCCCGAGTGGTAGTTGCAGATCATGGCTTCCTGACCCACCTTGATGGAGCCGCGCTCGATGCGGCCGATGCCGATGCGACCCACGTAGTCGCTGTAGTCGATGGAGGAGACCAGGAGCTGGAGGGGGCCGTTCTCGTCGCCCTCGGGAGCGGGGATGTAGTCCACGATGGTCTCAAAGAGGGGGGTCAGATCCGATCCCATGTTGTCGGGATCGAAGGAAGCGATGCCGTCACGACCCGAGCAGTAGAGCATGGGAGAATCCAGCTGCTCGTCCGAAGCGTCCAGGTCGATGAGCAGCTCCAGGATCTCGTCCTCCACCTCGCCGAGGCGGGCGTCGGGCTTATCGATCTTATTGATGCAGACGATGACGCGGTGACCCAGGGCCAGGGCCTTCTGCAGAACGAAGCGGGTCTGGGGCATGGGACCCTCGGCGGCGTCCACCAGGAGGATAACGCCGTTGACCATCTTCAGCACGCGCTCCACCTCGCCACCGAAGTCGGCGTGGCCGGGGGTGTCGATGATGTTGATCTTGGTGTCCTTATAGTGAACGGCGGTGTTCTTGGCCAGGATGGTGATGCCGCGCTCCTTTTCCAGGTCTCCCGAGTCCATGACGCGGATGGTGGTGTCCTGATTGTCGCGGTAGATGCCGCCCTGCTTCAGAAGTCCGTCCACCAGGGTGGTCTTGCCATGGTCAACGTGGGCGATGATGGCTACGTTGCGGAGGTCGTTACGAATCATAGGTACGTCCTTTCTCTTGGGGCCTTGCCCCAAACCCCACTCAAACCCCTTTTTGTAAAAAGGGGTTTGACAATCCCCAAAAACTTCAGTAAGGGATTGGATTGGACTATGAGACAAAAGCGCACAATATTTCATTTTCCATACTTATTATATCATATCAAGGGGTATTTTGAAAAGATGGAAAAAAACGATATTCGACAAATTGACGGATTTGTTTTTGTGAATGTTGACAAAGTCGTTGCGTCAAAAGGCCTTTGGCCGCAAAAAACTTGACTTTCCCGAAAAATTGTGCTATAATGAGTTGAATATGCTTCAAAAAAGGAGCCGCTTATGAGTAGAATTAAGCTGGTTATTTTTGACCTGGACGGCACCGCCGCCGACACCATGGAGGGCATTGTGGAAGCCCTCAACCGCACCATGACCGAGTGCGGCTACCCCCTCCACACGAGAGAGTGTGTCCTGGGGTTCGTCAACTACCACACCCGCCGCTACATCGAGGAGGCACTCCCCGAGGAAGCCCGCACCGATGCCGAGATTGACCGCGTGCTGGGGATCTACACCCGCCACTACGCCGACACCTATACCCTCACCGTTCCCTTCCCCGGCATCCCCGAGCTGTTCGGCAGACTGAATGAGCGTTGCCTCGTGGCCATCAACTCCAACAAGCAGGACGGCTTCGTGAAGGCCTTGGCGGATCAGCTGTTCGCTCCCAACACCTTTATTGCCGCCGAGGGCTACCGCCCCGACCGTCCTTCCAAGCCCGATCCCGCCATGGCCTACGCCATCATGGAAATGGCCTCCGAGCGGCTGGGCGAGACCGTCACCCCCGATGAGTGTATCTACGTGGGCGACAGCGACGTGGACTACCGCACCGCCGTCAACGCAGGCATGCGCCCCGTCAGCGTGTCCTGGGGCTACCGCTCCCATGAGTTCCTGAAAGCCCTGGGGGATCAGCCCGTGGCCGCCACCATGGACGAGCTGTGGGAAGCGCTGACCGCGTTGGATCTTTGAGCAGATACGAAACACAAGATATCAGAATAGGAGAAACGCACATGAAAATCACTTGTAAGAGAATCCTTGCCACCCTTCTTGCCGCTATGATGCTGGTGAGCGCGGTAGCCTGCACGGGAAACGGCAACCCCGCCGATACCACCCCGACGGGCACCGATGGCTCTACCCAAACCTCGGCATCCGACGCCACCGACGCCCCCGAGACCGAAGCCGAGACGATCTACAAGCCCGAGGATTTTGAGGTTACCGAAAACGGCGGCGCCGCCTCGGTGATCACCCCCATGGGTCTTACCTACGACGTCACGGGCTACACCGCCATGGACAAGGGCACCGTGACCTACGACAGCGAGGTGACCTACACCTTCGACGAAGCCCTCTTTGACGAGCGATTCACCCGCTTCACCCTGACCTACGCCTCCTCCGAGCCCGTTAAGATCTGGCTTGCCTATACCGAGCGCGGTAAAGAGATAGAGGAATACTTCTTCCTGGAAGCCGGCAAGACCGAGTTCTCGGGTCTGAACGCCTATTTCCTGCAGGGCAATACCGCCCGCAAGATCACGTCTCTGCGGGTAGAGTGTCTCACCGACAAGACCGCCACCTTCACCCTCACGGGCCTGGCCATCGAGAGAATGGAGAAGACCGGCACCACCTACTACATCGAAAATCAGCGCTTCAAGCTGGGCGTGGACGTGGGCTGGGGCGGCGCCGTCAACTATCTGGAGGATAAGAACTGCCAGATCCCCGACCTCGTGAATCTGGTCAACAAGCACGACACGGGTCGTCTCATCCAGCAGTCCTTCTACGGCGTGCAGGAGAACGACGAGTACAAGCCCGGCATCTCCTTCGACACCAAGTGGCGCTACAACCCCGTCCAGGGCGGCGACCAGTACAACAACGCCAGCCGTCTCATCGACCTGGTCGTTACCGAAACCTCCATCTACATCAAGGCACAGCCCCAGGACTGGGCTCTGGACAATCAGCTCACCCCCTCCTACATGGAGAACACCTACACCCTCCACGACGACCGCGTACAGGTGGATAACCGCTTCACCGATTACTCGGGCTGGGAGCATCCCTTCGCAGGGCAGGAGCTTCCCGCCTTCTACACCGTCTCCTATCTGGACACCTTCGTGTGGTACAACGGCGAGGACTCCTGGACGGGCGACACCCTCTCCTCCAAGAATAATCTTCCCTTCTGGGGCGACCATGCAGGTCAGTGTACCTTTGTCCTCCGCGAAAAGAACACCGAGACCTGGTGTGCCTGGGTGAACGGCTCCGACGACTACGGCCTGGGCGTGTACGCGCCCAACATCGACCAGCTCAAGGCAGGCCGCTACATGTTCGACGGCTCCAAGAGCGATATGGCTGAGTCCACGGGCTACGTAGCTCCCGTCAATATCCTGAAGATGGTCTCCTTCAAGCCCATCGAGTACAGCTACCTCCTGACCGCAGGCTCCACCGCCGAGATCCGAGAGACCTTCACGACCTACAAGGATTTCACCGACAACAAGGGTCTCCGCGAGAACTACCAGTCCTCCCGCCTGCCCTCTGTGGATGGAGACATCACCAAGCTGGACTTCTCCGAGGGTAAGAACCTGGCTCTGCTGACCAACCCCGTGGACACCTCCATCCTGTACGATGAGGCCGAGGGCGCCGTGAAGCTGACCGCAGGCTCCATCGGTGACGTAAACGTAACCATTCCCTACGGCTCCGCTCCCTCCCCCCTGTCGGCATCCGATTACACTACTCTCAAGATCGTGTACAAGATCCCCGCAGACAACGCGATGTCCGCCTACCAGGCAGACATCTTCCTCTGCGCCGGTGAGATCAGCGGCCCCGACGGCAACGCCCGCCTGCGCGTGAACCTCGTCGCCGACGGCGAGTACCACACCCTGGAGGTCAAGCTGGCCGGAAACACCTTCTGGAAGGGCAACATCCACATGATCCGCTTTGACTACTTCGACAACTCCTCCGCAGGAGACGTCATGTTCGTGAGAAGCATCAACCTGGAGTAATTACCTCACACCCCCCCTTTGCCGAAACGGTCAAAACTGGCCGTTTCGGCTTTTTGTTTACGAATTGGGGTTTAGCGGTGGGTTTGAAAAACCATCGGTAGGGGGCGGCGCCTTCGACGCCCCGAAAAAAACATAGATCCGACAACAAATTTTGGCCGATTGGTAGCGGACGGTCGAGGACGCCCGTCCCTACATTGGGTCATAGGAGAACTCACCGACAAATCCAAATTTGCGTTTTCCCTTGACTTCTCCCCCAAAATATGCTATACTACAATTACCAAATCCACGCGGCCCCGTCGCCGCCGAAAGGAAGTCCCCCCATGTTGAAAACCAAACTGGTCTCCTCTCTGGAAAAGCCCTTTCTGAACAGCCGTATCGAGGACTACCGTCCCCTGTCCTTCATCCGCATGATGAAGAACCAGCGGCTCTCCTTCCAACTGCTTCACACGCTGGTAGGCATCGACACCCCCTACCGCGCCATGCTCGCCCTCAAGATCGAGGGTATCCCCGCTGAGTACGTCAGCGCCCGCACCGTAGAGCTGGTGCCCGTGGCCTACCCCATCTACCCCGAAATTGAGGACAGCAACTATATTTCCAAGGAGCCCGGCCTCTACCCCGACTGGCTCCAGCCCCTCCACTACGGCTCCACCATCTCGGTGATGAAGAATCAGCTCCGCGCCGTGTGGATCCAGTTCGACCCCAAGGGAAGCGTCCCCGCGGGCAGCTACCCCGTCACCGTCTCCCTGCTGGCGGGCGAGGAGGTGCTGGCCTCCGAGACCCTCACCATCGAGGTGCTGAACGCAGAGCTTCCCGCCCAGGAGATGAAGGTGACCCAGTGGTTCCATTGCGACTGCCTCGCCAACTACTACCACTGCGAGGCATGGTCGGAGCGGCATTGGGAGATCGTGGAGAATTTCGCCCGCACCGCCCGTCACAACGGCATCAACCTCCTCCTGACCCCCCTGTTCACCCCCGCCCTGGATACCGCCGTGGGTGGCGAACGTACCACGGTGCAGCTACTTGACATTACCGTTGAAAACGGCGAGTACACCTTCGGCTTCGACAAGCTGGATCGCTGGATCGACATGTGCGACCGCCTGGACATTCCCTACCTCGAGATCTCCCACCTCTTCACCCAGTGGGGCGCAGGCCATGCACCCAAGGTCATGGCCACCGTTGACGGTGAGTATAAGCGCATCTTCGGCTGGGACACCGACGCAACCGGCGAGGAGTACACCCGCTTCCTGCGCACCATGCTCCCCGCTTTCCTTACCCATATGAAGCAGAGGGGCGACGATCAGCGCTGCCTGTTCCACATCTCCGACGAGCCCAACGTCGCCCAGCTGGAGCAGTACAAGAAGTCCAAGGCCGTGGTGGCCGACCTGCTGGAGGGCTACACCATCATGGACGCCCTGTCGGAGTACGAGTTCTACTGCGAGGGCATAGTCACCACCCCCATTCCCTCCAACAACAGCATCGAACCCTTCATCGAGGGAGGCGTCCCCAACCTGTGGACCTACTACTGCTGCGGTCAGTGCGTGGACGTATCCAACCGTCTGCTGGCCATGCCCGGCTGGCGTACCCGCTCCATCGGTATGCAGTTCTATAAGTACGACATCGCAGGCTTCCTCCAGTGGGGCTACAACTTCTACAACAACATGAGCTCGGTGGACAGCGTCAATCCCTACGCCGACGTCAGCGGCGAGTACTGGGTGCCCGCAGGCGATCCCTTCTCGGTCTACCCCGCCCAGGACGGCACCGCCTCCGAGTCCATCCGTATCATTGCCTTCCACGAGGCTCTGGAGGACGTGCGCGCCATGAAGCTCTGCGAGTCCTTCTACGGCAAAGAGCGGGTCATCGCCGAGATCGAGGCAGTCTTCGGACAGGAGATCAAGTTCTCCCGCTGCGCCCGCTCCTCGGATATGATGCTGGCCATCCGCGCCAAGGTCGACGAGCTGATCGCCGAGGCGGTTAAGTAAAATCTTTCTATAACATAAGAGGCACCCCGCTTGGGGTGCCTTTCAAATTGGGGTTTGGCGGTGGGTTTTCCAATGACTCCATGTAGGGACGGGCGTCCTCGACCGTCCGCTACTGACCCCTCAAGGTTCGTTGTCGGGTCTATGTTATTTGCGGACAGACGAGATGTCGAACAAGTTCGACCGCCTGTCCCTACAAATTCAATTTGTTGGTTGGATTCA
>JAZRFR010000053.1:0-5678 GCA_045643785.1 Eubacteriales bacterium | reverse complement strand
AGTAGTCGTTCCGATCCGCCAGCTTGTGGGTGATATGCTCGTTCTGCAGGTTGTTCTTGCCGCACAAGACCAAATAACCGTTGGTAGTTCTGAACTTGGCCACGGTGGGGGCGGGTTGTTTCTTGGGGGCGGCGTAGCCCTTCATGCGGGAAGCGTAGCCCGAGCGGTACAGCTCGTCGCGGATCTCGGCCAGATCGTTCGCTGTCTCGGCGCGGGTGAGCGCGTCGAAGACCGTATAGATATAGGCCAGCTCGGCCTCACCCAATTCGATCTGCTTTGCCAGCTCCACCTTGGCGTTGCGGGCCTTGGCGTACTTCTTGTAGTATTTCTGGGCGTTGGCCGAGGGGGTCAGCCGCTCGTCCAGGTCGATCACAACGGTGCCGTATTCCTCCCGCTCCTCGTCCCAAATCTCGTAGTCGGTGATCTCGGCCTGCTTCATGCCGCGGGAAAGCTGCCAGAGGTTGGCGGTGATCATGTCGCCGTACTTCTTGTGCACGTCGGCCTTTTCGCAATCCGCAAGCTCGCTGTGCTGGATGTCCAGCTTCTTCTTGATGCGGCTCTCGGCGTTGGTCAGCAGGCGCAGAACGTCGGCGGCGCGCTGGCGGATGCGGGATTCCTTGTCGCGGGTCTCGAAGTAGGCGTCCAGCATGCCGCTGGCGGACTCAAAGGGGCGAGTCTCCATGGGGGGCGCGTACTGGGTCAGGGGACAGAAGGCGTACTCCACGGCTTGGCCTCCGTCGAAGACCATGGTGGGTTGGTAGTTCCCTTCCCTCACGCGGGAGATGACCGCGTCAAAGCCCCGCCATGCCTCCTCGGCGGTGGCGTAGCGCAAGGGGGTATCGGTGTGGCGGGTGGCGATCACCGCCATCTCGCGGGCGACCGTGGCGGAAATACCGCAGAAGCGGGAAAGAATGAACTTATCCAGGGGCTTGTCGGGGGATTCGGCGGCGTAGAGCCCCGCAAAGCGGGCAAAGTCCACCTCCAAGGGGTTGTCCTTATCCTGCGCGGGAGGCAGCTCGTAGCGCATACCGGGGAGGACTTGGCGCTGGGCGGAGGTGGAGAAGTCCACAGTCTTGAGGGCGGAGATGATCTTACCCTCCCCGTCGGTGAAGATGAGGTTGGAGTATTTGCCCATGATCTCGGCCACGATGCGGCGGGTGCAGGCAAAGCCCATCTCGTCCCGGGTGTCGAACTCCAGGGTGACCACACGCTCAAAGCCCTCCTGTCGGATGTCGGCCAGCCGCGCGCCCGTGAGGTGCTTGCGGAGGAGCATACAGAACATGGGGGCTTGGGCGGGGTTCTCGCGGGTCAGGTCGGTGAAGCTGATGCGGGGGCCCGTACCCGCGTTGATGAGCAGCCGCTTGCCCCCCTCGGTGGAGCGGAGCTGGAGGATGATCTCATCCCGCTCGGGCTGCATGACTTTTTCAATTCTGCCGCCCAAAGCTACGGTGCGGATCTCATGCACCATGCAGGCGAGCATACCGGCATCAAAGGCCATTGTATCGTTTCCTTTCGGTAGGGGATTGTTGTAAATTGCAGTTTATCGGCCAGGGGCTTTGCCCCTGGACCCCACCAAAGAACTTTTTGAAAAAAGTTCTTTGGAATCTCAAAAACTTTCAAAAAGGGTTATTTATCAATATCTTTTTGAAAGTTCTTGAAGGGTGTCCAGAGGGAAACTTCTTTCAAGAAGTTTCCCTTTGGCGTTCCCCCGCTCTCCGATAAACCCAAATTTATAAACCATTCTATTAAACTATTATACCACAGTTCGAAAAAGAAATCAAGTAGAATCGGATGAATTCAACCACAGGTTTGCTCTCATCCTCCCCCGCCGTGAGAAAATCTCAAAAAAACTTGCATTTTCCCGTGATTCGTGGTATAATGACCTCATCAATACCAAGCAGGAGGTCTATCATGCGTTCCATCAAAATTCTGTTCGTTGGCAACAGCCATACCTACAACTGCGATATTCCCTACCTCGTGAGGCAGCTGGCGGCGGCCGAGGGGATCGACTGCCACGTGGCCATGAACGCCCACGGCGGCTGGACGCTGTACCAGCACACCCACGAGCCCGACGTTCCCTTCAATCTCCTGCACGGTAGGTACGATTACGCCATCTTCCAGGAGCACGCTCATCCCCTCGATCCCGGCGGCCACATGATGGAGTCTCTGCAAAGGCTCATGGCGTGGGCTAAGGAGGGCGGTGCTTACCCCATCCTCTATACAACCTGGAGTCAGAAGCACGAGCGCCACCTGCAGGAGGAGATCAACGCCACCTATAACGCGGCCTCAGCCGAGCTGGGCATTATGCTCGCCCCCGTTGGTGAGGCATGGTGGGAGCACATGGACGCCCATCCCGAGGTGGATCTCTTCTGCCCCGACGGCGGTCACGCTTCCCCCGCGGGCGCGGATGTCATCGCGGCGACGCTGTGGGAGACGTTGAAGCAGGCGATGGAGGCGGGTAAATAATCCCTTTCTCAACAGAATATTTCACCCAAAAAGGCCACCCCAAACGGGGGTGGCCTTTCGTATGCCTTCAAATCAAGCTATTCAAATTGTTGTTATTGGACTTATCCGGCATGGGGATGACGTACTTATAATACTCAATGCCGTACTTCTCGCATAGCTCGTAGACGGTTTTGAGGTACTTGATGCGTTGGGCGTTGGGGCCACTCAGATGGCAGAGATAGTAGGCCTGAATGGAGGACTTCTCCACGTGAGCCTTCTGCTCCTCGGTCTCGGCCAGCTCCAAGGCTTCCTCCCAGAGCGCCAGCATATCGCGGCTGAGCTTGACGTCGCGCTTGCCCTTATCGTCCACGGCGGGGAACATCTTGTCGCCCTTGTCGAAGATACCCACGTGGGGGTTATGCTTCTTGCCGTGCTCGGTCATGGTGGTCATGTACTCCTTGATCTTCTCCCAGCCCGCGCCGTAGTAGTACTGCAGGAACTCATCCATGTGAGCGTAGTACTCCGCCTCGGTCATGTCGGGATCCCACAGGAGCTTGGCGAGGAGGTAGGAACGGAGCTCGGCGAACTCACCCGAGACGGAGACCTGCTGACCCTCCAGGAACACACCGGTGACGTTGTGATCCTTGTAGAAATTCACGTTATCCCACAGCACGTCGAAGTTGGGGAAGAAGGTGAAGTAGGTCTCGGCGTTGTAGGTGTAATCCCAGATGTAGAGATTGTCGCAGATGGCTGCCCAGGCCTCGATGTCCTTCTTGAACTCCTTGTTCTTGGAGCAGGATTCGTCCGAGAGGGCGTGGGTGAAGCAGCACTCGATGGAGCAGAGACGGATGATGACGTTATCGGCGGGCTTCAGGTTCTTGGGAGCCTTGCGGGTGTAGCGGTAGGCCAGCGTATCCACGTAGACACCGGGATAGTCGTCCTTGATGTCGCCCGCGATGCGGTTGATGAAGGTGAGCAAAGAGCCCATGGGTGAGCCCTCGGCGTCATCGATGACCTTGCAGTTTGCGCACTGACAGCCCAGCTTGCCGGGGTCGGAGTCGTTCTGGGAGACCGAAATGATGGTGGCCTCGGGGTTATCGTCCAGCCACTTACGGACGTTCTTCAGAACGGTCTGGTACACCTCTTCATCGGTGAGGCAGGGCTGGACGTTGCCCTGGTAGGGCAGATCCTGAAGCAGGTTGATGGTATGGACGAAGCGACCTGCATAGCCGATACCGCCGCCGATATCCGAGACAGGGGTAGACGAATCGTAGAAGCTGTTGTCCTTGGCGTGGTTGGCGGTGGTCTGGTCGTAGCGCATGTCGTACCAGTAGGTGTCACGCATCTCAAAGACGGGGATATGGGTGGTATGCACGTCGGCGGGGACTTCCACGGAGTCCTGATTGATGATCACCGTGGTATCCTTGGCGAAGAAGCGCACGCCGATGTAGTCCTCGAGGAAGCAGTACACGCCGTACATGGTACCGCGGTCACAGCTACCCGTGATATAGAGGCGGTTCCCGTCCATCAGGAGGGTGTAGCCGTCCAGCTTGACAGCGTCGCGGGCGGCCTTGACACGGTCGGTATCGCGGTCGGTGACACCGATGACGATCTCGTAGTCGGAGGCCTCTTCGGGAATGCGGAAGCCTGCGGTGGCCTTTTCGATGTACTCGATCAGCTCGTCGGCAGAATCGCGGACGCAGTTAGCGCCGCCGTCCTGCACCACAAGGGTGTAGTTCTTGATGTCTACGCCGCCGATGGTCAGGTTGTTCAGGGGAATGCCGTCGTCGGTCTCGGCCTCGGTAGTGACTTCTTCGGTTTCGGTCTCGGGCTCGGTGGCCGTCTCGGTATCAGACTCGGGCTCCGAATCGGCGGGAGGAGCGGACTCGGGGGCGGTGGGCGTTTCGGTGCGCTCCTCGCCGGAAGCGGCGGTGTCAGAGGTCGTGTCCCACATCTCGTCGGGGACGGGAATGACGTTGCAGGCGGCGAGCAAACCCACCGTCAGCATCAGCAGAAAGGCGGCCATAAGCGGCCAGAGTTTCTTTTTCATTTCGGTTTTCTCCTTGTTGAGGATTTACGTTTGTTATATCATTATATCACGTAAAACCCATTGTGTACAGGGGCAATTTGCCCATATTTTCAGGGCTTTTTTGGGGGGATTTCACCAAAGGAAAGGTTAATCGAACACCGCCTCGTCCACTTCCTTCAAGGACGGGAAGATAAACGCCGGCTTCTCCCCCTCGGGCAGCTCCATAGCCTCCTCGTAGGTTCCCTCTCCCGTCAGGACGAGGATGGAGGTCACGCCGTTCTTGGCGCCCAGGGCGATGTCGGTGTAGAGGCGGTCGCCGAAGATGCAGGTCTTGTCGCGGGAGATTCCCGTGACCCGTTCGATCATCTCCACCACCTCGGGGTAGGGCTTGCCGAGGTAGCGGGGGGTGATGTTCGTGGAGGCGGTGATGAGGGCGGCGATGGCGCCGCTGTCGGGCATAAAGCCCGTGTCGGTGGGGCAGTTGAAGTCGGGGTGGGTGCAGAGGTAGGTGGCGCCGTTTCGGATGAGGCGGCAGCCGTCGTCCAGCTTCTCGTAGGTCAGCTCCGTGTCGAAGCTGGACACCACCACGTCCACCTTGTCCTCCTTGCCCGTGGCGAGCTTGATCCCGCCCGCGATGAACTGGGATTCCAGCTGCTTGGTACCCACAAGGTAGACGGTCTGATCCTTGTGGTAGGTATTGAGATACGCCACCGTGACGTCAGCGGAGGACATGATCTCGTCGGCGGTGGGAGAGAAGCCCAGGCGGGTGAGCTTTTCCAGATACACGTCGGTGGAGCGGGAGGCGTTGTTGGTGAAGAACAGCACCCGCTTCCCCGCCGCGCGGAGGTTTTCGATGAAGCGAATGGCAAAGTCAAAAACGATCTTGCCGAGATAAATGGTGCCGTCCATGTCGAAGACGTACAGCTCTTTATCCTTGAGGATTTGAATGGGAGGATTCTGGTGGGTCATGGAAATATCCTTTCATGTGTGTTTCAAATTTGGGGTTGTAGGGGAGCGGGGAGGACGCCCGGAGGAAACTTCTTAAAAGAAGTTTCCCCCAGACCCCCTTCAAGAACTTTCAAAAAAGATATTGATAAATAACCCTTTTTTAAAGTTTTTGGGAGTGAAGAACCCTTTTTTCAAAAAGGGTTCTCCTGGGGTGCAGGGGGGGAACCCCTGCTCGATAAACTCCCATTTATTCCTA
>JAZRFR010000052.1:0-8860 GCA_045643785.1 Eubacteriales bacterium | reverse complement strand
AGTATCTGCTTGGTACGTCCTTCGCCCGTCCTGTTATTGCAAAGCGTATCGTTGAGATCGCCAAGGCAGAGGGCGCAGACGCCATTTGCCATGGATGTACCGGTAAGGGAAATGACCAGGTTCGTTTTGGGTTGACCATCAAGCACTTCGCTCCCAACATGCCCATCATCGCTCCCTGGAGAGAGTGGGATATCAAGTCCCGTGACGAAGAGATCGACTACGCTGAGGCACACAACGTTCCTCTGAAGATCAACCGCGAGACCAACTACTCCAAGGATAAGAACCTGTGGCACTTGAGCCATGAGGGTCTGGATCTGGAAGACACCGGCAATGAGCCCCAGTACGAGAAACCCGGCTTCCTGGAAATGGGCGTCTCCCCCATTCAGGCTCCCGACGTACCTACCTATATCGAGCTGGACTTTGAGCAGGGCGTGCCCGTAGCTCTGGACGGCAAGAAGATGTCCGCCAAGGAGATCATCCTGGCCCTCAACGAGCTGGGCGGCAAGAACGGTATCGGTCTTTTGGACATCGTGGAGAACCGTCTGGTCGGCATGAAGTGTCGCGGCGTCTACGAGACTCCCGGCGGAACCATCCTCTACAAGGCTCACAGCGTTCTGGGGAGCATTTGTCTGGACAAGATGACCCTCCACGAGAAGCAGAAGCTGGCCATCACCTACGCCGAGCTGGTGTACAACGGCCAGTGGTTCACCCCCCTGCGCGAGGCTCTGGCCGCCTTCGTGGACAAGACTCAGGAGACCGTCACCGGCAAGGTGCGCCTGAAGCTCTACAAGGGCAACATGATCAACGCGGGCGTGTGGTCTGACTACTCCCTCTACTCCGAGGAGATCGCTACCTTCGGCGAGTCCGACTACAACCAGGCCGACTCCGCAGGCTTCATCAACCTCTACGGTCTGCCCATCAAGGTTAAGGCCATGGTGGATGCCAAGAATAAGAATAAGTAAAAAGAACGCTCGGGGGAAACTTCTTGCAAGAAGTTTCCCCCGAACCCCTTTCAAGAACCTTTACGAAGATATGGAGGACACTCCCATGATTTCCCTGAAAAATAACCATTTCTTAAAGCTCCTCGATCTCACTCCCGAAGAGATCACCTACCTCCTCGACCTCTCCGCCGATCTCAAGGCCAAGAAGCGCGCGGGCATCCCCCACCGTCTCTGCGAGGGCAAGAGCATCGCTCTCATCTTTGAAAAGACCTCCACCCGTACCCGTTGCGCCTTTGAGGTGGCCGCCGCTGATCTCGGTATGCACCCCACCTACCTGGATCCCACGGGCTCTCAGATCGGCAAGAAGGAGAGCATTGCCGATACCGCCCGCGTGCTGGGCCGTATGTACGACGGCATTGAGTACCGCGGCTATGGGCAGGAGATCGTGGAGGAGCTGGCCAAGTTTGCGGGTGTGCCCGTATGGAACGGTCTCACCAACGAGTTCCATCCCACCCAGATTCTGGCCGACTTCCTGACCATCCGCGAGCATTTCGGCACTCTGAACGGCATTAAATTGGTCTACATGGGCGACGCCCGCTACAACATGGGCAACTCCCTCATGGTGGGTTGTGCCAAGATGGGTATGCACTTCGTGGCCTGTGCGCCCGCCAAGTATTTCCCCAACGCCGAGCTGGTGGCTCAGTGTCAGGCCATTGCCGCCGAGACGGGGGCGGTTCTGGAGTTCATTGAAGATCCCACCGTGGCCACCAAGGGCGCGTCGGTCATCTACACCGACGTGTGGGTATCCATGGGCGAGCCCGACTCGGTTTGGGAGGAGCGCATCACCGAGCTGACCCCCTACCGCGTCACCACCGCGCTGATGGAAAACGCCGGGGAGCAGTGCGTCTTCATGCACTGTCTGCCCGCCTTCCACGATCTGAACACCACCATTGGCAGTCAGATCCACGACAAGTTCGGCATCGACTGCATGGAGGTCACCGACGAGGTGTTCGAGTCTCCCGCCTCCATCGTCTTCGACGAGGCCGAGAATCGGATGCACACCATCAAGGCCGTCATGGCGGCGACCCTCGCATAAAGCGAGGCATAAGATACGAGATACGAGATACAAGATACGAGATATGCACAAGCCACAGGTTATCTTGTATCTTGTATCTTTGTATCTTGTATCTCAATTATTTCCCTCTGAAAGGAGCCATCCTATGGCCATCCCCTTCACCAAAATGCACGGGCTGGGCAACGATTATATCTACATTGATTGCTTCAAGACCCCCGTGGAAGCCCTCCCCGACCTGCCTACCCTCGCCGCCCGCCTGTCCTGCCGCCGCTTTTCGGTGGGGGCCGACGGGCTTGTGCTGATCCTGCCCTCCGACGTGGCGGATGCCCGTATGCGGATGTTCAACGCCGACGGTAGCGAGGGGCTGATGTGCGGCAACGCCATCCGCTGTGTGGGGAAGTACCTCTACGAGCGGGGGCTGATCTCCCCCGATGCCCGTGATATCACGGTGGAGACGGGGAGCGGGGTCAAGGCATTGTCCCTGTCTGTGTGGGATGGCAAGGTGGGTGCGGTCGTGACCGCTGTCACCGTGGATATGGGGATGGCCGAGGTCTCCGAGGAGATCACGGTGCAGAAGGCGGGGAAGCACTACCGCCTCATCCCCGTGTCGGTGGGGAATCCCCATTGGGTGTGTTTTGTGGATGATCTGTCTGCCGTGGACGTGGCATCCGAGGGGGCGCTACTCTCCGCCGCCGTGGAGGGTGGCGTGAACGTGGAATTCGCGGAGCGGGTGGACGAGACCACCCTCCGTATGCGGGTCTTTGAGCGGGGGAGCGGGGTGACGCTTGCCTGCGGGACGGGGGCTTGCGCTACCGTGGCCGCGGCGGCTTCCCGCGGTATTTGCCCGCCCGATACCCCCATCACGGTTCTGCTGGACGGCGGGGCGTTGACTGTGATTCAGGCCACGGATGGCGGAGGCGCTGGGCAGATTTTCATGATCGGCGGGGCGGAATTCGCCTTTGATGGGGTGTGGGACGAAAGAATGTGAACTTTTTGTAAAATGCCTTGCAAGGATGGAAAGATCGGGCGGAAAATATCGTCTGTATAGGTGAGAGCGGAAAGAATTTGGGCGTTTCGTAATGAAGCGGACATATTTTTCCTGTATTATGGAATTGAAGCAACCGAGAAAGGGGACCGAGATCATGAAAAAGACGCTGCTTTTATCCTTGCTTTTGCTGCTTGTGACAGCCACTTTGCTCCTTGTGGGGTGCGGTGATCCTTCTGCAAATCTGCCCGAGGAGGGAACGTCCGTCACGACGGCCGCAGGAAACATTGCGGGAACGGTGGCGGAAACAACTGCCGAGACCGCCGATCCCTATGAAGGCTTATCCTCTGCGGAGCGGGAGATTCGTGAAATCGCGGACAGGGCGCTCAAAGAGAAGTATAGCCTGCCCGGCTGGGAGAATTTCGATATCCGAATCGACTACGGCGTGAACGGAAATACCAATATCTACGTCCGATACGACTTCACTCTCGGTGGGTACAACACGTATGAGGACTATCAGGTTACCTTGAACGCGCAGTTGGCCGTCACACAAGTAGATGGGGATTCGGTGGGGAAGTATTCCCGCTATCTGTCGGTAGCCACCCCCTCTGCCATGGCCGCCGCCGAGGCCTCCTTGGCCGAGCAGATGGGGCATCTCGCCGACAAGGAAAATTCGGGATACTACCTTTCCATTGACGACGAAGGCTACCTTTGCCTTTCCTGCGAGGTCATCGTCCAGTTGAGCGGCGGTGCCGACGGAGACGGCGGCTGCGGCATTGACCACGAGCATAAATTTTTCACCGCGCGTATTTACGGTGTGGAGTGACGAAAGGAGACCGAGACCATGAAAAAGACCGTACTTTTATCCTTGCTTTTGCTGTTTGTGGCAACCGCTTTGCTCCTTGCGGGGTGCGGTAACCCCGGCGAGGAAACCGCCGGGGGGAATGCCGCCGGAACGGTGGCTGAAACTACCACGGAAACCGCTGCGGAAACCGCCGCGGAAACAGCCGCGGAAACTGCCGCAGAAACGACCTCGGAGACCGAGCCGGATATTCGCAGCATTTGGGGAATCGTGGTGGAATATACCGGCGAGGAGCCCATGGATCACGTGTTCGCCATTGAGGCGTGGGTAGGCAGCGAGAGGACTACGCTGTACGTATATTATGACGATCCCGCCATGGATGCCTGCATCGGCGACGAGGTCATATTCACGTACAATGCCAATGCTGAGGTCATGGATTCCTACGACGGCGTACCCGTACTGGTGGCGCTGACCATGGAGTTTGCGCCCATAGCCGTTCCCGAAAAGCCCGTCATCTACCTCTACCCCGAGACCCCCACCAACGTGTCGGTGAAGCTCACTGTTGACGGCAAACTGACCTGCACCTATCCCGCCTACGACAAGGGCTGGGACAACTTCGTAGCCCACCCCGACGGCACGCTGGTTTTCCCCGACGGAAAACAGTACTACTGCCTCTACTGGGAGGGCATCCAGAACATGGACTGCGACTTCTCCAAGGGCTTCTGCGTGAAGGGCTCCGACACCGCCGAGTTCCTTGAGTGGGCACTTACCGAGCAGGGACTGACCCCTCGCGAGGCCAACGAGTTCATCATCTACTGGCTCCCTCGCATGGAGGGGAATCCCTACAACGTCATCGCCTTCCAGACCGAGGCCTACACCGAGGGCGCGGCGCTGGAGATCAACCCCAATCCCGATAGCCTGCTCCGCGTGTTCATGGCCTACTACCCCTCGAAGGTGGCCGTGGAGATGGAGCCCCAAATGTTTGAGGGTTTTGAGCGCGTGGGCTTTGCCGTAGTGGAGTGGGGCGGCTGTGAGCTGACCGAAGCACCGTGATATGAAAGGAGTTTGCATATGAAGCGTAGGATCATTTCGATGCTGATGGCCGCAGCTTTGGCCATCTTGTTGATGCTGGTTACGAGTGGATGTGACCGCTTTCCGACAACAATCGATAAGCCGGTTATCTATTTCTATCCCGAGACCCCCACCGAGGTATCGGTCAAGCTGACGGTTGACGGCAAACTGACCTGCACCTATCCCGCCTACGACAAGGGCTGGGACAACTTTGTAGCTCACCCCGACGGCACGCTGGTATTCCCCGACGGAAAACAGTACTATTGCCACTACTGGGAGGGCATCCAGAACATGGAGTGCGACTTCTCCAAAGGCTTCTGTGTGAAGGGCTCCGACACCGCCGAGTTCCTTGAATGGGCGCTTGCCGAGCAGGGACTGACCCCTCGCGAAGCCAACGAGTTCATCATCTACTGGCTCCCCCGCATGGAGCAGAATCCCTACAATGTCATCGCCTTCCAGACCGAGGCCTACACCGAAGGCGCGGCGCTGGAGATCAACCCCAATCCCGACTCCCTGCTCCGCGTGTTCATGGCCTACTACCCCTCGAAGGTGGCCGTGGAGATGGAGCCCCAAATGTTTGAGGGCTTTGAGCGCGTGGGCTTTGCCGTAGTGGAGTGGGGCGGATGCGAGTTGGCGAATCCCTGACCCGACCTTTGTGCAACCCCACAAGAAACAGCCGTAAAAAATTCTGCATTTTTTACATCAAAAATCGACACGCAATCTGCCGTCATCCCTTGACAAATTCACGATTTTGTGGTATACTAATCAAGGAATTTGATTTCTGCGACTGACGGATAAAAGGGAGCCGCAAACCCCGCGTTTGAGGCCTCGGTTGTGGGTCTACCACAGTGGAACAGAAATCTGCAAGGGAGCGTGAGGCCCCCGCCCCATCCCCCATATTTGCCGACCGTCTGGGCACACTTATCTCGTCAAGAGCATAAGTGTGCCCTCTTCTTTTTGTCGCCTCTCCAAATGCGCTCGCAGGCCGATCCGCGGTGTTTGTCGCCGCTTTCTCCTACGATCCCATTTTCCGAGGCTCCACGCTTTGAATTTTATTTGGAGGTAATCCGTATTATGAAAAAAGTCGGAATCATCATGGGAAGTGACAGCGATCTCCCCATCGTTCGTAAGGCTATGGACACCCTGACCGCCTTTGGCGTACCCTTCGAGGTACACATTTACTCGGCTCACCGCACTCCCGATGAAGCGGGCGTGTTCGCGGCAAAGGCGAGAGAGGACGGCTTCGGTGTCCTGATTTGTGCCGCCGGTATGGCCGCCCATCTGGCCGGCGCCATCGCCGCCCGCACCAGCCTTCCCGTTATCGGTATCCCCTGCAAGTCCTCCAATCTGGACGGCATGGATGCTCTGCTCTCCACCGTGCAGATGCCCACCGGTGTGCCCGTAGCCACCGTGGCCATCAACGGAGCCGCCAACGCTGCTCTCTTGGCCATCCAGATGCTGGGCATCGAGGATGCCGACCTCGCCGCCAAGCTGGACGAGAAGAAGCGGGGGGATGCCGCCGCCGTGCTGGCCAAGGACGCCGCGCTGCAGGCTGAGCTGAACGGCTAAAGGACAGTCGGGGACGCCTGTCCCTACAACAAATACTTGCTTCGCACCCCAACGCACATACCAAGGAGATAACATTACTATGGGTGGATTTTTCGGAATAACCTCAAAACAGGACTGCCTCTTGGACGTGTTCTTCGGAACCGACTACCATTCCCACCTCGGCACCAGCCGCGCGGGTATGGCTGCCTACGACTCGGAGATCGGACTCCAGAGAGAGATCCACAGCATTGAAAGCGCCCCCTTCCGCACCCGCTTTGCCCATGTGCTGGACAGCATGAAGGGAACGGCCGCCATCGGCTGTATCAGCGACGGCGAGCCCCAGCCTCGGCTCATCCGCTCCAAACTGGGCACCTACGCCATCTGCATCATCGGCGCCATCAACAACGCAGAGGCGCTGATCAGCCAATATCTTTCCTTCAGCGGCGGTCACTTCAACGCAATGACCAGCGGTAAGATCAACCCCACCGAGCTGGTGGCCGCGCTGATCGACCAGAAGAGCAGCTTTGCGGAGGGTCTTCGCTTTGCCCAGAAGGTCATTGAGGGTACCGCCAACATTCTGCTTCTCTGCGATGACGGCTCCATCATCGTGGCCCGTGACCGCGTGGGACGGCTTCCCGTGCTGATCGGCAAACGGGAGGATGGCTACGCCGTGGCCTCCGAGTCCTTTGCTTACATCAAGCTGGACTATGAGGACGAGCGCGAGCTGGGTCCCTCCGAGATTGTCCGTATCACCGCCGACGGCATCGAACAGCTGGCCGAGCCGGGGACGGAAATGCGCATGTGCGCCTTCTTGTGGTCGTATTACGGCTATCCCACGTCCACCTACGAGGGTGTCAACGTGGAGGAGATGCGCTATCGCAACGGCGAGATCATGGCCGAGAGCGATGCCGCCGAGGGCAACGCCCCCAATCTGGACTACGTCAGCGGCGTACCGGATTCGGGTACGCCCCACGCCATCGGCTACGCCAATCAGAGCCACGTGCCCTTCGCCCGCCCCTATATCAAGTACACGCCTACGTGGTCGAGAAGCTTCATGCCGGGCAATCAGTCCGACCGCCGCAAGACCGCCAAGATGAAGCAGATCGCCATCCACCAGCTCATCAAGGACAAGAACCTTCTGTTCGTGGACGATTCCATCGTCCGCGGTACTCAGCTGCAGGAAACGGTGGATTTCCTCTACGCCCACGGCGCGAAATCCGTGCATATGCGCTCGGCTTGCCCTCCCATCATGTACGGCTGTAAGTTCCTGAATTTCTCCCGTAATACCTCGGATATGGATCTCATCACCCGCCGCACCATCATGGAGATCGAGGGCTGTGAGGGCTTCAAGTATCTGGACGAGTATTCCGACGGAAGCACCGAGCGAGGCAAACAGCTTCGCAAGGCCATCGCGGATAAGTTCAATTTCTCCTCCCTGGAATTCCAGTCCCTGGAGGGCGTCATCAAGGCCATCGGCCTTGAGCCCTGCAAGCTCTGCACCTACTGCTGGACGGGCAAGGAGTGAGGGAGCGCAAGGGGTTTCACCCCTTGACCCCACCAAAGGAACTTTTGCAAAAGTTCCTTTGGAATCCTCAAAACCTTTAGAAAAATATATACCCCTTGTGAAAGTTCTTTGAGTTCCAAGAACTTTCTTCCAAGAAAGTTCTTGGCGGGGTGTGGGGCAGAGCCCCACGTTACAATAAAAAAATAACCGAAAGGAAGAACATCATGCATTCTAACTCCAAGTCTGAAAGCTACGCCGCCGCCGGCGTAGACATTACCGCCGGCTACAAGGCGGTCGAGCTCATGAAGGGGCACATCGCCCGCACCAAGAACGAGGGTTGCGTAGACGACGTCGGCGGCTTCGGCGGCTGCTTTGGTCTCAACGTAGCCGGTATGACCGAGCCCGTGCTGGTTTCCGGCACCGACGGCTGCGGCACCAAGGTCAAGATGGCCATCCTCATGGACAAGCACGACACCATCGGTATCGACGCCGTGGCTATGTGCGTCAACGACATCATCTGCGTGGGCGCGAAGCCCCTGTTCTTCCTGGACTACATTGCCTGCGGTAAGAACATTCCCGAGAAGATCGCCGCCATCGTCGGCGGTGTGGCCGAGGGTTGCGTCCAGTCGGGTGCCGCTCTCATCGGCGGCGAGACCGCCGAGCATCCCGGCATGATGCCTGTGGAGGAGTACGACCTGGCCGGCTTCTCTGTGGGTATCGTGGACAAGAAGAAGATCATCGACAACACCACCATGAAGGCAGGCGATATCGTCATCGCTCTGGCCTCCACCGGTGTCCACTCCAACGGCTTCTCCCTCTGCCGTAAGGTCTTCGACATCGACAACAATCCCCCCTCCCTGTACACCCCCTGCGAGGCTCTGGGCGGTAAGTCCATCGGTGAGACCCTGCTGACCCCCACCAAGATCTACGTCAA
>JAZRFR010000051.1:0-7968 GCA_045643785.1 Eubacteriales bacterium | reverse complement strand
AAAAGGTTCTTGGCCGCCGGAGGCCGCTCTCTCGCTCCCCGAGAAACCCAGATTTACTGAACCCCATCATCATTCTCCCCCATTATACCGCATTTCTCCGCCGCTCTCTACCCATTATTTGTAAATATTTGCGAACTGGATGTGAAGTTCATCATCAAAACTCCAAAAAAATTTACAGGATTCGCACAATTTGTTCTTTTTCACGGCACATATAAGGAGTATTATATATTAGATATACATGATAAGATGAAATGAATGTGAACTTTTCAAACCGAAAGGATATACCATGCGCTCGTTTTTCCGTAAACCCTACGTCTATACCGCCGTGTTCGCCACGGCGCTGACGCTGTTCTTTTTGTACTCCATCCTCCTGGTCTTCGTCATCCCCCGCGCCTCCCATGGCGCCCCCGGAACCCCGGCCGACCCCTTCACGGGCACGGTGGATAAAAATTGGGGCAACAATTCCCCCGATCCCGAAACAAACGAAGAAACCGCCGAGGAAACCACCGCCGGCCCCCTCTTTGAGACCGAACCCGGCGTGGAATACCCCATCATCACCGACGATCTCTACATGGACGAGAACATCCGCATCGAGATCCAAAAGCTCCGCCGTTACGACTCCAACATCTACGTGGCGGATATCCTCATCAAGGATCCCGCCTACCTCAAAACCGCCCTGGCACAGGATACCTTCGGCATGAACATCAAGGAAAAAACCTCGGATATGGCCAAGCGCGTGGGCGCCATCCTGGCCGTCAACGGCGACTTCTACGGCGCTAACGAATCGGGCTACGTCATCCGTAACGGCGTCCTCTACCGCGATACCGTCCGCCCCTCCAACGATTCCGACAGCGACCTGGCCTACTTCGATGACCTGGCCATCATGTGGGACGGCACCTTCGTCACCTTCGACGAGAAGGACTATACTGCCAAGGAAGTTCTCAATAAGGGCGCCAAGCACGTCCTGACCTTCGGCCCCACCCTGGTCAAAAACGGCGAGATCGCCGTGGACGAGGATACCGAAGTGGGACTGGCCTTTACCGGCCAGAACAACCCCCGTTGCGCCATCGGCTACGTATCCGAGGGACACTACCTCATCATCGTGGTGGACGGCCGTTGCGATGAAAGCCCCGGAACCTCCCTGTGGGAGCTGGCCGACGTGTTCCGCGAGCTGGGCGCTCAGACCGCCTACAATCTGGACGGCGGTGGCTCCGCCACCATGATCTTCAACGGCAAGCTGATCAACACCCCCTATACCAACTGGAATAAGCCTTCGGGAGAGAGGAGAGTGAGTGACATTGTTTACATTGGCTACTAATCCCGCCGCAGAGCCCACCCGCCTCCGCATGAAGCGCGCCGCCATCACGGGCGCATCCTTGGCGCTCCTCTGCGTGGTCTTCACCGCCATCTACGAGGTATTCTCCCACGGCGCCGCCTCCCCGCATATGCGCTCCATGTTCCTCATGCCCCTCGTGGGGCTCGCCCTCCCCGCTCTGCTGGGCTACTTCACCCCCCTGCACCGCTCAATCGGACGGGTCGCTTTTAACCTGTGGAATTCGGGTCTGGCCGTTTGGGTGGTCGGATGCCTGTTCCGCGGCATTGTCAACATCTCGGGACGGCACACCTCCCTGGATCAGCCCTACTGGATCGCAGGCTGGGTCTTTCTGGGGCTTGCCCTGATCGCGGAAGCCGTCCACGTCATCAACCTTCGCCAAAAACGCTAACGCGCCGTAAGCGACAAAGAAGTTAGCGTGAAAGTTCAGGATGTCCTTCCCCCGAGCTACTGTTTCACGAACAAATTTTCCCTACGGGAAATTTCGAAGGATATTTTTGCCGCCGCAGGGCGGCGGAATGGAGTTTTTTATGGATTCTAAAAATATGACATCCCAAGACCTCGCCTCCCGCTGTACCGTCATCATTCCCGCCTACCGCCCCGACGAGCGGCTGTGGCGGTTGGCCACCGAGGTACTGGAGCGCGGCTACCGCCTCATCGTCGTGGACGACGGCGGCGGCGCTGATTACCTGCCCATTTTCGAGGGATTGGATCCCCGCGCCATCATCCTGCGCCACCCCGAAAACCGCGGCAAGGGCGCGGCCATCAAGACGGGTCTGTCTCACCTGCAGACCCTCACCGAGGGCTACGACCCCGAAAATCCCCCCCTGGTGGGCGTCATGGACGCCGACGGTCAGCACCTGACCTCCGATATGGCGCGGGTCTTTGAGGGCGCCGCCGCCAACCCCGACAAGCTCACCTTGGGCGTGCGGGTGGTGGGCAAGGAAATGCCCCTCCGCTCCCGCTTCGGCAACAGTGTTACCCGTACGGTCTTCCGCCTGCTGACAGGTGCCAAGGTCTCGGATACCCAGACGGGTCTGCGCGCCCACTCGGTGGCCCTCATTCCCGAAATGCTGAACGTAGAGGGAGACCGCTACGAATTCGAGATGGCCGCCCTCGCCCGCGTGGCTCACCGCCGCATCGGCTTCCACGAGGTGCCCATCGCTACCCTTTACGAGGACAAACAGAACTCCACCAGCCACTTCCGCGTGGTGCGGGACTCGGTGCGTATCTACGCCACCCTGCTCAAGTTCGCCGGCAGCGCTTTCATTTCCTTCCTGGTGGACTTCGGTCTCTTCAATCTCTTCGTCTTCCTGGCCTCCCTGATCACCCTGCCCTGGGCAGAGGCCTACGACATCATGGCGGCCAACATCGCCGCCCGCGTGTTCAGCGGTTGTGTCAACTACTACCTCAACTGCCGCTACGTCTTCGGCCGCAAGCCGAGCCTTAAGAGCGCGGGAGAATACTTACTGCTGGCGCTGGTGGTGCTGGCGGTCAACACGGGTGTCCTCTACCTGTGGAAAATGATCCCCTGGATGCCCGTAGCCATCTGCAAGCTCCTCACCGAGATCTGCGTGTTCTTCGGAAACTACGTGGTGCAGAAAAAGATCATCTTCAAGAAAAAGAATCGGTAATATCTCATATCACAAAAGCCCGCCTAACGGCGGGCTTTTGCCATATCAAGAGCGGAAAAGTCATTCAACCAAAGAAATGGAACGAATGTCCATCGCATCCCCCGACAGAGCCGATTCAAAGAAATCAAAGCGAATGACGTTGAGCTGTCCCTTCCAGTAGTCCAGCTGGGACACGGGAATCCGGAGGGTGTGGTATTCGCCGTCGCAGACGAGGCTTGCTCGGGTGGAGTAGCCGCCCTGGGCATCCATAACCGACCCCGCACCGATAAAGATCTCGAACGACGTGGTATGGGGGCTATTCTCCGCAGGTACACGGTAGACGATCTCCACGGCGTTGTAGCCATCGGTTATGATGGGATCCAACGCGCCCTGATAGACGATCTTGAAGCTGGGATCGGTGGCTCCGGGCTGAGTCTTGCTGGACTTGACCGTGACCCGCATGCCCTCCTCGGTAGCCGTCATTTCACAGCTGTTGAAGTGGGACAGGACGGTGCGGTCGATCTCCTTGGTGAAGTCCAGAGACACGTAGTTCATCTCCTCCACGTCACCCATGCCGAAGAAGGAATCGGCGGGGTCGGACGAGACCTTGACGTTCACCTTCATGGTCTGGCCTTCGTACTTGACCGTAACCGCAGTGGTGCCCGCCGACTTGGCGGTGATTACACCCTTTTCGCTGACGTTGATGATATTTTCATCGTAGCCCGTGAAGGTCAGAACGTTGGGCCCGTCGTTGACGTACAGCTCCGAAACCGAACCGTCGCCCTTGGTGATGCGGACACGGATCTGAGGACGGTAGATGCTCCGCTCACCCAGGTAGATGGTGAAATCCGAAACGGCAGGCTCCACCTTGGTCTCAGCGAGGAGGGCTTCCTTCTCTGCAGCGGTAGCCACCACGATCACGCGGAATACGTGAGCCAACTCCTTGTAGCGCAGCGTGACAGAGGTTTCCCCTGCCCCCTCAGCCACCATGCGTCCGGTCTTGAAGGAGATCACGCTCTCATCGTAGTCGGTGACGGTGATATCGGGATCCCGCATGGAGATATCCTTACCGTTGACGTAGCGGTCGCGCATAAAGAAGCTCATGTTCACTCGCTCCCCGACGGTCAGAACAAAGAGATCCTTCTGGGTGCGGATCATGGTCCACTCCTCCCAGCCGAAGGGCTCCTCCTCACGGGTAATGCCCACCGTCAGCCCCGGCTTGGCGCTCTCGACGGCCAGATCGTTGCCATCGGACAGGGTGAGGGTCACGGCGTGCATACGGGTGTTCCACGCCGCCCAGCCCGATTCGCCGTAGGCGTAGGCCAGGCGCAGGCGGTCGGCATCCTCGGAGAGGCGGATGTGTCCGTTTGCGCGGGAGGAAAGACCCATGGAGAACATACCGGGACAGGTGTTCTCACGGACAGCGTCCACCAAAGTAAAGCTCTTGCCGTCCACCGATTCGTAGACCACGATGCAGTTGCCGTTCCCTTCCACGTCCTCGCGGGTGACCGTGATGAACTTACCCCAATCCTCCACATACTTGACACAGACGGAATCGCTCTTTTTCTCCATGACCGCGCCGTGATGCTGCAGGGTGGCAGGCCAGTTCTCATTGGTAGCGTCAGCCGTCGCCAGCATGATGAAGGACTTCATGGGAGTGGCGTAGGTGTAGTAGATGTACAGGGTGCCGTTAAGCTCGATCATGCTGGGCTCGCCGATACCCCAGTAGCCGTAGGACTGCTCGAAGTAGAAGATGGGAGCGGGAGCGCCGCCCCAGCCCGAGCCGTTCCACTTTTCAAAGGGGCCGTCGGGACTTTTCGAGCGGGCGACGAAGACATTATTGCAGTAGCCCCCGTCGTTGAGGGTGGACGTGTAGCCCAGGTAGTAGTAGCCGTCGAAATAGACCACATCGGGATCACAGCAGGAGTGTCCGTCCATGCTGCCGGGGGTGGGGTAGACCACGATCTTCTCGGGCCCCCACGTCTTGCCGTCGTCGGTGGAGCTTCTGTGGGTAATGCGATCCCACTCGCCGCTGTCGCCGCCCGAGGCGAAGTAGGCGTCCACACGGCCGTCGCCGTAGTAGATGTAGGAGGGGCCGTACCGCCAGCCGCCGTTGCCATTGCCGGGGAGCTGATAGATGTCATAGCCCTCGTCCACAAGGGTCAGATCCGCCACCTTGGAGGTGTCAGCCTCCACGATCTCGATGCGGTTGGCCTCGAAATAGTCGGTGGTGACTTCCTCGGTGGGGGTCTCGGTGATCTCCTCCGTGGGGGTCTCGGTTGCGCCATCGGCGCTCTCCTCCGTGGGAGTCTCATCGGGGTCTTCCGTAGGAGCCTCGGTCACGGGAGCGGTGGTGTCGGGGACGGTCTCATCGGGGGGAGTGGTATTCGTGCAGGCGCACAGAAGACTCATCCCGAGGCAGAGGGTCAGGAGCAGAAAAAGCAATCGTTTCATGAAAATGTCCTTTCTGTTGTACGAGTGGCGTTCAAATTTGGGTTTGTCTGTGGGTTGAAATAACCATCGGTAGGGGCCGGCGCCCACGACGGCCCGTAAATATTCCATATCCGACAACAAACCTTCTGGGGTAGGAACCGGGGCGTCGAGGGCGCCGCCCCCTACCAAGGGTTGTATTAACCCACCGTTAAACTGCAATTTACCGCAAATCGGGATAGACCTCAGGATTCCCCAGATCGGGAATATCGGCGGTCTCGCGGTAGCGGGTGATACCGGAAGCGCGGATGGCGTCCAGCATGGGGATATTCAGGCTCTCAAACCGCTCTGCGGGGAGAACGAACTCGGCGTAGTACAGCGCCTGCACCGAGGACTGCATGACGTGGGCGTGGTGCTCGTCGCACTCGGCGGCGGCGAGGGCCTTGCTCCACAGACCCAGCAAATACTCGGCAAAGGCGGCCTCGTCGGTGATGGCGGTGACGGCATTGTTCTTCAGGTCGCGGCTCCACGCTTCGATCTTTTCGGGATCCAGAATATCCAGATTGGGATCCTCGGCGGTCTTCTTGTCGAAGGGGAAAATGCGGTTGGGGGTGTCGTAGATGAACAGGTGCCGCTCGGCGGCCTTTTTCGAGGTCACGTCAATGTACTCGCGGATGTACTGCCAGCCCGCGCCGTAGTAGTCCCGAAGGAACTCGTCCATGAGGGCGTAGTACTCAGCCTCGGTCATATCGGGATTCCACAAAAGCTTGGCCAGCAGATAGCCGCGCAGCTCACCGAACTCGCCCGACAGGGACTGGTAGTTGCCCTGCTCGAACATGCCGATGACGTGGTGATCCTTGAAGAACTTCACGTTCTTCTGCAGCACCGCGAAATTGGGGAACGGCCCCAAATAGCAGAGGAAGTCGGTGGTGTAGTCCCAGATGTAGAGGTTGTTGCAGATGGCCGCCCACTCCTCGATATCCTTCTTGAATTCCACGTTGTGGGGACAGTTCGGGTCATCCAGCGGGTGGCAGAAGCAGCACTCGATGGAGCAAAGGCGGATGATGACGTTGTCTCGGGGCTTGATAGTCTTAGGCGCCTTACGGGTGTAGCGGTAGGCGAGGGTGTCCACATACACATTGGGATAATCGTCCTTGATGTCGTCGGCGATGCGGTTAACGAAGCTCAAAAGTGACCCCATAGGCGTCCCCTCGCGGTCGTCAATGGCCTTGCACTTCTCACATTGACAGCCCAGCTGGTCGGGGTAGGAATCCACCTGAGAGACGGATACGATGGTAGACCACGGACGCTCTTCAATCACCTTGCGGACGTTCTTTCGGACAGTCTCGTAGATTTTCTCGTCGGTCAGACAGGGCTGACGGCCGATCTCATGCTCCATTTCCGCCAGATCCCAGATGCTGTGGACAAAGCGCCCCGCGTAGGTCACGCCGCCGCCCAGATCGGGCATATCCCAATGGTTGGACTTCACGGCATTGCGGATGTTCATCTTGGTGGGGCGGCGGGGGTGGAGGATGTGGTACCAGTAGGAGTCGCGGGAGAAGAAGTAGGGAGAATCCACGCGGCAGAGATCGGCGGGGATGTCCTTCACTTCCCCGTCGTGGATCACCCAGTAGGTGTCGGAGAGGAAGCGGGCGCCGAGGTAGTCCTCCATGAAGGTGTACACGCCGTAGACACCGCCGCGGGGGAGGTTGCCCGTGATATAGAGGCGGGTGCCGTCCACCAGAATGGCGTAGCCGTCGTTCTTGATCTCGGCGCGGGCGGCGGTGACCTTGTCGCTGTGACGGTCGCGGTTGGTCTTGCCGATCACGATCTCAAAGTCGGTAGCGGGGGTATCGTCGGTCTCGATGGGCAGGGTCACGCCCGTGGCCTTTGCGACCGCCTCGGACAGCACGCAGGCTACGTCACGCTCGCCTTCCATGGCGGCGGTGGAGAGGATGATCTTGTAGGAGCTCAGGGGGGTGTTGGCGATGAACATATATGGCCTCCTCGGGAGTGGATTTGTGCAGATTGGTTGATTTGATTATAGCATAACGAAAGATTTTTGTCAATAAGTATGGCGGAAAAGAGTAAAAAAACCTCGGCGGGAACTTCCCTGCCGAGGCCTTCCTATTTCATTCGTAGGGGCGGATTCCTGCCGAGCTTGCTCGGCGATCCGCCCGAAAAAATTACATCAATAGGGTAACGGGCGCATATGGAATGCGCCCCTACGGGCATCTTGTTATTTCACACGCATGGCGGGAGGGGAGACCCCTCCCCTACGACATGATATTACTTAATCCTCATCCCCGCGATCTTCTCCGCCTCCGGCGTCACGTACGCCGTCCAATTCGTATGGTACGTCACGAATCCCGGCTTGGCTCCCGGCACCTTGCGGACGTGGCGCACCAGCAGGTAATCCACGGGGATCTGCGCACCGCCCGCGGCCTTGGAGTAGTGGGCGGCGATGGCGGCGGCATCGGTGAAGTCCTGGGCGTCGGGCTCCTCGCCGTTGGTCACCATGACCACGTGAGATCCGGGAACGCCCTTGGCGTGGAACCAGTAGTCGTTCCGATCCGCCAGCTTGTGGGTGAT
>JAZRFR010000050.1:0-33539 GCA_045643785.1 Eubacteriales bacterium | reverse complement strand
AATATGAAGACTCAAATTAGACATCCGTTATTACTCGTAAAACTTGTCTTCCCCACAAATCAGAGATCGGTTTACGGGGTGAAGCTAACCGACACTGGGCAGAATATCAACCACAGGTTGCTTGACAAATCTTTTGCTTTTCCGTATAATGAAGGTATCAAACATAGAGAGGAGTGATCGTCATGTCTGCGTACTGTAACGAAATCACCACAATCATTCAAAAAATCACCCGAATAATTGCAGTAAGGAGACTGTATGATCGAAATTCAAACCAAAAACAATACCGTCAAGGTATTTACCGACATCCTTGACAAGCAAACAAAGCAACAAATCGCCGCAACGGCTCGCGATCCTGCGTATGCCGATTCCAAAATCCGCGTGATGCCCGACACTCATGCAGGGCGGGGGTGTGTGATCGGCATGACCATGACCCTTAACGGACGCGTTTCCCCTTCGCTGGTGGGCGTCGATATCGGCTGCGGCATGGAAGTCGTACGTCTGGCCGAGAGAGAAATAGACCTTCCGACCTTGGACGAGGTGATCCGCGACGTGATTCCGGCGGGTAAATGTATTCATAAAGAAACACCCGAAGAAGCATCTGCATTGCATCTCGAAGACCTTTATTGCGCTTCCGCTATAGATACGGATCGTATTTACCGTAGTTTGGGAACCCTTGGCGGGGGAAACCATTTCATCGAAGTAGACCGTGCATCTGACGGCGCACTTTACTTGGTGGTTCATTCAGGATCTCGTTCCTTAGGCGCGGCAGTGGCCAACTACTACCGCGATGAAGCCTACAAATACCATTGCAAGAAAGCACGCCGTGCCGTACGCGTGGAACGGAGAGACCAACTGGATATGGAGGCTGAATATTATGATGTGTCCCGTTTTGGTGTGGATGCCTATGGAGACAGCATTCGTGGCGCTCGACGCAACGCACCTACCAAGGCTACACGCAGAGACGGGCAAGGGAAGCTCCCTGTGAAATGGGAGACAGCCACCTGTGAAGGCGAGCTTTATGAGGCGTATCTGCACGATATGGCTCTTACCGTGCGTTTTGCCGAGGAGAACAGACGGCTGATCGCTACGCGAATTTGTGCGGCCATGGGTCTGGTTCAACTCGAACGAAATACCTGTAACCACAACTATATTGACAGAGAACGCATCCTGCGCAAGGGAGCTATTTCCGCCCGCCGTGGAGAGTTCGTATTCATTCCATTGAATATGCGGGACGGTGCGCTTATCGGGCGCGGCCTGGGAAACCCTGATTGGAATTTCTCTGCGCCTCACGGAGCAGGACGGGCCTGTAGCCGTACCGATGCCCGACACGCCTACGACGTGAATACCTACAAAGCAATCATGGAAGAAGCCGGCGTATACACCACTACCGCGACTAAGGAGACGCTGGACGAGTGCCCTATGGCCTACAACCCCCCTGACCGTATTCTCCCTTATCTTGTGGAATGCGTAGAAATCATCGATCACTTGAAGCCAAGCTATAACTTTAAGGCAGGAGAGTGAACATATAACGAAAATCCACCGGCTTTCGTCGGTGGATTTCCGGTTGTTATTGGAGTGTTATCGTGTATCGCTCAAAAGCGGGATAACCGAAAGAGAGGGAAGGATCAGCGCTGCTTGGCTACGAAGAAGAGGGCCATGGTGCCGGGGCCGGAGTGAGCGCCGATAACGGTACCCACGTTGGTAATGATCTGCACGTCGTTGCCGCCCTTGCTCTTGATGGTATCAGCCAAATAGCGAGCATCCGCCTCGCAATCACCGTGGGAAATGAAGATCGTGCCGTTTGCAGGATCCTCGGCGGTTTCGATAAGCTTTTCGGCAAGCGTATTCAAGGATTGCTTGCGACCGCGAACCGTTCCAACCTTAATCAGGTGACCTTCATCGTCCACGTGCATGATGGGTTTAATATTGAGTACACCGCCAACCAAAGCCACGGCAGGGCTGACACGGCCGCCGCGCTTCAGATATACGAGATCCTCAACGGTAAACCAATGCGCAAGCTTAGGGATCAGATCATTGGCGAAAGCGGCTGCTTCTTCAATGGTTGCGCCTTGATTCTTCTTGTCCAAAACCAGCTTGACGAAAAGACCTTCGCCGGCAGAGGCACAAAGAGAGTCGATGGCGATAATCTTGCGCTCGGGGTATTTCTCGGCCAGTTCTTCAGCCGCCAGCTTTCCTTGCTGGAACGTGGTGCTCAAACCGGAGGAAAATCCCAAGTAGAGAATGTCTGTTCCTTCAGCCAGAACAGGTTCAAATGCTTCACGGAAGGTCTCGGCATTTACAGCGTTGGTTTTTGCAATGTGGCCGTCGCGCATATTCTGGTAAAACTCTTTGATAGGCATATCGTCGTTCAGAAAGTCTTTGTCAATGTGGTTAAATCGAAATGCCAGGCTCACGCATCGAACTCCCCACTCGGAAAGAAGGGAAGGAATAAGGTCGCAGGCGGAGTCGGTGAAAATTACGTATTGGCTCATAAAAACGGTATCTCCTTTTTTGGGCAGGCTTTGAAACCTTGCCTTGATGTCGGTATTATTATACTGTATGCTTGATGATTAGTCAATAAACTCTCACATATTCTTTGCCTACTATAAGTAGAATTGCTCGTGGATCGGATATTTGGTATATAAACGAGTAGTAGAGTTGTAATTGAACCAACAAAAAAGTATTGACAAATCAAGCAAAATGTGGTATACTATCCGTAGATTCCGCGAATTTCCGATTTACAGCGCGTATACCGAGCCAACGCGGAAGAAAGGAGTTTCCCATGGTTGAAGAACTTGTCACAAAAAGCAAAACGGAAAATTTAAAATCCGTAATTGCAACCAATATTGCTGATTTGCGGCGAAAGCATCAGATGACACAGCTTGATTTGGCTGAAAAACTGAACTATACCGATAAGGCAATCTCCAAATGGGAAAGAGGAGAGTCTATTCCCGACGTGCTTGTGTTGAAAAGCATTGCAGACCTGTTCGGTGTTACCGTGGACTATCTTTTGGAAGATGTTCACCCGGAGCCGATTTATGAAAACCAGAATGATGCGGGAGAAGAAAAACGACACCACAGTATCCGCGCACGCGGTTTTGTGACGGGAATGAGCGTGCTACTGGTGTGGTTGGTCGCTACAGTTGTTTTTGTAATCTTTGATATGGTTCCGGAAGGTGTCACGGCGCATTGGATTATTTTCGTATATGCCGTCCCTGCTTCCATGATCCTGTGGCTTGTCATGAATAGTATCTGGTTCAACCGCAGATGGAATTATCTCATCATATCTCTTCTTATGTGGACGGTTTTAGCTTCCGTGTACATTTCGGTATGGCAATTCTTTGCGTATAATGCCTGGATCATTTTCATGTTGGGTATTCCGGGACAGGCTATCGTCATCATGTGGTCGCGGTTGCAGGGTGAGGATATATCCTTGAATAAATGAATGATTATAAAAAAGATAAGCCACCGAAACGGTGGCTTTATCTATTTGAGAATTACTCCTCGACGATCTCCTCGACAACATCAGCAATCTCTTCGCAAACATCCTCGCAGTCGCAGCACTCTTCGATAGCGTCGCAATCCTTCTTGCAGAGCTTGTCCTTGAGAACCTTGGTGAAGAGGAAGTATGCGCCGGCAGCAGCGGCGGCTGCGCCGATCACGATGCCGATGATCACGAAGATCTTGGCATGATTCTTCTTTTTCTTGTGGAAGCAGAACATGAATGTATCCTCCTATAAATTGATCAGGGTACGGATACCCAAATACATACATATAGTATAGACCAAAATCGTGAACTCCATGTGAATATTTAAGGAAGTTTGCAATTATTTTTTGATATTCAGAATTGGGATTCCTCTACCGTGGATCTTTCTGTACTCGTCCTGTACCCGTTTGACAAAGGGATATGCACCGTAATGGGTGCGATATACGTAGACTCGCCCTTTGGTGGTCTCAAAATAAATGGAATTGCCTGCAAATTTATAGATTTCAGATTGACTCTGTATATCCTCCCAACAGCACTCGCATTTGAGTTTGTTTCCATATAGAATCGAAAAGCCGGTTTCATTGTAGACGATCCGATACATGGATTTTCGCATGATCGGATAAAACTCAACCGGTAAAACAACGGCAACTAATATGGTTGCTGCAATCCCAGGGATGAGGGAAACGAAAACGGCCCCGGCAATACAAACGAGGATAATCACCAGGAACATACCGACCAGAAGGAGAAGATCCTTTTTGGTGTAGAATTCGGTCACCTCCATGAGTTCCTCGGCTTTTTCCTCCAGAAGCTTGCGATTCCTGTTGTTGATCTGATTTAGCTCTTTATTTCGATCCTTTTCTTTCATGAACAGAAGACGAACGAAATGATTCAATTTACTGTCTTTAGTCCCGTCCCAAATCACAAGGTCGTGGGAATTTTCGTCCTCCTTTTCCTCGGGAGCTTTTTTCTTATCGGGCTTTTTCATGATCTCATCACCTCCGTGGGAGTTTTATGGGCTTGTTCATGATCTCATCATCTCAGTATCCTTATTATAGCATAAATCAGAATAATTTACAAGACATGCGAAAACAAATTGACAAAAGTCTGCGGTTGTGATATAATGAGGCAAAAGGAGGTGGCTATATGGATATACAGATTCTCTATGCAGATCATGATTTATTGCTCTGCCGAAAACCTGCGGGTGTCCCCTCCCAACCGGATCCGTCCGGTCAGCTTGATCTGCTGACCACGCTATCTTCCTCCTACAAAAACGTTAGTCTGATTCACCGTCTGGACACGCCTACGGGTGGAGTTATAGTGTTTGGGCTTACGCCTAAAGCCACCGCTAAACTCTGCACGCTGGTTCAGGATCATGGAAAGTTCCAAAAAGAATATCTGGCCGTTCTTTCCAAACCTCCGAAGGATGATATCGGGGAACTACGAGATTTTCTCTATCACGACAAACGAACCAATAAATCCTTCGTCACCGACGGCGGACGCAAGGGAAGCAAGGAAGCAATACTTGACTATCGCGTGATCGCCAAGGCGGAGGACGGCCATACCCTTGTGCTTGTCCGTTTGCATACGGGACGCACCCATCAGATTCGCGTACAATTCGCTTCCAGAGGGCTTCCTCTCGTGGGGGACGGCAAGTACGGAAGCCGCGAGAAATGCCCGTATATCGGCTTGTGGGCGTACAGGCTGACCCTCCCACATCCCGTGAACGGAAATACCGTGTCTGCCTTGGCAAAACCGGATGAGACAATCATCCCGTGGAGTTACTTTTCTGAATTCTTAAGCCAACTATAAATCTTCCATCCGAAAGGAGAACAACTATGCCATTCCCGAAAAAATTCCTTTGGGGTACCGCCACAAGTGCAGGCCAAATCGAAGGCGGCGCCTTTGACGACGGCCGTACTGCGTCCATTTGGGACACCTTCGCCGCTAAACCCGGCAAAACCCATAACGGTGGAGTTCCTACGGTAGCTTGCGATAGTTACCATAAATTCGATCGCGATCTGCAAAGTATGATCGACCTCGGCGTAAATTCCTACCGCTTCTCCATTTCCTGGTCGAGAGTTCTCCCCAACGGTGTAGGCCAACTCAACGATAAAGGTATGGACTACTACAAGCGAATCTTTGAAAAATTGAATCAGAACGGTATCATACCGAACGTGACTTTGTACCATTGGGATCTTCCGCAGGTTTTGGAAGACCGTGGCGGATGGGTCAACCGAGATTCCATCGAATGGTTTGGTGAATATGCTTACAAGATGTTTACCGCATTCGGTGATATCGTCCCCATGTGGTCTACGGTCAACGAGCCCATTGCCACCTATGTGGGCTATGCTCACGGCGGATTCGCACCGGGCTACACCAACGAATCCTGGGGCAATCAGGCGCGTCATAACATTTTGGTGGCTCACGGTAAGGGTGTAGAAGCCTTCCGAGCCGTCAACCCCAAGGACAGCCAAATAGGCGTCGTTATTGACATCTGGAAGCGTCACGCCCTCACGGACTCTCCCGAGGACATCGCGCTTATGATCGATCAGGACGAGCGCAACTGGAAATTCTATACCGATCCTATCTTGGGCGGCAAGTATAGCGATTACATTCTGGAGCATCTTGAAAAAGAGGGGACTCTCATGAAGATGGAGCCCCACGATTTTGAATTGACCAGCCAGCCCTTGGACTACTTTGGCCTGAATGTATACAACCGCGTACCCGTTACGGTGAATCAGCAGGCGCAAATGGACTTCTCTCAAGGTGGTAATTTCCTCAACAACCGCACGGAGTATTATCCCAAAGCGGTCTACGACGCAATCCACCTCCTTCACGATCTCTACGATATCAAGTGCCCCATCTACATCACCGAAAACGGAACTTACCACGACGGTGAAGAGCCCGTAGCCGAAGATGGTATCATTCATGACAACGACCGTATTCGTTACGTAGCGGGTTTCCTGGAGTGGCTGGAGAAAGCCATTGACGAGGGCTTTGATATCCGCGGCTACTATCTGTGGAGCCTTATGGACAACTTTGAGTGGTCTGCTGCTTACAACTTCAAGTTTGGTATTGCACACACCAATTTTGAAACAGGGGAAACAAAGTGGAAGAAATCCGCATATTTCTACCGTGATTTCATAAAAAAAGCCCGCGAAACGGGTAAGTAAGAGGGAATCATTATGCCCAAATTCACACTCGCATCTTTCAATATCTGTTCCGCGCATTTTCGCGAGGGAACGTATACCGACGATAATCTGTCTCGCTTAGCTGACTGCATCCGCCAAAGTGCGGCTGATGTGGTATGTCTCCAGGAAGTTGATCGAGGTGCTATGCGATCCAATCGGGTGGATATGCCGGCACGACTCGCCGACATGACCGAGCTGAGATATCATTATTTTATCAAGATACGTGATTTTCAGGGAGGAGAATACGGTACGGCTATTCTTTCTCGATATCCGATTGTTTCATCCGAAACGATCAACTACCCCGTAAAGATCGCAACCCAGGGAACCTCCTGCGGTTACGTTGTGTTGGACGTGGACGGAACGACCGTGACGGTATACAACACCCATCTTTCGATAGAAAATGAGGAATCCAACACCGAAACCCTCACCTGCCTGGGTGATATCCTGAAGAGCCATGTAGAATCCGGAAAAGGCGCTTTCCTTTGTTGCGGTGATTTCAATACGTCACCCCAAAAAGTATCGACATATATTCCCTGGGTTCAGCTGGCACACAACGGTTTGACTACGTATGCTGACCGTTCTATTGATCATATTTTATGGATTCCGCCGATTACCGTGGAGAATACCCGCACGATGGATACCCAATACGATGGCACTACAGACCACAATATGGTTTTAACCGACGTTATCATTTGATAATCTTTCGTATACAGATAAAGAGCATAGCTTTCCTGAGAATGGAAGGCTATGCTCTTTTCTGTATTATGTACGGTTACAGTTTGATGTAAGCCTCTCGCTCAGCTCCAACCGAAACGTAGGTGATCTTACAACCAACCAGATGCTCCAGATACTTAACGTAGGTCAAAGCACCTACGGGCAGATCGTCGGCCGTGCGGCATTCCGAGATGTCCATGTTCCAGCCATCCACGTATTCGATAACGGGCTTGGCAATTTCCAGGTCAGCAGCAGAGGGGAACTTCTCCGTACGAACGCCGTTTATTTCATATGCAACGCAGACGGGAATCTTATCCATGTAGGAGAGAGTGTCCAGCTTTGTCAGAGCAAGCTCATCCGCTCCTTGAACAGTTACGCCGTACCGCGAAGCGACGGCATCAAATGCGCCGATTCTGTGAGTATGAAGGACTTTTTCAGCTGTCTCATTCCCGATTTCCATCAGGTGAGAAGCTTCCTCGCCGAACAACTCGGAGACGAAGGGACCTTCTCCGACCATGGAAGAAAAGGCTTTCAGAACACCGATGGTCTTATCCAGCTTCAAGCCGGGCACACCGGCACCGATGGTGGCGTATGCAGCAACGGTAGAAGAGGAACAGGTGTACGGATAAATACCGAAATCCACGTCGCGAAGCGCGCCCTGAGGGGCTTCGAAGAGGATATTCATGCCCTGCTCATTTGCGTCGGAAAGGAAGCTGCCCGTATCGCAAATGAAATCACGGAATACTTCGCCGTAATGGGTAGCAAATTTCAGAACCTCCTCAAAGGAGATCGTGGTATCACCCTTGCCAAGTTCAGTATGGTAGGAAACGATTTTTTCCAAGCGGGTGGCCAGATATTCGGGAGAGAGAAGATCGCCCATGCGGATAGCCATATTGACAGTTTTGTCTCCGTAGACCATGGATACGCCGCAGGCCTGTACTGCATTCGTATGGAAGGGAAGGATCACGGGGGCGCGATCAGAAATCCGAAGGTTTTCGGGCGTAACACGTACACCCATATCATACAAGCCTTGGATCTCTTTTTCAAGATGGGCGGGATCAATAGCCATGCCTCCGCCCATGACGCAGATTACGTCGGAACGGAGAACGCCTGCGGGAAGAAGGTTGAGCACGTAGCGGCCGTTTGCGGTAACGATGGTATGCTCGGAGTTGTGGTCGCCCTGATAGCGAACCACGATCTGCTGGTCGCGGGAGAGCAGGTCGACCATGCGGCCCTTGCCCTCGTCACCCCAGTTGATGCCAACGATTGCGGTTAACATAGATTTTGGAATTCCTTTCGGGGGATATGCTTATTCGGAAATGGTTTCGGTTGCGGGTTCAACCGGCAAAGAAATCTGTTCCGTAGGTTCGGGAAGGGCCGGTGCGCGATGCGTGATGACAGCGTCGCCTTTTCCCTTAATGAAATCGCGGGTAATGGTAACGGTTTCGGCGGTCTCATCCGAGGGAAGCTCGTACATGAGCTTCATCATGAACTGCTCCATAATGGCGCGAAGGCCGCGGGCACCCGTGTTTCGGGCCAGCGCTTCCTCGGCGATGGCTTCCAGTGCCTCATCTTCGAAAATGAGTTGCACGTGATCCATACCAAAGAGCTTCATATACTGCTTGACAATGGCGTTTTTGGGGTCACGGAGGATGCGAATCAGTGCGTCCCGATCCAGATCGTTCAGGGTAACAATCACGGGAAGACGGCCGACCAGCTCGGGAATCAAACCGAACTTTACAATATCATGAGGGACTACGTTTGCAAATACGCCGCTCGCGACTCGTTCAGCTTTGGTGCGGATCTCTCCTCCAAAACCAATCGTCGTGCCACCCTCGCGCTTTTCGATGATCTTCGACAGACCGTCAAAGGCGCCGCCGCATATGAACAGGATATTTTCGGTGTTGATGCGGATGAATTCTTGGTTGGGATGCTTTCGCCCACCCTGCGGAGGAACGTTGGCCGTCGTGCCTTCCAGAATTTTCAAGAGTGCCTGTTGAACACCCTCGCCGGATACGTCGCGGGTGATGGAACGGTTCTCACTCTTGCGGGCGATCTTGTCAATCTCATCGATATAAATGATACCACGCTCAGCCAGCTCAATATTGAAATCGGCTGCCTGAATGAGACGGAGAAGGATGTTTTCAACGTCCTCGCCCACGTAACCAGCCTCGGTCAAGGTAGTGGCGTCTGCGATGGCAAAGGGAACCTGCAGAGTCTTGGCTAGGGTCTGGGCCAAATAGGTTTTACCGACACCCGTAGGGCCAAGGAGAAGCACGTTGCTCTTCTGGATATCCACCTCGCGAAGCGCCTCCATGAAATCCTCGACGGGGGTCTCGCCGTTCTTTTTCTTCTTGGATTTCTTGGGAGTCTTGGTAAGAATACGCTTATAGTGGTTATACACAGCCACAGAGAGGGCGATCTTGGCCTCGTCCTGGCCAATCACGTACTCGTCAAGGGATTCTTTGATCTGCTTGGGTTTGGGAAGGGTTTGGATATTCAGCTCGCCGAAGGAAGTCGTGCCGGGAATATTCCCGGTTGCTTCGTCGATGAGCTCGGAGCAGGCATCTACGCAGTAATCGCAGATGTAGGCACCGGTGGAGGAGGGAATGAGGAAGTTGACCTGATTCTCGTTGCGGCCGCAGAAGGAGCAGAAATGCAGATTCGCGCGGTTCTTATCCCCGCCACGATTGGTGGTATTAGACATGGGGGAAGACTTCCTTTCGTGGAAATTAGTCGCGGTGGGTGTAGATCTTGTCGATAATACCGTACTCCAATGCCTGTTCGGCGGTCATGAAGTAATCACGGTCGGTATCCCGTTCGATCTCCTCGATGGGCTTGCCGGTATTTTCGGACAGAATCTTGTTGAGCATATCACGGGTGCGAAGAATGAGCTCAGCGCGGATCTTGATATCCGAGGCCTGACCCTGAGCACCGCCAAGGGGCTGGTGAATCATGATCTCACTGTGGGGAAGAGCAATACGCTTGCCCTTCGTACCTGCAGACAGAAGGAATGCGCCCATACTGGCTGCCATACCGATACAGATCGTAGATACGTCACACTTGATGAAATTCATAGTGTCGTAGATAGCCATGCCGGCGGTAACGGATCCACCGGGGCTGTTGATATAGAAAGAAATATCCTTGTCGGGATCCTGGGCTTCCAGGAAAAGAAGCTGAGCCACCACCAGAGAAGCAGTTGCATCGTTGACTTCGTCCGACAGGAAGATAATGCGGTCGTTCAGAAGACGGGAGAAAATATCATAGGCTCGCTCGCCGCGGTTGGTCTGCTCAATGACCGTAGGAACCAAGGCGGACTGGGGCATTCCCATCTTATACAGATCGTTCATCATACTGTTTACCTCACATTCTTTCATTCAGTACAGGATATGTATGTAGCGAAACGGATGAAACGATTTTCCGGAATCCGTCGTTGCATTCGTTGAAAAATATTGCCGCGGTTGGCTTGATGGCTTACCGCGGCAATATACAATGACAATTACCGAAACGTAGATTACTCTGCGGCGACGGGAGCAACGGCGTTGGCCTTGACCAGCTCCATAGCAGCCTTGACCTTCAGATCCTCGGCAACAGACTCAGCGGGGATCATACCCTTAACAGCGTCAGCCTCCATCTGGTAAGCAGAAGCAAGGCGGGTGTACTCAGCCTCGATCTCCTCCTCGGAAGCGGTGATGTTCTCGAGCTCAGCGATCTTCTCCAGAGCCAGGCGGGTCTTTACGAAGGACTCGGCCTGAGGACGCATCTGCTCGCGCATGGTGTCCAGAGTCATACCGGTATACTTGAAGTAGGTGTTCAGATCCAGACCCTGCATACGGAGACGGTTGTCGTAGTCGCGGAGCAGATTCTCGGCCTCGGCCTCGAACATAGCCTCGGGGATCTCCTCACCGGCCAGCTTCTCGTTGAGAGCCTTAACGATGGTCTCCTCGAAGATAGACTCAGCGGCGTTCTCGTGTCTCTTCAGGATCTTTGCCTCGATATCAGCGCGATATTCAGCAAAGGTATCGAATTCGGAAACATCCTTGGCAAAATCGTCATCCAGCTCGGGAAGCTCGATCTTGGTGATGGCCTTCAGGGTAACCTTGAAGGTAGCGGCCTTACCGGCCAGCTCTGCGGCGTGATACTCCTCAGGGAAGGTAACGTTAACGTCGAACTGCTCGCCGATCTTGTGGCCGACGATCTGATCCTCGAAACCGGGGATGAAGGAGCCGGAGCCCAGCTTCAGGTTGTAGTCCTCGCCCTTGCCGCCCTCGAAAGCAACGTCGTCTACGAAGCCCTCGAAGTCGATCTTGGTGGAGTCACCCATAGCGGCGGGAGTCTCGTCCTCAACCTCAGTCTCGCGGGAGTTGCGCTCGCGGATGATCTTGATCTCGTTCTCGATCTCAACGTCGGTTACGGGAGCCACATCCTTGGCGGCCTCGATGCCCTTGTAGCCCTCGATCTCAACTGCGGGCTTAACGGGAACGTTGGCGGAGAACACGATGCCATTCTCGTCAATGGAGAGAATATCGAATTCGGCGCGGCCTACGGGCTTGACACCGGACTCGTTCAGTGCTGCCTCGTATGCATCGGGAAGAAGCTCGTTGGCGGCATCCTCGTAGAATACGCCCTTACCGTACATGCGCTCGATGATGGCGCGGGGAGCCTTGCCCTTACGGAAACCGGGGATGTTGATGCTACCGACCTGCTTGCGGTAAACCTTGTTAACGGCCTTCTCGAAAGTCTCCTTATCTACGGAGAACTCCAGAACGAATGCGCTCTTTTCGGCCTTTTCTGCTTTGATCAGACTCATGATGTAATGATTCCTTTCTTTTGATGAGGGAGGGCTGCTTCAAAAAGCATAGAACTCCCATTTACATTCACAGTATATTTTATCTGTTTTTTGTAATTTTGTCAATAGTTTTGGGGAATTTTCCCCCCTTGTCTCTTGACGAAAGTGACGGCAACCACCGCCCTTGTTTTGTGCAAATCCAACAAAAGGGGGCTTGCGTATCAAATCTGCCCTGAGAGAAGACGGTAAAGCGTAAAATCCATAGCGTCCGAAGCGATCAGATGGAGGGGGATTCCTTCAAAATAGCTGACGCGCGGCGCGTTATACACGCCGTGGATGTGTCCGAAATAGCAGGCAGGATCACCGTATTCATGCAACGTGTCCACAAAAGGCCGGCATACGAAATCCAGCCAAACGGGAGGGAAGTGTAAAAACACCGAAATCGGCGGCTTCTCTCCGGTTTGTTCTTCGTGTTCTTTTTGCAGTTTCACGGCGCTATCCAGCGAAAGCTTCAAGCGTATGACCTCACGGTTCACGATCTTTTCGTAATCCACAGAACCAACGGTCACTTGTTGTTTTTCATCCAAAAACCATCCGCGAGTACCGCATAAAATCTGATTTTCAACGAGATATGCGTTATTGTTGAGAATACGGATGGAATGGATATGGTTTTCTTCAAAAAATGCGGTCATTTTGGAAGCTGTAGACCACCAGAAATCGTGATTGCCTTTTCCGATGAGCTTTTTACCCGGAAGGGCTTCTATAAACTGAAAATCGGGCAGAGCTTCCTCCATTTTCATAGCCCAGGAAATATCTCCGGGGATTACGACGGTATCCTCCGCGGACACCACAGCTTCCCAGTTGCGGCGGAGCTTATCGGTGTAGCATAGCCAACGCCGTCCGAATTTTTCCATGGATTTATTGGTATTTTGGTTGGTGGAGAGATGCAGGTCTCCGATTACGAAGATCGACATAATTCACGATACCTTTCAAAAAATTGACTGCATAACGGCACTCGTCCGTACGCACAATAGTAAAGCGGTCATACCGCGAAAATGTAAGGATGGTATATGAGAATGAACGACAAGAAGTGCTGTGATCATATCAAGGGCGTATGCTGCGACGTAAAGAATTGCGCCTATCACGATGGCGAATCCCGTTGCACTGCCGGTGAGATCACCGTAGGGCCCACCTACGCCTCTACCTCGGGTGATACCGCCTGCGCTACCTTCAAGCCCAACACGGACATGAAGCAGGGCTAAACCGTATCACGTATCGATAACGGATATTGGGGTACTGTCCTTTGGACAATACCCCTTTTTTCAGTTACAGTAATCCAGAACAGCCTTGGGCATGTCCTCGGCGTCAATGACCTGGGTAAAGCGCACGGTGCGCTCGCCAAGTCCACGGAGAGGATAGGGAATCTCGGTATTCGTGGCTGCAGAGAGCTCGTCCAGCGCGGCCAGAGGATCGGCAGGCTGGGTCTTGCCCAGGGATTCATAGACGTCTGCCGCAAACTTGTAGGGGCTGGCAGTGGAATCCACCACGATGGGACGGATCGCTTCGGTCTCCAGCGTGGCCACGTACTGCTCAGCGGCAGACAGCGCCACGGCGGTGTGGGTATCTGCCAGATAATTGTAGTCCTCGAAGTAGGTCTTGATGGTCTTGGCGGTCTCCTGCTCGTCGGCAAAGTAGCCAGAGAAGTTGGCCGTGATCTTGTCCAGAACATCTTCGTCTACGGTATAAGCGCCGCTATTCTTCAGGCTGTCCATATAAGCAGCGGTACGCTCCTCACCCGCAGAGAGGCAGAGGAGACGCTCCAGATTGCTGGAAATGAGGATGTCCATGGAGGGGGACATGGTCAGATGGAAGGCGCGGTTTCGGTCGTAGGTGCCCGTGCGGAGGAAGTCGGTCAGAATGTTGTTCTGATTGGAGGCACAGACAAAGTGACGGACGGGAAGCCCCATGAGCTTGGCAATATAGCCCGCGAAGATGTTACCGAAGTTACCCGTAGGCACGCAGACGTCCATGGTCTCACCCATTTGGATCACACCCTTGGTGAGCAGATCGCAGTAAGCGGATACGTAGTAGACGATCTGGGGAGCGAGACGCCCCCAGTTGATGGAGTTGGCGGAGGACAGAACGTACCCCTTCTTTTCCAATGCCTCGGCCATAGAAGCGTCGCCGAAGATCTTCTTGACACCTGTCTGGGCGTCATCGAAATTACCGCGAATGGCACAGACGTTGACATTATCTCCCGTTTGAGTAGCCATCTGGAGCTTCTGCACGCGGCTGACTCCGTCCACGGGATAGAATACCATGATCTTGATGCGGTCAATGTCCTTGTAGCCTTCAAGAGCAGCCTTGCCCGTATCGCCGGAAGTAGCAACCAGAATCAGGGCATCGTGGGTCTCGCCGGTCTTGACCAGAGCGCGAGAAAGCAGGCGAGGCATGATCTGGAGCGCCATGTCCTTAAAGGCTGCAGTCGGGCCGTGCCAGAGTTCCAGAGAGTAAATGTTATCGTGAACATGAACCAGGGGTGCGGCACCGCCGGGGAAGGATGTCTCGGCGTAGGCGGCTTCACAGTCGGAGAGAAGCTCCTCGTAGGTGTAGTCAGTCAGGAATTTTCCCAGAATCTTGGCGGCACGAACGGGATAGGTATCGTTACAAAGGTTTGCGATCTCCTCGAAGGTCAGTGCAGGGATGGTCTCGGGGATGAACAGACCGCCATCGGGGGCAAGACCCATTTTAATGACTTCAGCGGCGGAGTACTTCTTGTGCGCGGGATCGCGGGTGGATTGGTACATCATGATGATATGCTCCTATGAATCAGAGATTTTTCATTGCAAAATTGTAGAAATTCTTCCAGAAAACCTTATGGATCAGTTCTTCGGAATAGTTATGCTTGGCCATGATTTCGGCAACTTGGGTCAAATCACCAACATGTCGGAAGCCCTCGGGCAGATCGGTACCATCCCAGTCAGCACCAAAGCCAACGATGTCCTCGCCTCCCAAAGACAGATAATAATCCACGTGAGTGAATACGTCCTCGGCGGTAGCAGGATGCAGGGAAGTATCGGTCAGGTGAGGAGGACAGAGACTGACACCCACAATACCGCCAAGCTCCTTGATGGCGGCGAAATGCCGGTCGCAGAGGTTTCTGGTATGACCGTACACCGTGTGGGAATTGGAGTGGGTAGCGATAAAGGGCTTTCTGTACTCGTATGCGATGGGAAGCAGATCATCTACGGACTTTTCCGAAGCATGGGACACGTCGGGGATCAATCCTCGCTCAAAGCATCCACGAACCAGCTCTTTGCCAAAATCGGTCAGTCCGTTCTCGGTGTTGTGCGAACCGCCGATGCAGGTATCGCCGCCCCACAGCAGGGTCAAATACTTGACTCCCCGGGCCTTCAGCTCGTCCAGCCGCTCAATCTTGCCGGCGGTCAGGCGGGCATCCTCTACGGCCAGGATGGCGGCGTGCTTGCCGTTTTTCATGGCAGACTCAAGTTCGGAAGCCGTGGTTACTTGTACGGCTTGATCCTCTATGCGGGACAGTTCCTGCTTGAAGTTATCGGAGATCTTCAAAAACTCCTGCCAGCAGGTCTCGTCGTCCAGGCGTCTGTTGCTCCAGATCGCGTAATACTGGGCGTAACGCTCATAGCAAACGGCTTTTTCAAGAGAAATATGACAGCAGTCGTTGCTGTCCAGATGCACACCGCGGTGATAAAGCTCGTAGGCGGTGTCGCAGTGGGTATCGAAAAGAGATAGTTTCATAATTATGTTCCTCTTTGGGGCGGGGCGTTCAACGCGCGCCGAATGCGTTGCGGAAGATCAGAACCTCGGTGACCTCGTCGGTGCCGTCCATGCGGCGGCTGACGTAAACCTCAGCCACGTCAATACGGGGCTGCAGATTTGTGGGATGCTCGCGCAAGTATGCTTTAGCCGCTTCAACCGTGCGTGCCCGCTTGGTTTTGTTCACGGCATCAGCGGGGCGTCCATAGCGGGAGCGCGCACCGGGGACGGCGTGGCGGGTCTTGACCTCCACGAAAACAAGATGGGTATCACTTTTTAGGATCAGGTCGATCTCGTTGTGGGAAACATGCAGATTCCGCGCCTCCACGGAAAAACCCATGTCGGCGTAACGGAGTACCACGGCATCCTCACCAAGTCTTCCGATCCGCTGTTTGTCGGTGGTGCTCATTGGGCATCCTCGTCCAGAAAACGAATGAATTTTTTGCGGTGGATGGGGGAAGGGCCGAACTCCCGCAGGGCGTTCATGTGCTCCTTGGTGCCGTAGCCCTTGTGCTTGGCGATGCCGTACTGCGGATATGCCTTATCCATATCCTCGCACATACGGTCACGGGTGACCTTGGCCAGGATGGAGGCCGCGGCGATGGACATGGAAAGGGAATCACCCTTCACCACGGCGCGGGCAGGGATCTGAAAATCACGGTCGATATTGCCGTCGATCAAGGCGAAATCGGTCTTGTAGGGGCGACCGTCTGGCGTACGCAGGGAATCAATGGCGCGGCGCATAGCCAACAGATCAGCCTCCAGAATATTCAATTCGTTGATTTCCTCGACTGTTCCTTCGGCGATACCATAGGCAACAGCCTTTTCTTTAATAAGATCAAAGAGCTTATCACGCTTCTTGGGGGTGAGCTTTTTGGAGTCGTTCAGTTCGGGTATATCCAGCCCGTCGGGCAAAATACAGGCGGCGGCGACCACGGAGCCGCAAAGGGGGCCGCGTCCCGCCTCGTCAACACCGCAAACAACAGCGTATCCCTCGTCACGGAGAGCCCGCTCCAGTTCATAGGTCGGCATGATTGTCTTCCTCCATAGCAGGGGCATTGGGCGTTTCCTGGGGCTTTTCGGTTGGCTTGGAGATGGATTTCCCGGATTCGGGCAAACGGTCGATGGTCATCTTGCCGATCTTACCCGCGCGGAACTCATCAATGAGCAGGTTAGAGACCCGCTCGTTATCCACGATACCGCCGGGAATAAGACATCCACGCTTCTTACCGATCAGGGTAATGAGCTGTGCGTCGGTCAGTTCCTGCCAGTTATCTGCATCGGTCAGCTTGAATCGGGTTGCCAGCTCCTTGGGGTACATATCCCGTAAGCGCTTGATCAGCTTCAGAGCCAAATGCTCAATATCCAGAATATCGTCGCGGATCGCGCCCGTAACGGCGAGATTCTCTCCGATAAACTGATCCTCAAACTTCGGCCACAGGACTCCGGGCATGTCCAAAAGATCAATACCAATCTTGGTGGTGACCCATTGCTTGTTACGGGTGACGCCGGGGCGGTTTTCGGCCTTGGCCTTGATACCGCCGCTCATGCGGTTGATGAGGGTGGATTTTCCCACGTTGGGAACACCAACGACCATGGCGCGCAGATGACGTCCCGACTGACCCTTTTCCTCGTAACGCTCCACGCGATCCTTGAGGACGGTGCGGATGGCTTCGGGGAGCTTATTCAGTCCCTCTCCCGTAACGCAGTCGCAAAGAATGCATACCGTATGGGAATCAGTATAATGCTTCATAAAGGCCTTGCTTTTGACGGGATCGGCAAGGGAAGCTTTGTTGAGAAGCAGGATGGTGGGCTTATCTCCCGTCATTTTTCGCAGCTCGGGATTGCGGGAGCTGACAGGGACACGGGCATCCAACACCTCGATAATGATGTGTACGTTCTTCAGGTTCTCGGTGATCAGACGGCGGGTTTTCGCCATATGGCCGGGGAACCATTGGATGTGTTCGCTTGGCATAGTTTTCTCCTGTCTTATTCAAATACCGTCCAGGGTTTCAACCGTACTACGGCTTTTCCCAGGATCCGTCGGGAATCGACAAACCCAACTTCAATCATACGGCTATCTGCGGAATTGTTCCGATTGTCGCCCATGACAAAATAGTGGCCGGCAGGAACGGTTGTTTCAAATATTCCGGTCTGAAAATCAAATCCGGTCATAGAGGGAGCTTGCGTCCATTTTCCGATAACCTGACCTGCCCGATTCAAAAGAGATACGTAGGGCTCTTGGATCAGCTTGCCGTCAATAAATACTTCTCCTGTGTAGTAGTTGATGCGGACGGTCTGACCCTCGGTAGCAATCACTCGCTTTACCAAAGGCTCGTTGAAACGGTCATATTGATCACTTGTCTGATGGAAAACGACGATATCGCCTACTTCAACCTCGGAAAAATTAGAGGTAATGAGAACCTCTTGATTTCGCAGTGTATTCCGCATGGAATTGCCGTCTACCCGACAAACGCGGAAAAAAAGCGTGAACAAAAGCAAGGTTACGCAAACGGCCACGACAAGGATTTCCAGAAAATCCAGCAGGTATGAGGCGGGAGTTTCCTTGGGAGAAGGTGGGGTACTGGGTTCGATATCGTTGGCGTTACTGTCTTGATGCAGGTTCGATACGATATCGGGCTGTTGCTCTGTCATGGTAAGATCTCCTTTTGGGGGCGATTATTCGGCGGTGATCAATTTCGAAAGCAATGTGAATCCTTCCGAGATATACAAACCGGTCTCTGAAGCAGTCGCTTCGCAAAAACAATTCGTCCCGCTATTTTCTTTTTCAGAATCGTAAATGAAGAAAGGAACGGGATCAATGGAATGGGTACGGATACGCAGGGGCGTGGGATGGTCGGGAAGCACCATGATTTTGAAGGCTTCGCCGCAGGACTGCAGGTACTCGTATACGGGAGCCAGGATTTTCTGATCAATGAGCTCGATCGAGAGAACCTTGTTCTCGGTTTCGGCTCTGTGGCCGCATTCATCGGGTCCCTCCACGTGAACGTAAACGAAATCAGCGCCGTCACGGAAAGCACGGATAGCGGCCTGCGCCTTGCCGTCATAGTTGGTATGTACGTTACCGGTTGCGCCTTCTACGTCAACGGATTGCATCCCGGCACACAGACCGATACCCTTGATCAGGTCAACTGCCGAAATAACGGTACCGCTAAGCCCCCACTTTTCAGTAAAGTTAGGCAGGCGAGGCTTCTTTCCGGGGCTCCAGAGCCATGCGGAATTGGCAGGCTTCAAGCCGCGAGCACGTCGCGCCTCGTTGACGGGATGGTGATTGAGTACGTCATAGCTTTCCTTCATGAGGCGGTAAAACTCTCCGCCTCCGTTCTCCTCTTTAGGCAGATACTCGGCGATGGTGCGGCCGATGATATCGTGGGGACGGGAGAAATCGTAGGTATCGTTGCCGTTCTTCCAGAGAATGCAATGACGGTAACTGACACCTGTATGGAAATGCCGCATATCGTTTCCGAAATGATCTTCCAGGGCCTTGATCAATTCGTCTGCCTCGGCGGTTGTGATCTCATCTGCGCTGTGATCCAGCATGATCTTCTGTTCATACTCGCCTTCATCGGAGAGCGTTACCACGTTGCAACGGTACGCCGTTTCATCGGGAGCCATTTCAAGTCCCATGCTGATGGCCTCCAGCGGGGAACGACCGCGGGAATAAACCTTGGGGTCGAAGGACAGGATCGCCATATTGGCGGTATCACTCTCTGGAACCATTCCATCGGGAACGTTGGAAACAAGACCTACCGTTGCTTTGGATGCTAAATGATCCATGCAGGGCTTCTTTGCTGCCTCCATAGGCGTACGATTACCAAGGGTGTCAACACGTTCATCGGCCATGCCATCCGGAATCAGGACAAGATATTTCATAGGTAAACCTCAATTTATTAATAAAATCATATTATTATACCACATTTCTTTGATTCCTGCAACAGGATTGGACGATAATTCATGAAAATTTTATAAAAAAGAAAAGAAAATCCATTGCGTTGATTCAAAAAATATGGTATACTGTCATCAATCAGAAAAAAACGCAAGGAGCTATCATGAATCAAGAGCCTTTGAATTTTGAAGAACAATCTCGCCAGGCCAGAGAAAGCACGAGAAAATTGAAGCGTCGCATGATCATAGTCATCGTCTGCCTTGTCGTATTCACTGTGATCGCGATCCCTTTGATCTCTTATTTGGACAATCTCGAGAAACAGCAATCCGTTGAGGAACTTGAGTCCAAGAAGGAAAGCACCATCATTTTCTATGAACCCGATTGGGAACTGGATATCATGAAGGATCCCGCTTATCTTGCGCTGGATCGAACGGTGTATTACAATGACACGCAGTATGGTATTACGGTTGCATTGGATCAAAAGAATCAGGATAAATACGGCCCCGCAGTCGAGGTGCTCAATCAGATGATTCAACTCATCATAGCCGGCGATGCAGACGGCTACAATGAGTTGCTGAGCGAAAACTATCTTGAAAACAATGATTTTGAAGCGCCCTTTACCATGCAGCAACTATATGATATCAAGCTGAGCAAGATTCAGGAAACGAACGTTGATGGTCAATACATGCAGTATGAATTTGAGATTGAATACCGTATACGCAACAATAATGGCACGTTCCGCACGGATATCGGTAGCGATGAAGCCAAAAAGCAATATATCATTCTTTCCGACAGCACCTCAAGCGACGTGCTGATCGATCAGATCCTTGGCTTTAATTACAAATAATTTTCACACGGCAGATCCCCCCTGAAATATTTCAGGGGGGATCTCCTATTTATTATGCTAAATCGCAGATGTAAGTCTTTGTCTGTTCGGTTTGGATAAAGGATTGTCCGTTCGGAAGCAGAACTTCACAGTTCATCTTCGTGCTCTCGGGGATGGTAATATCCAGGCTCAGTTTCCCCTGGGATTTCTTCCAGGATACCGAAATGTTACCGTGCGGAGTCGGTACAGTACCCTTGGCCCAATCCAGATCATAGCAATCCACAATGGGTTTGATGCGTACCGATTCATAACCGTTATCCGTAGGATATACTCCCAGTACCATAGCAGAGAACTCGTAAATGGGAGCGGAACTCCAACCGTGACACTCACTTCTGGGGGAATCGGGATTCTCACACCAGGTCGTGCAATGCCAGTTCAACATGGTTTCCCAACCGGCGAGCTGCTTGGGCGCGTACTCGTTGTATCGGTTGGCCAACTCCAGAGCGCGGAACATATAGTGATTCATGGAGAAGGAGCAGACCGACACAGGCACGTGTCCGTCAAAGGTGCGATCCATGAGTGCGCCGGCTTCCTCACCCGTTACCGCGCCCGACAGGATAGCCCACAGGGTGGTGTGTTGGCTGTATTCCTTGGTGTTCGGCGTATTCCGGTAGAGGCCGATTTCTTCGTCGTAGCAATACTTTTGAACGTTATCCAGCATGATGGAAGCACGAGCGCGGTAATCCGATGCGAGACCGGGGCGTCCTACCGTGTCACAGATCTCTGCGGCGGCCTTGAGGGCAGCGGCATACATGAAGGACGTAACCGTAATGGGTTCGCTGAATCCTCCGTTGGGAACACCAATGTGCCATCCGGGTACCCAGTCAACAAAGTGCCAGTATGGTGTTACACCGACGAGTCCGTCTTTAGTCAGGTAGGGCTCAAAGCTTTCAAGAGCCTTGTCAACGGTACCCGTAAAGCTACGCACTTTGGTTATTTCTGTATCCGACGCACCTGCGTAGCGCAGATAATCGCGGAGCATGAGCACCCAGAACAAGGTAAAGTCGGGAATGATCTGAACCATGACGGAAGGATAATTGGCCTGGAGCATACCGTCGGCCATCTGGGAGTGGGCAAAGTCCGTAATGGACTTAATAGGCATGCGAAGATCGCCACTCATGCGCATGGTAAAGAGCATTTCCAGCGCGCTGTCCATATCGTATTGCTGCTGCTCGTAGTACGGGCAATCCACATACATTTCGTGCATACAGCAAAGTACGGTGTTCCGGCTGATCTCCCACATTTCATTATAGCGAGGATTGGAGCATTCAAAGCTGCCGGCTTTGTCCAGCGGATAATGGTAATTTCCGTAGGTGAATTCGATCATCTCAAAATCGGGATCCTCAAATTCCACGCGGACAAATCGGAAGGAGCGATACCAGAACGGGATAAACGTCTGTTCTTCGCCTGTGGCAATCAGCGAATCGAACACGCCACCCATCTCGGCCGTGGGGTTTTCGTAATCGTCGCGTACACCCTTATAGCGATTGCCGTTGGAATCTGCCACAGAATAACACTCGGCATAGATCAGGCGCACTTTCGTGCCGGCCTTTGCCTTAAAGGTAAACTTGATTTTGGCAGTCGTGTATTTGACGGAATCGTATTCGGTAAAGCCCTCGCCGCTTCGAACCGCCTTCATGGACTTGTATTCCTCGGTTTCCATCGGAGGGATGGGACGCGGTGCCATGACATAGGGGTTATTCAGACCGAAATCGTTAAAGCAATGACGGTAAAGCTGGGGTTCATAGAAATTCTTGACGGGTATAGGGGTTACATTCGAAGCACCTGTCCACTGTTCAAAAGGCGGAATAGACGTATGAACGCCGGGGCCAAACGTCATATTGCAAGCATCCTCGCGGACACAGGTCCAGCTATCGTCGGTCCCGATGTTGGTGATCTCACCGTCAACCGCAAGCTGACCGTCAAACCAGAAAGCGGGCTGGGATTTGCGGAAAACGGATATGAAGTATCCTTCGGTTATAAAAAGAACCTTTGCGGTCAGAATATTTTTTCCTTCCTTCAGGTAAGGCGTCAGATCTTCGGTCTCGTAGTACGTAACGTAAGAGGAACCTTGACAAGGACCCTCGGAAACCAAATGACCGTTCAGATACAGGTGATAGCGTGTATCGCCGCAGGAGGACGCTTTCAGGGTTGCACCTGCGGGTGCATCAAATTCCTTTGTGAAATAGTAAAACTTGGGTGCCAACGGATGATCGTCGGCTCGGATCCAAAGACTCATATGTTTATCCTTTCTGACAGAAATTTCTGCCGCATAATTGGCAGAAATGTCAAGGAATATTATACCCGATTTAGCGTGCTTTGTCAAGAATACGCAAAAAAGTTTTGAAAATATTTTTGCGCGCCTTGACATAGACGCTTGATTTTTGTATAATGATAGCGGAAGATCATCATAAAAAAGAAAGGAACAATCGCTATGCTATTTTCATCTCAATCCAGCACTTTAACCCGACGTTTGGGCCTTGATAGGGCGATCGACGTCATGATGGATGCCGGCTATCCTTGCATTGACATTTCGTTGTTCAATCACAATGAATATCTTTTTGCCGATAACTGGAAGGATATCGCAGAAGGTATTCGCCAAAAGGTAGACGCGCGCGGCGTATTCTTTAATCAAGCCCATGCCCCCTTTGGCGGTGGTTACGAACACTATACCTCGGTTCTTGTTCCACAGTTTCCCCGTGTATTTGCGTTTTGTGAAATTCTCGGTGTCCGTCAGATCGTCGTGCATCCTCTGCAAAAAGGTCGGTATTACGGTCATGAAAAAGAACTTTTCGATCTGAATATGGATTTTTATCGCTCGCTGATTCCGCTGTCTGATCAACACGGCATCAAGATCTGCATCGAGAACATGTGGCAGAACCATCCTGTAAACCGCCATATCTGCGACGATGTATGCGCAGATCCCCACGAACTGGCGGCTTACTACGATACACTGAACGATCCCAAGCACTTTACGGTTTGTCTCGATATCGGCCACGTGGCTCTCTGCGGACGAGAGCCGGAAGACGCCATCCGTATTCTCGGGCACGACCGATTGGGAGCACTTCACGTACACGACGTTGATTATGTGTCCGATTTGCATCAACTCCCGGGCATGAGTAAGATCAACTGGAATCCCGTCATACAAGCTTTGGCAGATATTCGCTATTCAGGTGAATTCACCTTGGAAGCAGACAGCTTCTTAGATAAATTCGATATTGAGCATCTGCCTGTGGCTGCGAAATTCATGGCTGACACAGCCAAGTATATGGCAGATAAAATCGAAAAAATGATGGCAGAGACATAAAATAAAAAACACCGCAAGGGAAGTACCTTGCGGTGTTTTTATGTAGATAAATGCTTGGCAGATGAATCAGACGCAACCTGCAACCATATCTTCAACCCACTTAACGAGCTCTGCTTCAAGCTCAGGGGTCAGAGCGCCGCCAAACATCAGGAAACCGCCAAAGGAGATAACCTTGACGCCAACGAGGTTGGTGCCGGCGTTCTTGATAATGTCAGCAACCTTATCAGCAGTAGCCTGATCGCCATCTACGAGAAGAGCAACGCTGTAAGCGCGGGTCTTATTGAGCTCAGCGCAGAAACGGCGCACGTCATCAGAGAGATCACCCTTTGCAGAGAGACCCAGAACCACAATACGCTCTTTATCACAAGGATACTCGGGGGGGAACTTGCTGCTGGTTGCATTTACAGGCAGACCGTACTTGTCAGCGATCACCTTTGCGAACTGACCCATACCTTTTTTCTTGGAATCGTACAGTACACGCATCTTAATAGCCATAATAAAATTTCCTCCTGAAATCGGTATAAAGCCCGCCGCGCGGGAATTATCCGTTATTTTTTATATTATACCATAAAAATTACAAAAAAGAAAGAGTTTTTTTAAAGAAAAACATATTTGTCAAAAGTAACAAAAAGACATTGCAAAATAAGGCATAATGACTATGGAATCTGTTTGCGGGGGCCAATATGGCGTATTTTGTCTGTATAGTCTCCGAAAACCCCTTTTTTGCTTCCCTTAATTATGCTAAATTTTGATTTAGTATAATTACGTTTATATGCGCTCAAAGGGAAAAAATAGCTTCCCTCAGCCTCTATACGGCGAAATCGGTGCAATTCTCTTCCTGCGCCCAAGGCTGCTTCAGCCACCATTCCCATCCCATGCGAGGATCTAAACTATCTGGATTATTCATTCGATGATTGACGATTTCAAGAATCGTGGCCAGTTCTTCCCTCGTGTGCGGCATGTACTGTGCGATGGAAATCGCGGCGCAAAGACGAATATGTTCATCCTCGTGTTGCATCCATTTTGAGAACTCGGCGACTTTTTCGGGATAAATCTCTCCGATTTGAGCGGCGGCTTTTCGGAATACGTCGGAGCCCTTGTTGTATTTTCGTACCGATTTTGGATCCGCATAGTCCACCTGCGCCTGCATGTTGACGCCTTCCAGCCAACGGCTCAAATAGTAATCATACGTTCGCTTCATGATTCATTGCCTTCCCGCCGCTCACGGAAAAATTTCTGCAACACTTCCCTGCATTCTGCCTCCAGGCAGCCGAACTCCACCTTTGTATGCTTGTTTTCCACGGGATGTCTGTGCAATGCCCACACACTACCCATAGCACCCGCTATGGGATCAAGACTTCCGCACACCACGCGCGGAATGCGGGCGTGGAGAATGGCCCCTGCACACATGGGACAGGGCTCCAGCGTCACGTACAGCGTACAATCCGCCAACCGCCAGTTCCCCAATGCTGCGCAAGCTTCGCTGATCGTATTGATTTCAGCGTGTCCGAGTGCCGTTTGCATGACCTCTCGGGTGTTGCGTCCACGCGTGAGGATTGCACCTGTGGCATTTTCGATCAATACGGTACCCACGGGTACGTCTCCCGCTTCGGCGGCACTACGAGCCTCCTCGAGGGCAATGAGCATATACGCCTCGTCTTTTTTTGAAAATATATTCGTATTCATATCAAACCCCTCCCGCGTTTATCGCGATGAGCAACAGCCACGTCAGTCCCATAAGAACACAGGTTACAACGGTGAATACAATCATACCGGGATTGAGCGCGCCTTTCCAAACCTCGGATGCGGAAAGTGCCCGTTCACATCGACCCGCGGATCCGTCCGTGTGTCCCCATATTCCGTTTTCATATTCCCGTCTGTCGTTGCCCCACTTCTTCCGATAGTAAAGGATCAGGAGGATCAGACTGACAGCCCCGAGGATGAACTGAATTGCTTCGAAAATAGATAAGAAGGGCGCGGCCGCTTCACCGGCACCGCCGTAATACAAAACTTCGTTGATCACCGAAAGCTGGTTGTTAAACAGATGGAAAAATACGCCGCACCAAATGGAGCCCGTGATCTCATACATAAGCGCCATGGCGATTCCCGCCACGAAGGTGTAGAACAGCTGGGCAATATTCTGGTGCATGAGTGCGAACAAAAATGCACTTATAAGAACTGCCTGTGTACGGCCAAAGGGTCTGAGATTGGTGTAAAATACACCACGGAACAAGAATTCTTCCGCAAAAGCAGGGGCAAGTGAGACCGTCATGTACAGGACGATCACAGCAGGACGATCGTAATTTTCGGCTACGGTCATGTTTTCGGGCATCGAATATCCGATCAGATTGCAAAACCAGGAGTTGATGTAGGCTCCCGTCGTAAGAATAGCCATCCCGGCCAGGATCAGCAAAGGAAACTCCCGCGGAAGTCTGGGTTCAAAGAGAATCCGTTCGGTATGGGCATGCCGTGATATGGAACAGTAAAAAACACCCGTCAAAAAGAATGGCGCCATATAGCATATCGCGGACAACATACCGCATGCAGCCGTCACTACGGATGACCAAAATGGGTTGAGCCCCAGCGATTGATTATGGATTACAGGCTGACATATTTCCGAGATAAGCGTGAAAAGAAAGAATAAGCCGATAAAAAGCAACATGGACCACCCCATTCGGCCAAGTGTTTTGCGGTACAGGGTGTTGCGTGAAGCGGTTGCCGATAGCATAGTAGAATTCCTTTCGTGCGAATTATACTTATTATAGCACGCATAGTGTGGTTTGTCAAGATTCGCCATGACAAAAGAGAGGATATCCGGATGATATCCTCTCTTGGTTGGGGGTGTTATTTTTCGTTCGATTCCGCTGTCAGGCCTACCGCCGCGTCAACGGGCAGAGAGAACGCGATACCCTGACCGGGAGTCTTAAGACCGACGGCGCGATAGAGACCGTGGAGGACATCCTCCTTGATATCGCTGGACACAAGGATCATAACGATCTCTTTTTCAGGCGATACGGGAATCTCAAATTTCTTTTCGGCCAAATTATTCGCCGTGCCACGTGCGTGGATCACGGTGCCGCCGCGTGCGCCAAATTCTTTGGCTGCATCCATAACGGCATCGGAAAATCCTGCGTTTACAATGCAGAAAATGACTTCATGCTGGTAATTCATGTCACGCCTCCTTTATATAGGGGTATTGGACAGGAATCGGTAGATAGCAACTCCGATGGTCCCTGTCATGGGGATGGTATAGGCAATGCCTTTTCCGTTTTTGATGGTTTTGAATTTCTGTTCCAAAGTTGCCAGAGCCTTATCGCACATGTCTTCGCGGATGATACTGAAGATCACGGTCTTATCCGACTCACCCAAACCCAGCAGACGCAATGTATCCTTGCTGGCTGTACCACGCGCCACCATAGTGGTTTGAAGATTTACTTCAAAGGATTGAATGAGATCCACAAAAAATTCAGTTTTTTCACGATTTACAACCGTTACGAGCAACTTGAGCTTACGAGGAGCCAGCAAGCTTTCCTGGGGAGGAGTATTTTTCATAGTTGGACCCTCCTTTTACATGAATCGGATGATCTGTTCGTCATCCGCTGTCAGAATACGTCTCATAGCGATACGATCACGCACCTTCTTATGAACCACGGCGCGGAAACCAAGGAGCTGAATGGTAATGAGAGGCGTCATAGCGACCATGGCTACAATACCGAAAGCGTCCGCCATAACCTTCTCTCCGCCTTGAATCGCACAGCAAGCACCGATCGCCAACGGGAGAATGAAGCCGGATGTCAAAGGGCCGCTGGCAACTCCACCCGAGTCAAAGGCAATCGCGGTATAGATGCCGGGGACAAAAAACGAGAGACCCAGGGAGATAAGATAACCGGGGATAACGTAGTAAAGAATGGAGAAATCAAATACAATGCGGAGAAGGGAGAGCGCTATAGAAATGCCGACACCCACGGAGAGCGCGATCATCATGGATCGTTTGCTGACGCTTCCGTTGGTGATATCTTCTACCTGCTTGTTAAGGACGTGAACGGCCGGCTCTGCCAAAACGACCACCATGCCCAGGATGAATCCGGCGCCAACCAGAACAGCCGCGGGGAGAGCGGCAAGTTCACTACCTAACTTGAATCCAATGGGCATGAAGCCGACCGACACGGCCGTCAGGAAAATGACAAGTCCGAAGAAGGTATAAGCGATACCAACGGCGATCTGACCGAGCTTTTTCTTGGGCAATTTCAGCACCGTGAGCTGAAGGATTACGAAGAACGCAACAATGAGACCGAGGGCAATGCCCACTTCCTTGAGCGTATGTAGAATCTTTTCTACCAAGGCCATGCCCAACCCGTTTTCAATTGCATAATCGGGCACTTGATAGGCAATCTCGCCGTCTACCGTAGCTCCCAGCAGCATAACCGCCAGGATGGGGCCTACAGAGCACATAGCGATCAATCCGAAAGAATTTTCTCCTACGTCTTTACCGCCGATCGTAGCTGCGATACCGACACCGAGCGCCATGATAAAGGGGACGGTAATCGGTCCGGTGGTCACACCGCCCGAATCAAAGGCCATAGGAAGAAAGTCTCCGTTCCCTACGGCAACCACCAGCGCTGCCAGGGCAAACAGGATCATGTAGAAGTACAGGAGCATGGATGAAAGCGGCTTGTGAAAGACCATTTTCATAACGGACAAAACCAGGAACAAACCGACACCCAAACCTACGCACATGATGAGAAGTGTGCCGTTGAGTACGTCCTTGACCTGATTGGCCAGTACAGTCAAATCGGGTTCGGCTATCGTGATAAGCAAACCCATCAAAAAGCAAACCGAAATCAGAAGGAGCAGCTTTTTCGATTTTGTCAATCCGGCACCCGTGTATTCACCCATAGGTGTCATGGCCATGTCAGCGCCCATGCTGAACAAGCCGATACCCAGGATCAGGAACACGGCAGAGACAAGGAATACTCCCATCTCAAGCCCCGTAAAGTGAACCAGGGGGGTCAGATTGAGAATCAGCACGATTACGGCAACCGGCAGAACCGACATCAGTGCTTCTTTGATTTTTTTGAGTAATTCTGTCATCCTATCCTCCATTGTTTCAGATTATAATAATTATATCATATCGTTAATAACTTGTCAATTGACGAAGAAAACGATATTTTCCATATAACTTGTATAGTTATTCATAAAACCGACAATTATCTTCAATTACCTCTTGACATTGTTCAAAAAATGTGGTATCATAATTAAAATGTGAACGAAATGTTATGTTCCCGAAAGGAGACATTCATGAAAGCCTTCTGCGTTCTGTACAATCCCCTTTCCTCCACCGGTACGGGTGAAAGCAAAGCCCATCGGTTGGATAAAATCCTGAAAAACTACGAGGTTGAATATCGTAGTCTTTTGGATATTCCGGATAAGAAAGCGTTTCTGCGGGATCTTGACCCTGATACCATTCCGATCATTACGGGAGGAGACGGTACCCTTAGCTTCTTTGTAAATGAGTTGGGAGGGGAAAATCCTACGCGAGATATCTACTACTTCCCTGCAGGTACCGGTAACGATTTCCTGAACGATCTCAATAAGACGGCAGATACCGATCCATTCTTGCTCAATCCCTACATTACCGATCTTCCCGTCATTCGATTTAACGGCGAAACCCATACCTTTATCAACGGCGTGGGTTACGGTATTGATGGATACGTATGCGAAGAAGGTGACCGTATTCGTAAGAAAACAGGAAAGCCCATCAACTACACGGGAACAGCGATCAAGGGGCTGCTCTATGCGTATAAACGTACCAAAGCTACCGTTACAGTTGATGGCGTTACAATGGATTTCAATCACGTATGGATGACGCCTACCATGCTGGGACGCTTCTTTGGCGGCGGCATGATGTGCGCCCCCGGCCAGGATCGGTTGAATGAAGATGGAACCGTTTCTCTCATGGTTATGCGGTGCAAATCCAAGCTTCGCACCCTTCTTCTGTTCCCTTCGATCTTCAAAGGAAATCACGTCAAAGCAACCAAGATCGTTTCGGTTTATAAAGGCCACAACATCCACGTGAAATTTGATCGACCTACTGCGCTTCAAATTGACGGAGAGGTTTTTTCGGGTGTAAGTGAGTACACCGTTACAACGGCTACCGCCGACGGACGCAAAGTTGGCAAGACGGAGGAAAGTTCCGTACTTGTTTGATCTCTATGAAAAGGACTGTTTCTGACAGTCCTTTTTACTTTTCTATTGACTTTTTTTCGACGAAATGGTATAATGGAAGAAAAATACCGCTTCGGCGACGAACGGAGGAAAAATCCATGAAAAAAAATACGACCAACAAGTTTCTCATTGGATCTTGGGTATCCTTTTATCCATTTGAAATCGATAGTTACGAATATCAGTTGGATCAAATGGCCGAGGCAGGCTTGAATTTCAATATCTTCCCTGCCGTATTCGGCGGCGGTATGCTGGATGCCGAAACCTGGAATAACGTTGAAAAGCAGTATGAAGCCCGCGATATGTATTACTGCATGAACGGCGGTCTGAATGATGATATGCTCAAAGAGGGCGTTGAATACGCCCAAGGAAAAGCCAGATGCATTGGGTATCATCTCATAGATGAGCCCGGCGGAGGCGCACTCCCTAACGTTGGTCACTACGTTCGTGCCTATCGCGAAGCAGACGGCACGCGGTATCCTTTCGTCAATCTATTCCCCAGCTACGTTGGAAATGCTGTCATGGAAGGCGATTACTATGAGTATTGTTCCCGATTCGTGCGCGAAGCCGGTATTGAGAATATCGAATACCTCTCGCATGACTTCTATCCTTTCCACTTAGGTGGAACGGCACTTTCGATTTTCGGCGATATGGAAGTTATGCGCCGCGTTGCTTTTGAAAACGAACGGCTCCGCACCCATGCGTTCCCGCAATCCACCGCCTGGATGGGAACCCGTATGTCCAATATTGACGAAATGCGCTGGAACGTCTATGCTTATCTGGCTTATGGATTCAAGGCGTTGTCCTGGTTCAATCTGGTTTGCCCCGGCAAGTCCGATACCGAAGGCGAGTGCTTCCGCGAGTCTGTCATCTACCGTGACGGAACGATTCGCAACAAAAAGCTTCTGAAAGAATTCGGAAACCTCAACCGTGAAGTACACGCTTTGGGCGATACTCTTATGAAATTGGATACGGTACACGCATATCACACCAAGGACGGAATTGCAGGCGTTGAAATGCTCCCCGACGACTGGATGATCACCCCTGTAGGCGATGAGAATTTCATCATCAGCCATATGGTCACAGCCAAGGGAGACGAAACCTACGTCATGCTTTTCAACAACAGTTGGGAGTATCCTGTTACTGCCTCCTTCCGTATATCCGAGTTTAGTGGCATTGAATCCATGACCTACGTCAGCCCCTTCAATGGAAACGAATATCCCGCAACCATACGCGACGGAATCCTGACCGAGACCTTCCGCCCCGGCGAAGGAAAACTCTTCAAATTGAATGGAAAACTCTCCTATCGCGTGCTCCCTCTTGATATTGAGCATTCTCGCTTAAACGTAGATCTTCCTGATGCCCGTACAATTGCAGGTTTGGATGTATCCTTCCCTCTCCACGGCCATAATCAGGCAATTGCCCTTCAGATTTGCACCAACAAGAAGTTTACCGAAGATAAAACGACGGTTCATCTCTTTGCTGAAGTTCCCGCAAACGGAAAACTGCGCTTTGAGCCTACTGTAGGAAAATACCTGCGTCTTTCCGTAGGCGGTGAGGGAGATGATCCTGCCTACGGCTGGGCTGAAGTACGGGTTCGTTTTGCCGATGAGGGAGAAAATGCTCTCGCATCGGGGATCGAAATTTCGATTCAAGAGCCTGCTCCTGTTGTGGTTCCGCTCCACGCAACACTCGAAACGGTTAACAATCGACTTCCCGCAACTCTGGTCGGCATTGATGAAAAGGGTGACATGATTTCTCTTATTCCTCTCTGGGAGATCCGAGGCTTTGATACTTCCCTGTCGGGTAGCCGCCAGATTTCAGGCAAAGTAACTCTTCCGGACGGCCGGACGCGCAGCGTTCATGTTTCGGTTACGGTAACCTACGAAATAGATTTTACCGACCTTGACCATGCCATTTCCGTAGTTGAGGAGCTGAAAGAAGCCGAATACAGTCCTGAAAGCTGGAAGGCTGTTAAAGACTACTATGATGCGGCCGTAGCTATGAAGGATGGAACGTATCCCCAGAACGCCGTTACCGTAGCCGCGTGGCAGCTTCTTGATCGAGTTCGCGAGTTGGAGCCTGTTCAGTGGGATATTCCGAGCGCGCCGATTCATGAAGAAATTCCAAAAGAAAAGAAAAAACTTCAAGTGGTAAAAGGTATCCTTCCGGCAGCTGTTGCTACCTTGGCTGGAGCCGTGGCCGGTGCTATGGCAGGTATCTTCGCTTCCAAGAAACGTAAATAATCGAAAGAATTCATAACAACGCAGGGTGCCTCGATGCAAATCGAGACACCCTGCTGTTCTTATGTTACATGGTTTTGCGGTAATGATCGATGTTCTGATCCTCGTTATAGGTCGGATCACCGGGATGAATTCCGTTCATTTCCTGCATAATGCGGTAAGCTCTGGCACGTAGTTCTTCCGCGGCTTCACGAACCGAAAGAGTGGGATCCGCATAGATCGGCTCCGATATATGGAGATCTACGAACGGGCCTTTTCCAAATATCCTGCGCCATCCCTTGCGAGGGCGGAAAGACATGGATATGGGGATCAAAGGCTTGTGATATTTCGCGGCGTACATGAACACGGCGGGCTTGAGGGGACGAATATCGGGATAGAAATACCAAAGAGAACCCTCGGCAAAAACGTGAAGCCAACGGCCGCTCTCCACCACCTCATCCATGCTTTTCTTGAACGCCATCATGGCGTGAATATCTCCCTCGGGGATCGGCATGCCCCCGAGAATCCGCATAAAGGGACTGAACCCGCTTTCAAAATTGGGTTTCCAGGCCGGGAAATAACTGATATGAGGACGAATGGCCTTGAGTACGCATAAGTAATCCCACATGAAAACGTGGTTGGATACGGTAATGGCTCCGTTTTTGAGTTCTTTCTTGTGTTTCTTCAAGTTCTTTCGCCCGTATATTTTTAATCCGTGTGTCAGGCGTGTAAGAGGGAAAACGACGAGATGGAGTACAGTAGCCACCAAAGCGCGCTTAATCCGAAACCAAGCGCCCTTAGGCATATATGCATAATCCTTATCAAGATGTATTTCTCTCGTGCGCTTCAGGATCAACATATGCTGATCGCTTCGTTCGGGATAGGTGTAATCCAAGTTGTGTCGATAATACATGATCCGATCCTTTATCAAGAGTTTGTTTCAGTATACCATAAAACAACAAATATGTCAATGTGATAATTGACAAAAGTACAATTTCATGTTATAATACAGAAAAACA
>JAZRFR010000049.1:0-2744 GCA_045643785.1 Eubacteriales bacterium | reverse complement strand
GTGGCACGTCAGAGCCGCGACTGACCGAGGAGCGTAGCAAAGCCGAAATCAAAGCTCGGCTTTGCGTCGTCGCGACGAGAATCAAGTCCTCTTGCTATTGGTACGGATTAAAAGAGAGGACTTGAAGGTGAGCGCTAGTGAATGACGTGCCAGTGGCACGTCAGAGCCGCGACTGACCGAGGAGCGTAGCAAAGCCGAAATCAAAGCTCGGCTTTGCGTCGTCGCGACGAGAATCAAGTCCTCTTGCCCGCACCAATACAAAAAGGGAGTCGCGAAGCGGCTCCCTTTTGCTATTGGTACGGATTAAAAGAGAGGACTTGAAGGGGAGCGGTAGTGAATGACGTGCCGGTGGCACGTCAGAGCCGCGACAGACCGGGGATAGAAATCTAAAAATGGTGCTTGGTCTTCCTTTCCTGATGGGGTAGATCGGATACGCAGGGAAGCGGCGGGCGAAAAAACGCTTAAACCGCTTAAACTATGAAATTTTCGTTAAATTTTCACATTTCTTGTCCGAATGTGACGGTTTTGTGATATAATGTACAAGCGAATGTGTGCGCGCACATCACTTTCTATGTAAGTGGATGTGCTGTCCTCGGCGGATCAGACCCAATTAATTTGTTCAGTCGGAAAGGAATCGGCTATCATGAAAGAATTCTTTGGCTGGGGTGGCTATACCCGAGTGCCTGAAGGGTATATGTCCTGGCAGCATCTGTTGTTCGTGACCTCCTTGATGGTGGTCATGATCGGACTCGCCATCTGGTTGGGGCTTGCGAATCGCCGCAACCCGATTGAGAAAAAGCTCCGCGTTATTGCTGTGTCTGCCATTCTTATTGACTCGCTGGAACTGTTCAAGATCGTGATTTTCTGCCTGCGCGGGCAGGATCCCATGGCCTGGCTCTACGAGCTTCCGCTGTTTCTGTGCAGTATCCAGCTCATCACCATTCCTCTGGCCGCCTGGACCAAGGGACGGGTGCAGGAGGCTGCGTTGGATTTCGTCTTTATTTTCGGTATGCTGGGCGCCGTTCTGGGTACCTACGGCGCGGGACAGAACTACGGATGCTACCCCGTTCTGAGCTTTGACAACATGGTGAGCGGCGTGACCCATTCCATATCCGGCTTCTGCTCCCTCTACATCGTGATCGCGGGCCTTGCCAGCATGAAGAAGAAGAACATATGGATCACTTTCTGCATTCTCACAGGCTTCTGCACGGTGGCGTATGGAGTTAATCATCTCATTGATTATAATTACATGTTTCTTATGGCCGGCGACGGAACGCCCTACGATCTGATTTACAATTTGGTGAACGGAAGTCCCGTCCTCTATCCGATCCTGGTCGCGGCGCTGTTCCTGGTCTACATTTCGGCCTTCTATGGCATCTTCTTCCTCATTCAGAAAAAGCGTGCCGACAGGGAAGTACAGGCGTGATCGTCCGCGCGAAAAATTATTTTGAGTTTTTTTGAAAAACCTATTGACAAATCATCCCGACTATGCTATAATATCACCTGTTCCGCGCGGGCATGGCGGAATTGGCAGACGCGCTAGATTCAGGTTCTAGTCGGGGCAACTCGGTGGAGGTTCAAGTCCTCTTGCCCGCACCAATACAAAAAGGGAGTGCATCAGCACTCCCTTTTTGTATTGGTGTGAGTCACGTGGCGGGAAGAAGCCCACCGCCATTTTCGGTTTTGCTTGCAAAACGATGGCGCACAGCCATCGAGAAAATGGCAAAGCGCCGTATGCAATGCCTCTCACCGCCACTAACCTCCGAACGGCGCGGGTGGTGAGTTCAAGTCCGTCTGCGACTGACTCCGACCTTGATCGGAGCGGTAGTACACTTGCGACTGACCGAGGATAGATATCTAAAAATGGTGCTGGGCCTTCCTTAGCCCAAAAGCAAAAGGAGTGGTTCATCCACTCCTTTTCCCGTTATGATAGAAATCAGTACGATGCGGCTACGTTCAGAGCGACGGTCATCATATCCGTAAAGGTATTCTGTCTGGCGTCGGCGTCCAGAGCCTCACCGCGGAGGATGTGGTCGGATACGGTGCAGATGGCCAGGGCGTTCTTGCCCGCGGCGGCGGCGTTCATGTACAGCGCGGCGGCCTCCATCTCTACGCCCAGAACCCCCATCTTGTACCAGCCGTCGTTGAAGTTCGGGTCGGCGTGGTAGAAGACGTCGGAGGAGAGCAGATTGCCTACTTTGTAACGTACACCGATGGCCTCGCACTCGTTCACGGCGCGGCGGAGCAGGTCGTAGGAGGCGATGGGAGCGTAGTTGCCGTTCAGCTTATACTGCTCCTGGTAGTTCGAATTGGTGCAGGCGCCCATGCCGATGATGATATCGCGGAGACGCACGTCGTCAGCGAGACCGCCGGCGGAGCCGATGCGGATGATGTTCTCCACACCGAAGAAGTTGTACAGCTCGTAGGAGTAGATGCCGATGGAGGGCATGCCCATGCCGCTGGCCATGACGGATACGGGGACACCCTTATAGGTGCCGGTGTAGCCCTGGATACCGCGGACGTTGTTGACGAGCTTGGCGTCGGTGAGGAAATTCTCAGCCACGAACTTGGCGCGCAAAGGATCACCCGGCATCAGCACGGTCTTGGCGAAATCGGCGGGGGTGGCTTTGATATGGGGGGTAGGGTACAAGTTGCTCATGGGAATACCTCCTGTTGGTTGTGTGAAAATCATGGTTGTGGATTTCAAATTTGGGTTTACCAGGGGGCGTTGCCCCCTGGACCCC
>JAZRFR010000048.1:0-2283 GCA_045643785.1 Eubacteriales bacterium | reverse complement strand
TCTCCCGCTCCCCTATAAACTGCAATTTAATGCTGTCTGCAAGCAAAAACCCCTGCGCGAAGCCGCGCAGGGGGTGGTTGCATATCAGATTGTAAAATTACTCGGTCACAGCCTCGGTCTCGGCCTCGGTCACAGCCTCGGTCTCGGGGATAACGGGGTCATCCGACAGAGCGTTGATGTAAGCCAGAACCTTGGACTCCTCGGCCAGGCCCTCGATCACGAACTTGTCCTTGAAATTGGTGCCGTCGGAGTTCTCGAAGGCGTGAGCGCCGATCTCGGCATCCCCATTGGCAATGGTGATGCTCTGCAGCTTGAAGCAATCGGTGTAAGCCAGGTCGCCGATCTTGGTAACGGCGGCGGGAACGGTCAGGGTCTCCAGGGCGCCGCAGAACGCGAATGCAGCCTTACCGATGGTTTTCAGAGTAGCGGGCAGGGGGATGTCCTTGAGGGAGGAGCAACCGTTGAATGCCTTCTCGCCGAGGGTCTCCAGGGCGGTACCCAGCTCGACCTTCTCCAGCTTGGTGCACTCAGCGAAAGCGCCCTCGCCGATCTCCAGAAGACCTGCGGGCAGCTTGACCTCGGTCAGCTCGGTGCAACGGGCGAACGCGTAGTCGTCGATCTTGATGACGGTCTCGGGAATGGTGATCTCCACGATGGCGGACAGGTTGTAGAACGCCTGCTTGCCGATGACGGTAACGGTGCGGTCGCCGAACGTGGCGGGAATTTCTACGTGGTCATCCGAGGTGGCCTTACCGACGTAATTGGTCAGAATAGCGGTCTCGCCTTCGGCTTCTTCAAAATAGAACGTACCCTTTTCGGTGATGAGATAGTTCACCTCGGGCGCGTATTCGTCAATCGAGTTGGACTCTCCGCCGGTACAGGATGCCAGAGAACAGACCAGGAGCAACGCGGCCATAACGATAGCCAGATACTTTTTCATGAATGGATACCTCCGCAGAATACAGTAATCAATATGCATATTATAAACCATTCCCGTCAAGTTGTCAAGAGATTTCCCGCAGGAGATTGTAAATAATTTGTGCGCGGACGAATTTTTGTGAAAACTGCCCTGTTTTTGAGGTTGTTTTTTGTGAGGTATTTTCGCCCTTGTTGTCCCGTTTCTTGGCCATTTTTAGGATCGGCACTTGCTTTTTTCGGGGATTTGTGGTAAAATAAGAGAAGATACATTTGGGAAGCGAAAAGCAAATTGCAGTTTATAGGGGCGGGGCTCTGCCCCTGCACCCCGCCAGAAACCCTTTTGAAAAAGGGTTTCTGGACTTCCTAAAACTTAAAAAATATTATCAAATAATCTTTTTTAAAAGTTCTTGAAAAGGGGTCTGGGGAAAAACTTTTTTCAAGAAGTTTTTCCCCGGGCGTTCTCTCGTTCCCCGACAAACCTAAATTTGAACGATAAAAATACGCTCAACATAAAGGAGGACATCATCATGCTCTCAACGGTATACAGCGCGGGACTATTCGGCATCGACGGCTTTTCGGTCAGCGTGGAGGTGGATAGTCAGAACCGTCTGGCGGAATTCGAGCTGGTGGGACTGCCCGACGCCGCCGTGAAGGAGGCCAAGGAGCGGGTGCGCACCGCCTGCGAGAACAGCGGCTATCCCTTCCCCGAGTGCGCCCTCCTCATCAACCTCGCCCCCGCTGACCGCCGCAAGGAGGGCTCCGGCTTTGACGCCGCCATCCTCACGGGCATTATGGCCACCGTGGGCATCATCCGCCCCGGCACCGACTTTTCCCACAAGTGCTTCGTGGGAGAGCTGTCCCTGTCGGGTGAGTTCCGCCCCGTGCGGGGTGTTCTGTCCATGTGCGTAGCCGCCAGAGACGCGGGTATGACGGAATTCTACACCTCCCTGGAAAACGCCGCCGAGGCCGCCGCCGTAGAGGGCATTTCGGTCTTCGGCGTCACCAATATGCGCTCCCTCATTGACCACTTAAACGGCCGCAAGCTCATCCCCCCCGTCGCCCGTCCCACCCCTTCCCCCGAGGCACGGGACGTCTACGACGTGGATTTTGCCGACGTCAAGGGACAGAAGCTGGCCAAGCGCGCCATGGAAATCGCCGCCGCGGGCGGGCACAACATCCTGCTCATCGGCCCTCCCGGCACGGGTAAATCCATGCTGGCCAAGCGGCTCCCCTCCATCCTCCCGCCCTTGACCTTTGCAGAGGCCATCGAGCCCACCAAGGTGCACTCGGTATCGGGGACTCTGCCCGACGGCGTATCCCTCCTGCGCCGCCGTCCCTTCCGCTCCCCCCATCACACCATGTCGG
>JAZRFR010000047.1:0-6760 GCA_045643785.1 Eubacteriales bacterium | reverse complement strand
TTTATTTAGTTACAGAGGGAAGGATATATCAGTCTTCCTTCTTCTTGTGAGCCACGTAACCGGCGGCAGCGGCCAGAACGGCCACGGCACTCATGCCGATCACGGAGGCGCAACCGCTCAGGGCGATTTCGGTGGTAGCTTCGGTTCCGTCGGCAGCATCGGTGGCAGCGCCGGTGTCAGCGGCGGGAGCCTGTGTCTCGGCGGGCGTGGTCTCCGCGGGGGCCGCGGTGGTCTCCTCGTCCTCGTCGTTTGCACCGGCGTCATACTCGCTGTCAGCGTACAGATCGTAAGGATCGCCCGTGTAGAACTTCATCCATGCGATATCAATGGTCTGCTGAGCGGAGTTCTCGGCGTATACGAAGGGAACAAAGCCAATGTTCATGATGAAGTGATTCCAGGCCTGATCCTCACTCATATAGAACACCACGGTGTGCCACTCGCCGTCGCCGCCGATGATCTCGTAGTAGGGCATCTCAAGGTTGTATTCCTTTTGGTTGACCGTGCGGAAGATGATACCCAGCTCCTCGGCTTCAGCGTAGGAGGTGCGGTACTTGACCACTATGTGGTCGGCCTGACCGCCCAGGATGTTCTTGGGATACTTGCTGCTGAATACGTGGGGCAGATTGTCCTCGCCGCCGAAGGAGGTGATGCGCATGAAGGATTCCTCACCCTCGGTGATATATTCGGCAGAGGCATACTCTCCGTCGAAGGTCTTGACGACGTTCTCGTCGGCAAAATCAATGAATTCATACAGACCGTACTCAATATCTTCCTCGCTCATGCCGGGAATCTCATCGGGGGTCAGCTCCAGACCGTCGGGCTTGCCCTCGAAGGAGATGCGGGCAAAGTACTCGTTGACCTTGTTGGAATACTGACCGCCGATACCGTGGCAGAAAGCAAGCTGCCAGGTCTCGTTGGTGTTCTGCGCCTGACCGTTGACGGCCAGGATCCAGGCATAATTGATCTCGTCGCCGTTCTCTACCAGGCGATCCAGACCCAGAACAGACTGAAGGTGGACACGCATCTCGTATACCAGAACCTGATTCTCGGCGTCGTAGGAGCCTACGAAGTCGGTACCGGCAACGGGGCAGTAGTTACCCGACCAGTTGAAGGTGATCTGGTCGCCGGTCTCGCTGTGAACGCCGCAGCCCAGCTCAGCGTAGCTGGAATGCTTGCCCGTTGCGTTGACGTCAGCAAAACCGACCTGCAGACAGTTGTAGGCATAAAGGAGTACGTCCTGGTCGGGGTCGCACTTGTAGCCGTTGATGCAGTTGATCTCAAAGGCAATGTACATGTAGGTGCCGTCCCAACCCCACCAAGCATCGAAGAAGTCGATCTGGGTGGAATCGTAGAATTCCTGGAATTCCTCTGCGCTGGTGCCGCCAACGGCGGGGTTGGCGTCGTCACCGATGGGAGCCATCCAGGACAGGTAGTCCTCGTACAGCTCGAAGGGCTGATACTCATTCTTGTCAACCGTACCGTTGATCTCGGGAGCGATGTGCAGGAAGGGAACCTCCCAGCCGATTTCGCCCTCGCCGGCTTTGCCGCCCAGAATCTCGTCGATGTTCTTGGCGTTCTCTACCCAGTAGCCGTTCTCCTGGGTGGCCGCAGAAGCGCAGACTACGCTCACGGTAACAATGGCGATGATACATACGATCAAGGCAATCACTTTTTTCATGTTCGTATTCTCCTTATAGAACAGATCAGCCGCTTATCACAGAGGCTGTTATCTACATTATAACAAAGAGCAAAAAGAATGTCAATTACCTTTGATAAATTTTGCGCAATCTGCATGGAAAAACTCCCGTTCTTTGTATAAAAGAACGGGGGTTTTTGAGGGGATCAGACTTCGTCCTCCAGAGCGGTGCCTACGGGGACGGTAACCATGCGGTCGTAGCAGGCAAAGATCTCCTCGGTGCCCTCGGGACAGGACTTGCGGGTCAGGAGGGAGATCACGGGAACAATGACCAGACCCACCACCATAGCCAGCATACCGGCGTTGATGGAGGAGCCGCAGAAGTAAGCCAGGAAGGGGTTCTCAAAGGTGATCTTGCAGACGGCGTTGAGGATGAACTGGGTCAGGGTGATGCCGAGACCTGTGGCGAAGCTGGCCCAGACGGCGGCCTTGGTGACCTTCTTCCAGTACAGACCGTAGAGGAAGGGCGCCAGGAAGCAACCCGCCAGAGTGCCCCAGGAGATGCCCATGAGGTCGGATATGTAGAGTCTGGATGCGATTTCCTTGCTCACGACCACCAGAATAGCGATGGCGGCGGCGATGATGATGGAGGCGGCCAGCAGGAGGCGCATAATGAGCAGGTCGGCTTTCTCACTTCTCTTTTTCTTGGTGAGGGGGGTGATGAGATCCAGGGTGATGGTGGAGGCGGAGGTCATGGCCAGGGAGGACAGGGTGGACATGGAGGCGGCCAGAACCAGGATCAGAACCAGGCCGATGAGCCATGCGCCGCCGGTGCCCAGGGAATTCTCCACAGAGTTCAGCATGGCGGGGATAATGGCGTCGAAAGAGGTGGGTTTACCTGCGTCGTTGAGGGGAACGCTGTCGGCGTACAGACGGCCGAAACCGCCCAGGAAGTAGCAGCCGCCGGCCACGATGAGGGCGAAGAAGGTGGAGATGATGGTGCCCTTCTTGATGGCGTTCTCGTCTTTGATGGCGTAGAACTTACCCACCATCTGAGGCAGGCCCCAGGTGCCCAGGGAGGTCAGAATGACCACGCCCAGAAGCTGAAGGGGTTGAGGGCCAAAGAAGGAAGTGTAAGCGCCCTTGAGTTCGGTGCCTGCGGTCGTGGTTGCGGAGCCCTCGGACAGCTTGGCGATGGCTTCCATCAAGCCGCCGTTGTTATTCAGCACAGCGGCGATGACCGCCACGATGCCCACCAGCATGATGAGACCCTGAATGAAGTTGTTGACGGCCGAGCCCATGTAGCCGCCCACGATGACGTACACACCCGTCAGCACGGCCATGATGAGCACCCAACCCCAGTAGGGCAGGTCAAAGGAGGCCGAGAAGAGCTGGGCGAGACCGTTGAACAGGGAAGCGGTGTAGGGGATCAGGAAGATGAACACGATAGCAGCGGCGACCAGACGGAGAGACTTGGACTTGTAGCGCAGACCGAAGAAATCGGGCATGGTGCGGCTGCCGATGTGCTGGGTCATGACGCGGGTGCGGCGACCGAGGAGCATCCAGGCCAGCAGAGAGCCGATAAAAGCGTTGCCCAGACCAATCCAGGTGGAGGCCAGACCGAAATCCCAGCCGAAGCGTCCGGCGTAGCCGATGAAGATGACGGCCGAGAAGTAGGACGTGCCGAAGGAGAAGGCGGTGAGCCAGGGGCCAACCGAGCGGCCGCCCAGCACGAAGCCGTCCACGCCCTTGGCCTTGCGGGAAGACAGGACACCCACCAGAAGGGTGACGGCGAAGAACAGAATGATCATACCGAGTTTGATGAACATGATGAATACCTCCAAAATTGAAGTGTTGCTTGGAGTCGGGGCAAAAAGAAAACCGCCCCTCCTCCGTTCGACGGAAAGAGGGCGGATATACCGCGGTACCACCTCAATTTATTCCTCCCCTCACAGGGGGGAACCTCGTCGGGCACGTGGGGAGAACGCTCACGGGGCGGTTGTTCCTGCCGCCCGGCTTACGCCGACCTTGTATGCCTCATCGCTGTAACGGGCGATCCCGTTGACCCCTTAGCTCCCCTCCCGTCGGAGTTTTGCTTCGAGACCACAGCTCCCGGAATGTAATTCAACCGTAACGCCCCCTCCGTCTTGCACCAACCGACGGTTCTCTGTGCGGGTCGTAGCGGTCTACTGGTTTCCGCTCGTCGCTTTTAATGCGCCTATTATAAACCATTGTGAAGGTTTTGTCAAGAGGGTTTCGGAAATTTATGCGGAAAAATTTTAGTTGGTTTGAAAATATGCAAATATGCAGAGCATTATGCAGAATTCGGGTTTGCAGGGGAGCGGGAGAGCGGCCTCCGGCGGCTTAAACCCTTTTTGAAAAAAGGGTTTAAGGGTCCCAAGAACTTTCAAAAAACATTGATAAATCATTTTTTTTTGAAAGTTCTTGAAGGGGGTCCGGGGGGAACTTCTTTTAAGAAGTTCCCCCCAGACGTTCTCCTGCAAACTCCAATTCACAGATCCGCCCCTCGCAGGACTTCCTCAAAATTCTCCGCCATCTCATCCCGATCCCGACTCACCGCCATGGCCCACATGGCCGCGGCGAAGGCCGCCTCGGAGGGAATATCCCTTGCGGTGACCACCTGTCCGCCGCAGGCATCGTGGATGCGGCGGCCGGCGCGGTAGACCGTGAAATCACTCGCTCCATAGGGAACCTGGGAGGTCAGAATGAGATAAACCCCGCTCTCGGCGATGCGGGTCAGAACGGGCACCAGCGTGTCGGGAATGCCGCCGATGCCCACGCCCTCCACGATGAGGGCGTGCAGACCCTCGGCCATGTGACGCAGGATAAAGGGGGACATGCCCGGGGTCAGCTGTGCCAGGGCAATGCGGGTGTCCAGCACATCGGAAAATTCATGGGGCGGCATGAGGGGACTGTCGGTGACGGTGCCCATCCCTTCTCCCACGGGCACCCCGTAGCGGATGACCTGACCGTCCCGCAGAAGGGCGGTGTCGGGACAACCTACGCTCTCAAAGGCGTCGGGGTCGGTGGTGTGGCGCTTTCTGGCCCGCAGACCGCGGATGACCCGCCCCGCGAAGACGATGCGGACACCTCGCGCCCCCTCGGACAGCGCCCAGGTAAAGGCGTCGGTGAGATTCCCCGCCGCATCCGACCCGGGAACACCCATGGGGAGCTGAGCTCCCGTCAGGACGATGGGCTTTTCGCTGTGGCGGAGCAGACAGGACAGGGTAGCGGCGGCGTAAGCCAGGGTATCGGTGCCGTGGGTGACGATGAAGCCGTCGAAGTGGTCGTAGGCGTCCCGAATGGCGGCGGCTACGGCCATCCACTCCTTGGGGGTCATATCGGTGGAATCCAGATTGAACAGCGGGCGCGTCTCCACCTCGCAGACGCGGGTGACGGCGGGGACGGCGGCAAGCAGATCCTCGGCGGTGAGGGCGGGGGCCAGACCGTGGCCGCTGTCGCGGCAGGCAATGGTACCGCCTGTGGTGAGAAGAAGAATGCGGCGCATAGGTACTCCTGTTGATGTGAAATGGGGTGAAAAAGCGAGGGCAACCGACGGGACGTCCTCGCTTTTTATGATGGCGCGTTTTTAAAAAATTAACGGAGGATCAATCAATATCCTCGAAGATCTGCTCGGGTCTCTTGAGCAGCACGGCGGGATGCTCCACCAGACGGCGGATCATCTTGAAGGCGGCGGCGTAGCAGAAGCCGTCGCAAATGCGCTCGTCGGTGACGACCTTCAGATCCATCATTCGTCTCTGCTCCATCGAGCCGTCCCGCTTGGGCTTGTACACGGTACGCTTGACGCCGTAGGAGATGAAGACGGGGAGGTTACCGAAGTTGTAGATATGGTGGTAGATGGGGCGGATACCCAGAGAGCCCATGGAGGTGATGATCATACTGCCGTGGAAGGGGGAAAGATCGGTCAGCGACTTGGGGATCCAGCCGTGATAATCCAGCCAGAAGAGCAGGCTGACGGCGGCACGGAGAATGGGACGGGGCAGGGAAGCCAGCGTACCCGCGGTCTTGTCAAAGCCCGAGTCCAGATCTTCCTTTTCCTTTTCCTTCATGACGGCGGCGTTGAACTTCTCGTAGACGTCGATGATGGTATCGTCGGGCTCGAAAATGACCGAGATACAGGTGTCGGGGGAATCCTCCCGCATGTCCTTTTTGATGGTCATGTTGACCTCAATGTTGTTGCGGGCGTAGATGCGCTGACCGCTGATGAAGCGGTTCAGAGCGGGCTTTTGAGAAATGGTACGGACGTAGGCGGCCAGCATAATGTGCAGGAAGCTGAAGCCCTCGTAGCCGTCGGCGATCATCTGCTTGCAGAAGGCGTCGGTCTCGGTGACATCCATCTCGTCGGCAAAGTAGTTCAGAGCATCGGCGCGATCCTTCATGATGAAGGCCATCATCTTGTTCATGGGCTGAGCGGTGCGGACCAGACGGCCGTCCTTGCGGTCACCCCATCTTTTCTTGCGCTTGGGAGGGCGGGGCAAGCGGGGCTCTGCGGCGGGGGTATTGACGGTCTCGGGTGTCTCAACAGCGGTATTCATTTCGTTGTTCATGGGCATCCTCCATTGTAGTTTACATTCAATTCATTATACTTCATTTTCACGTAAAAATCAAGGCTTTTGGGCGAATTTTGCGAAATAAAATCCTGAACCTGCCCCGTGCTTCATTGACAAACCGCCGTTTTTGCTGTATAATATTCCCATAGATTATCAGTATAGGAGATCGTGCAATGAAGATCAGACATATTCTGTGTACGGTGGCGATGCTTCTCGCCGTGATTTTGATGGCCGGTGCCTTGACCGCCTGCGCAAAGCAGGGGGAGCCCGGCGCAGAGGGTGCCCCGGGCAAATCCGCCTATGAGCTGGCGGTGGAGAACGGCTTCCAAGGAAGCGAGGCCGAGTGGTTGGCATCCCTGACCGGTGCCAGCGGCGCGGCGGGCATCACCCCGACCCTCCGTATCAACGAGACCACCAACCAGTGGGAAATGTCCTACGACGGCGGGGAAACCTGGGTGTCCCTGGGTGTAGCCGCTACCGGTGCCCCGGGAGCCCCGGGTGTCCAGGGCCCCGCAGGAGCCGACGGTTTAAA
>JAZRFR010000046.1:0-22007 GCA_045643785.1 Eubacteriales bacterium | reverse complement strand
CCCGAAGCGGTTTCTCGCCCCCTGAACCCCCCCCAAACCAAGACGGGCGGCACCGGTTCGGATCCCACCCGTTTGCAGGGCATCTCTAAAAAACTCTCGCCGCACGATGAGTTTTAGAGGTGCCCTGCAGTTTATTCTATTTCGGGATGATCCCATTCCTCCTCGGGATAGTTCTCCCGCATGCGGGTCATTTCCGCGTCCTTGTTCCACAGGTAGCTGAGCCGCATTTCCTGCCCGAGGCGAATCCGTCGGATATTCTCGCTATGCCGCCACAGCACCACCACCGCCACCGGGAGCAGAAGCAGAGCCCCCTGCAAGTCTCCCGTTGCAAAGCTGTACACGATGGGAAACGCCACCGCCGCCGTCATGGGGACAAAGCAGATGTAATTCGTGGCCAGAGCGATCACGATCTCGCAGGCCAGCATGATTCCGAACACTCGCAGATCAAAGGCCAGGATGACCCCCGCCAGGCAGGCAAGTCCCTTCCCCCCGCGGAATTTCATGTAGAAGGGAAAAATATGACCAAGAATACAGGCGGCCGCGGTCACCGCAAACACCAAAGAGTCCTCCGGGAATATCTTCCGCGCCAGGAACACGCTCAGGTACGCCTTGAATATGTCGAAAAACGCGCAAAGAAAGCCCCGCATTTTTCCGAACAGCAGCAGAGCGTTGGATGCGCCCGCATTATGAGAGCCCCGCGTTCGGATATCAAAGCCGTGCAGGCGCGCCAATATATAGGAAGGATTCAGGGTACCCACGAAATACCCTGCCAAAAGACAAATCGCGTACCGCATCCCATCACCTCACTTTTCTGAAATCGTATGTTGCTACATATTGTACCACGCTATTCTGAACCGAAAGTGAACTTTTTTCATCACATCTTCAATAAACAATCGACAAAAACTTCTTTTTACCGCCGTTGGTTCATAATGGGTTTATAAATCTCGGCTATAATGAACGGGTATAACAAAATGACTCAAAAGGAGTTGTCTATGGCTTACTACGTTCTTCACAACCCGCTTGCCGGCCGCAAGGGCAACGAAGCTCCCGCTTGGCTGACCGCCCTGGCCGAAAAACACACCGTGACGGAATGCGACGTCACCGCCATCTCCCAAGATTATCCTGCGTTCTTCGCCTCTCTGTCTGAGGATGACGTGATCATTCTCCACGGCGGCGACGGAACCCTGAACCGTTTCATCAACGACACCGACGGTCTGGAGCTCCGTCAGGACGTTCTGTACGCCCCCGGCGGCACGGGCAACGATTTTCTCCGCGACCTGAACAAGCCCTTCGATACCGAGCCCTTCTCGGTACGCCCCTACATAGAGAACCTCCCCTTCGTGGAGATCAAGGGCAAGCGCTACCGCTTCCTCAACAACGTCGGCTTCGGCATCGACGGCTACTGTTGCGAGGTGGGTGACGCCCAGAAGAAGGCCGCACCCGAAAAGCCCGTCAACTACACCGCCATCGCCATCAAGGGGCTCCTGTTCCACTACAAGCCCACCACCGCCACCATCGTTGTGGACGGCAAGGAATACGTTTACAAGAAGGCCTGGCTGGCTCCCACCATGAAGGGTCGCTACTACGGCGGCGGCATGAACGCCACCCCCGCCCAGGATCGCATGGATCCCGAAGGTAAGCTTTCGGTCATGCTGTTCTACGGCAAGGGTCGCCTCGCCACCCTCATGGCCTTCCCCTCCATCTTCAAGGGCGAGCATATCAAGCACAAGAAGATGGTAGCCATCCACGCAGGCAAGGAGATCCGCGTGAGCTTTGACTCTCCCCGCGCCGTCCAGATCGACGGCGAAACCATCCTGGGTGTGACGGAATATCGCGCATACAGCGCACCCCAGGCGGCAACCGAATCCACTATCCCCGCCGAGACAGTCCTACAAGCATAATATCCGAAAAGGGCGCGGTTCATGCACCGCCGCCCTTTTTTTGTGGAAAATTCATGTTGCAGTTTATAGGGGAACGCCTGGGAGGAACTTCTTAAAAGAAGTTCCCCCCACACCCCCTTCAAGAACTTTAAAAAAAATTGATAAATAACCCTATTTGAAAGTTTTGAGGATTCTTAAGGAACTTTTTCAAAAGTTCCTTAAGCGGGGTGCCGCCGAGCTTGCTCGGCATGCAGTGCCCCTGCCCGACAAATCCAAATTTGAAGCATGAACACAGGAATTCTCCCCAAAAACAGGCATATATTTTTGTGCAAGGTTACAAATTTTTTCCAAGGTTATTGACAAATCCAAGATTTTTGTGTATGATTGAATTAGTACAATAGAACAGGAGGTGAATCCGTGGCCTGGCACTTTACGTCCCGAGCCCCCGTATATCTGCAGATCGTCAGTCGTATCCGCGCCGATATTCTCAGCGGCGTGTACAAAGCAGACGAGCAGATCCCCCCCGTCCGTCAGCTTGCCTTTGAGGCGGGCGTGAATCCCAACACCATGCAGAGAGCCTTTACGGTGCTGGAAGCAGAACGGTTATTCGTCACCCGCGGTACCGTCGGGCGCTTCATCACCACCGACGAGGCGGTACTGGAAACCGCCCGCGAGACCCTTCGCCGCGAGACGGTCGCCCGTCTTTTGGAGGAAGCGAAGGCCGTGGGTCTGGAACCCGACCAGCTCATCGAAGCCATCCGCGTGAGTCTGCAGGATCAGACGGCACGGCAAGACACACAAGATACAGACACGAAAGGAGTGAATTCCCTATGAGTACACCCATACTCACCTGTACCAATCTCAACAAGAGCTACACCCCGGGTAAGCCCGTCCTTCACAATCTGAACATTTCCCTGTCGGGAGGCAAGATCGTGGGACTTTTGGGCCCCAACGGTTGCGGTAAGTCCACCCTGCTCAAGCTGATCTCGGGTATTCTGGTGCCCGACAGCGGCTCCATTGAGGTCTGCGGCATTCCCCAGAGCGAGGAGACCAACGCATACGTTTCCTACCTGCCCGAGCGCACCTACTTCAATTCCTGGATGCGTGTAGAGGAGCTCATCACCTATTTCCGCGACTTCTTCCCCGATTTCGACGAGGTCTGCGCCCGCAAAATGCTCTCCGACCTCTCCATCGACACCACCATGAAGCTCCGTTCCCTGTCCAAGGGTAACAAGGAAAAGGTACAGCTGGTGCTGGTCATGTCCCGTAAGGCCAAGCTCTACCTCCTCGACGAGCCCATCGGCGGCGTGGATCCCGCCGCCAGAGATTACATTCTCTCCACCATCATCGGTAACTACAGCCCCGACGCCGCGGTCATCATCACCACCCACCTGATCTACGACATTGAACCCGTACTGGACGAATTCGCCTTCATGGGCTACGGCGGGCAGATCCTGCTCTCCGGCGTGGCCGACGAGGTACGCGAGGCGCGGGGCAAGACTTTGGACGAACTGTTCCGGGAGGTATTCAGATGCTCAAGAAATGCTTAAAATACGACGTACAATCCGTTGTTCGCATCTGGTGGATATTGGCGGCCACCATGCTGGGCGCCGCCCTGATCGCGGGCCTGGCCTTCCGCGGGTTCACGGAAGCCCTCTCGAATCCTTCGACGGATGATTTCTTACAGGTCGTCTCGATCTTTGGTATCATTGGCGCCATGCTCTGCATCCTGGCCATGGTCGCCGCCCTGGTGGTCAGCGTCATCATCGTATACTGGCGCGCGTACACCCACTTTTTCACCGACGAGGGCTACCTGACCTTTACCCTGCCCGTGAAGCGCTCCACCCTGTACCTGTCCAAGGTACTGACCGCCGCCATCGTGGAGATCGTGACGGTTCTGGTCTTCATTCTGGGTATAGGCATCATTCTGCTGATCGCGCCTCCCTCGGCTTACGACGGACAGATCTTCAACCCCATATTGTATACCGGTATCGGGGATCTGTTCGGAGAGATGTTCAGAGGAATCTTTGGCGTGGAGGGCGGCGGTTGGATCATTATTTGGGCGATCGCAGCCATTCCCTTCCTGCTGATGTCCCAGCTGTACGGCTCGGGTCTGACCTTCCTGTGTATGACCATCGGCTCGGTTATCGCCAAGAAGCACAAGCTCCTGGCCGCCATCGGTATCTACTACGGATTCACCGCCGTGCTTTCCTTCGTCAGCCAATTCGCCTCCCTGTTCCTGTCCTCGGGCATCGTCAGCGTGATCGCCGTTGCGGCGGGCGGTGGCGTGACCACCACGGGCATGACCGTCACGGCCATCATTCTGATCGCAGATCTGATCATGGCTTGCCTGGCGGTCCTGCTCCACTTCATCACCGTCCATCTTCTGGAAAAGAAGCTCAATCTGGCGTAAAGCGTTAAGGAGGATACGACTATGAAACACATGTATAAATCCACGTTTGTTCTCCGCGCGCTGACCCTGCTTCTGACTCTCTCGGTGCTGCTCGGCGCCGTCATGATACCCGTCAGTGCCCATAAGGATAAAATAGATCCCCCGGATGAAAGCACCTACATGACCTGGGAATACTTTTCCTCCACGGGCATGATCAACGGTCTCGATCCCGCGACCGACACGGTATACCGCTACAGCCAGGTCACGGTCATGTCGGCGCGCATCCGCTTCATGCCTGACGCGTACTACACCTACGCCAATGAGGTGGAGATCGACGGCTACAACGTGCCGCTGATGGCTCCCTACCGTGCGTCGGAGTTTCTTCTCACGGATGACGGAACCCTGATGGCGACCAACCTGGGCAAGAAGGCTCTGACTCATCTGGCTGAGCAACGCACCTTCTACTCCTACCGCCTGACCAAGGGGGAAATGTACGGCGTGATCAGCGAGGAAAGTGTCCGCGCCATCGCCAACACCTATGGAAAGAAAAAGCAGGAATACACCCTGTTCGACTTGCGGGATAAGACCTGCTACACGGTTCTGGGCTTCAACGAGGACGGCTGGTTCGGCGCACCCGTAGCCTTCGTCTTTGAGCTGGAGGACGGGCTGTACTACGCCTCGGCCTTTACGCTTTCCGACGACTGCTTTGACAGCGAGGGTGGGCTGAAGCCCAAGAGCGGCGTGAAGCTTTCGCTGTACCTCCTGGACGAGGAGGTAAGCGAGATCGCCTACGAGGAGATCCGCAGAATCAATTTCCACTATCCGCGCTACATCTACGAGAGCGGCTCCTCCTTGGGGAGCGTGACCTCGGATGACACGCTGGTCGTATCGTCCATGGCATCCGTCATCATTCTGGGCATTCTGCTCCCCGTAGTGCCCGTTACTCTGGGTCTGTGCTTCCCCCATTCCCAAAAGATGGGGCGCAAGAAGCGGTGGTATCTGCTGGCGATCCTCGGTGGCGCATGGCTGGCGCTGGGACTCTTTACGCTGGTTATGACCATTGCTTGTGTGTGAGGATAGCAATTTCCGATGCTCTTTCGCGGAATCCCAATCGTCCTGTTCATTAAGACAAGACAAGGAGAAACGATATGCAAAAGAAAATCTGGTTTTATCTTTGTATCATTCAAACCGTAGTTATCATAGTTTTCATTGGAGGGTTACTATTTATATCACTACCTGAATTGACTGCTCCGGAATATGAGCTTGTTGACTCGGATGCACTCCTGAATTCTTTGAGAGAAGATAATAATTTCATTCCCGACGAAGGCTATATTCCCGATGCACATACTGCAAAAGTCGTGGGAGGCGAGATTATTGACAGGCTTACCGGCAAAACATTTGGAGGGGCGACCACTGTAGAATATGACGAATTGAATCGCCGATGGATCGTTCACAAGAATTATTTTCTAAACGGAGGAGCTTTTGTTGTCATTGAGCAGGATAGTGGGAAAGTAATAAAAGCACTACTGTACAAGTAAGGATTTTTTTGAAATACAGCGCCTGAATTCAGAATCTATGATGATTCTTTGGTGCATAACCACATTGCTTGAATGGGAGGTGATCTCATGAAAAAGAAAGTCGTTATAGTTGTATTGGTATGCGTACTATTATTTTGTAGTGTCATCATGAGTTGCTACTCGCTTGAAACTTATTTCGGCATTTTATCTCCCTATCCGTATACAATCTATATCAACAATGAAAAGGTCGAAGATGTTTGTGCATATTGGTATCAAGGCCATATGTATGTTCCAGTTTTAGGCATAATGGAGTTATGCGGGTATGACGTGAATCGTGTACAGGGAGAGGATCCGTATATTGAAATCGATGGCGAAGTATATCAACTCAATATGGAGAAAAACGTACTCATCAACGGAACAAAGGAATATCTACGCGATAATATTGGAATTCGATGGAGTATTGATATTGATGACGATGATTCGTATGTTGTTTTTGCTGAAATCAAGAGTTTTTTTGAACGTATTGGTAAAGAACAACAGATACAAGGAAATGATCGTAACTATTTGACCAGATCTGTCAGCTTCCAAGTCAACGATGATTCCTGACCCCCATCACAACGAACACCGCCCCTTACCTTGTAGGCAGGGGGCGGTGTTCATTTGCAGGGAAGATTTGGGGTTGACGGTGTGCGATCTTTCGCGGTAGGGGAGGGGCTTGTTCCTCCCGAAATCGGCCCAAACATAAGATAAAAAAGTTTTTTACGTGGTGGGAGGGGCAAGCCCCTCCCCTACCAAACTACACATAATATGGATTCTCAACACTTTTTTGAGATTTCAGCGGGAGCAAGCCCCCGCCCTACATGATTATTTTCCCCAATCTCCCCCCATTTACATCGCACACCCAAAGGCGCGGCAGAACCGCGACTCGGTGCCGGATCTTGTGTTGTCCGCGTGGGGATCGGTTTCGTGGGTAAAGACGATGACCCAATCCAGAGTCGTATCGAAAACGTAGAGGTCGCTCGGGAGAATGCCGTCCTCCATAAAGCGGTCTTCCTCCCAAAGCAGGCGGGCGGACTCAAGCCACTCGTACTCAATGCGGTCGGCCAGCTCCCGGGGGTCGGTCATGGCGACGAAATCGGTCACCTCCCGTCCGCGGTGGATGAGGACGCAGGGTTTATGGGAGGATTCGGATTCCGACATGAACAGGACGCTTCCCTGTCGGCTTCGCAGGAGCGACAGGGCGGTGTCGAAGTCCACTACGGGGAGGTCGGGGGAGAGCTTTTCCCAGAGGTAGGCCTCGGTGTACCATTCGTCAAAATCTGCTCCCATAGCCGCCAGCCGTGCAACGTGCTCGGCCTGCGCCGTTTGGAGATCTTCCCTATCCAGCACAAAGGCCTCGATGAAATCCGCCCGCATGACCTCGGGGAGAACGAACAGGTCAATCTTCATTTTGCGCCTCCATCATAGACAGAATAGCCGCCACCGTCCGGTCGATCTGTTCGGTGGGGGTGATGGTTGCCACGCCGTCCCCGTCCTGGGGTCCGTACATACCAAAGCCCCCGTGGTTACCGCCCTCAATGACGACCTCGGTGAGGTCGGCGGGAAGATTTTTGAGGGTCTCCTCGTACTTCTCCCGATTCATGACGCCGTCCTCGCTACCGTAAACCGACAGAACCGAGAGGGATGTGTCCGACAGGTCGGCGGTGGAGTAGGAGCCCAGCAGGATAAGACCGGCGTAGTCCTCGGTATGGGTTTCCAAATAGGAGGCCGCCATAGAGCCGCCAAGAGAGTGGCCGCCGATGTACCAAGTCTTTACGTCGGGGAAACGGGCGGGAATCCCGTCGGCGGCGTTCACGTCAAAAACCGCCAGACGAAAGGGCATTTCCACCAGAACACAAAGCACTCCTTCGGAGGCCAGGGCTTTCATGAGGGGGATGTAAGCGGTATGCTCCACCTTGCCGCCCGGGTAGAAGATGAACCCCGCCTTGATTTCCCCATCGACGGGTTGTACGGTCACGCTCCCGTCGTCGGAGGTTTCACAGGTCACGGCATTCTGTGGGGCAAACGCCGCCAGCGCGTCGGCATCAGCGCGGTAGTAGTCCCCCAGATAGACGGCGCAGGCACATATCAGAAGAAGAACCACTGCCAATACAACGGACAGGGTGATGCAAAGTTTTTTCTTGCGTAAGAACAAGTTCATATCAGGTCTCCGTCACGGTTTTGAGCAGGATCTTTTTCTCGAAGCCCCCTCGCTTGGCCGCTTTCTCGGCGCGAATGGACTCCAATTCGTCTTTCGTATATCCGCGAGCATTGGCACAGGCGTAGATGACCTCCAGGAGGTCGGCCAGCTCCTCGATATTTTGGTCTTGGTGGTACTCGGCCAGCTCTTCATCCAGCTTGGCGTCCAGCATACGCAGGTAATCGGCATCCGAAAGGGTTTGGGTGGTGCAGGTAGCCCCCGTCGCCTCGATGATGGCGGGGATGTTGTCGCGGACGAGCTTATTGTAGGTTTTGGTTGCCATAACGCCTCACTTGACCATGCCGTAGCCGCCGGCGTACTTACTGACTTCCGAGACGGCGACGAACACCTTATTATCGCAGACGTGGCGGATCTCCTTGAGGGTTCTGGGGGCCTCCTTGCGGGGGAGGACGATGAAGATCATGTTCATCTTCTCCTTGGAGCCCTGACCTGCCAGGACGGTATAGCCGCGGCCGTTTTCTTTGAGGTAGGCGGTGATCTTCTCGGTGCTTTCGTCCGAGGCGATGAGCTCCAGGTTGGAGGTGCCCAGGGCGATCTTGCTCTCCAGAGTGGAGCCGAGGAACAGACCCGTGGCGTAGCCCGCGCAGTAGAAGACCAGAAGCAGGAGGTTGTCGCCCAGAGTGCCGATGAGGGTAGAGATGACCAGACCCCAGATGGTACACTCGACAAAGCCGAGGCCTGCGGCCTTGAGGCGCTGACCCTTGACCATCATGCAGGTCTTGAGGGATTGGATGGTGATCTCCACGATCTTGGCGGCGCAGACCAGGAGACAGACGAGGATGGGGGATATGCCGCGGAGGGTTTCGAGGAATGCAGACATGGGGTTACTCCTTTTTCATTCTTAAATTTACTCAAAAAAGTCAGTGCCGAATATCCTTTGACGGCTTCGGCCAAAAACAGGCGGATGGGATGAACAGTTCGGTCCACGGAGCTTCCGAATCCGCAGGCGGGTAGGTGAAGAGGTGGATGCTTTCATTCGCCGCCCATTCGAGAGTGAAATTCTGCCCAAACAGCGTGTGATACACCTCGCTCCATCGACCGTAGTTCCACACAGGGCAAGCGTACAGATGCACGTTCATTTCCCTTTTGTCGGGGATTTTCCAATATGCTTCATCTTGCGTAACGGTATAGGTCATTCCCTGCTCCCCACACAGGACAGACAGGCGGGACTGCACGGCGGCGCAGTCGGCAGGGGATGCGATCAATCGTAGAATCACGGGTGCGGACGTGTCAGGCATGGCGGCTCCTCCTTTTCGCGTTGGATTCATTATACCACATTTCTCTGCAAAAAGCAAGAGAGGTTTTCCTTTCGCTTGGCGGTAGGGTGTTGAAAAATCGGGAGGGATGTGGTATAATGGGGAGAGAAATTGCAGTTTATAGGGGAGTTTCCTCGTTCTCGAGCGAAGCGAGAAACCCTCCCCTTTGGGGAGGGGGGACCGCGGAGCGGTGGGTGAGGCTGACCCGAAAACATATTGCTTGCCAACGTTTTTACCTCATCCACCATCCTTCGGATGGTCCCCCTTCCCCAGAGGGGAAGGTCTACGATGGGGCGTGCCAACCCACCGATAAACCTAAATTTGAAAGGAGGCTGTCATGACACGCAGCGAGTTCTTTACCCACGTAGCCGATTTCTACGGCATTGTCCCCGACTATCCCTTTGAGGAGGACTTCGTGACGGCGGTCTTTCGCCATACGGGCAACCGCAAGTGGTTCGCCATTGCCATGCATATTCCCAAAAGCAAGCTGGGACTTGCGGGGGAGGGGAGCATGGACGTGGTCAATCTCAAGGTCTCCCCCGAGATGCTTCCCTCTCTGTGGCAGGAAGTAGGGGTGTATCCCGCCTACCACATGAACAAGAAGCATTGGGTGACGGTGGCCCTGGACGGAAGCGCCTCCGACGAAACCGTGGTATTTCTCACGGGAGTCAGTTTTGATCTGACACAGAATAAGCTACGGCGAAAAGCCAAAACCGACGGAATGTAAAGGACATTCCGTCGGTTTTTTGTAGGATCACTGCAGCAGGCGCGGCAGCGGCGGGCTCAGCACCGCTTCATGAGGCGGATATAGAACTCCACGGTGCGGCCCACGGCGTCAAGGCGGATCTTTTCGTTGTGGCCGTGGATGGTGGCGCGCTCTTCGCTCGTGAGATCCATGGCCGAGAAGCGGTAGACCTTATCCGAGATGCGGCCGTAGTGGCGGGAATCCGAGCATTGCACCATGAGGTAGGGGGCGACGATGCAGCCCTTCCAGGTGGAGGCCACGGCGGAGGCGACCTTGTCCCAGCCTCCACATTCGGTGGTGGAGATACGGCTGGGGTTCATGCCGTTTATGAGGGAGATCTCCACGCCCTCGTCATCCACCGTCTTCTTGAGGTAGGCCATGGCGTCGTCGATGGTATCGGCGGGATTGAGGCGCATATTGGAGACCATGGACGCCTCGGGCGGAATGACGTTGGGAGCAGAGGAGCCCTCCATCTGGGTAAAGGCCACGGTGGTACGCATAAGGGCGTTCAGCTCACCGCCGCTCTTCTTGCAAATGCCGTCCAGAACGGGGAGGAACAGGCGGATGTTGGCGAAGATCACCTTATAGACGAAGGTGGAGTGGCGGCCGAGGGTATCGAACATACGGGCGGCAGGCGGCGTGAGCTTGGCCTTGAAGGGATGCTCCACCACCCGGCGGCAAGCGCGGGAGAGGCGATCCACGGGGGCATTCGGCTTGGGAGCCGAGGCGTGGCCGCCCTTGGACTTGGCGGTGTAGCGGACGTTCATCATGCCCTTCTCGGCGATACCAATGAGGCCGCAGGGGGACTTAACGCCGGGGAACACGTCCTCCACCACGGCGCCACCCTCGTCCAGAACAAAGGCCGGCTCAATGCCGTTCTTTTCAAAATAGTCCACGATATGCACCGCACCCGCGCCGTTAACTTCTTCCCCGCCCGAGAAGGCGAAGTAGATATCCTGCGCGGGGGTATAGCCCTGGGAAATGAGGGTTTCAGCGGAAAAGAGGATACCGTTGAAGGTACCCTTGGTGTCCAGAGTACCGCGTCCCCAGAGACAACCGTCCTCGATAATCCCCTCAAAGGCGGGCTTCTCCCAGCCATCCTCGTTGACGGGCACCACGTCGTAGTGGGCCATCATGACGGCGGGGTTGCCGTCGGTCTTACCCTTCCAGCGGAACAGGAGGCCGCGGTTGGGCAGGCGGGTGAACTCACAGGTCTTGAATACATGCGGATAGAGGGTGGGGAGCTTGGAAATCAGCTTTTCAAACTCGGCGTCGTCCTCCAGGGCGGGGTCGGTATAGGAGACGGTCTTGCACCGCACCAGGGTGGCCAAAGCGTCCACGGCGGCATTGCGGTCGAAGTCCACGGGGGATTCATCCACGGAGGGCTGAGCTTTGGGCTTAAAGGCGGCGGCGCGGATGAGGATGACCGTCAGGAAAATTACCAGAGCGGCCGCGGGGACAATGGGTATCAGAAGCCACCAATCCATATCACAGTACCCCCTTCTTGTAGAGGATGCGGGCCACGATGACGGTGAAGATCACGCCCACGGGCACCATGATGCCCACGGTGGAGGCGTTGAGGGCAGGCACGAAAATGAACAGCGCCAGCATCAGGATAATGGGAGCGATGGAGAGCTTGAGGTTCTTGGAGATGAACACCACCGCCAGACCGCCGAAGAGGGCGGGGAGGATCATATCAAAGGCGGGCACCAGCACGGGGGACTCCAAGACGGGGGTCAGGGGCACGATGCAGATCACGCCCACCAGGATGATGAGAGTGGTGACGATGCTGGACACCGCAATGGAGATGGTGGAGATGACCTCACCCTCCTCCGAGGTAGCCTTGACCCCCGCACGCTCCATGGCGGCGATGGCGCAGGGGAGCTTCAGGTTGGAGATATTGCCCGTTACGAAGGACAGGTAGGTACCGCCCGCGCCCAGCATAGGGACGTAGGTAAAGATCTCCACGATACCCACCGCCCAGTACATGGGCGCGGTGGCAAGGATGCCCTTCCAGAGAACCTCGAAATCGGGGGCGGTTTGGAAGATCAAAGACAGAGCCAGAGGGAATGCCAGCAGCACGGCGGCCACGACAATGCCCCAAATGCGCCCGTAGCGGTGGACGCTGTCCATATAGTTCAGTTCTTTTTTCATGTTCTTAACCTCCCAGAAGCGCGGTAAAGGGGATTGCGGAGGCCATGCCGATAACCAGGCTCAGGGGCAGGGCGTAATCGGTGAGCCAGCGGATTTTGAGCTTAGTGGCCAGAAGTCCGCAGATGGCCATGACTACGGCAGAGACGGCCATGACGCAGACGGGGATCAGACCCGAGGTATCTCCCTTGACGATGAGACCCACGTCGCAGAAGACGTAGCCCAGAAAAGCGGAGATCATACCGAGAAACATGGCGTTGTTGAAGATCTCGCCCCATTTCTTGTCCTTCATGCCGATCTTGTTCATACCGCTCTGGAGCCTTTTGGTGACGAAGGGCACGAGGATGAGGCCTGCGGCGATGCCCACGGTCATGACCCAGGCGATGGTGATGAAGATGGCGGGATCGGTGACGGTAGCGCCCGCGCTGGAGCCTGCGGCCTCCAGAGCGTTACCGGCGGCCACGGTCTCGTAGGTGATGGGGCCGATGACCGACAGGCGCAGCCAAGGCAGCGCCACGCCCAGGGATTTGGAGAGGGCGACCACGCCCACCAGCACGGCGATGGCGGGGGCAACGGTGAATACAGCCGAGGACGAGATCGTCTTTTTGATGGTATCCTTCCCGATGCCCAATTCCCGCGCGCGCTTGATGGCGCGGACCAGGAAGAACACCGACTGCGCCATGACCAGAGCGATGATGGCTCCGACAATGACGTAGAGGATGGGACTGTTAACGCTAAAATCCATAGATAACCTCCATTGGGGGCTGACCGCTTCCCTTTTGCGGTAAGCGCACGCCCGTTTTCTTCATTATACCACGAACGGTCTCTTTTTTCAATATCATTCGCCACATTTTTATAAAAAGGACCGCCGCGTGAAAGCGACAGTCCTTGGGGGGTTATTCGATTTCGGAAACGAGCTCCTCCAGCGGCTTGCGCTTTTTGGCGCGGAGAGTGTCTCCCTCCTTGGGGTAGCCGAGGGTGATGACCAGCTTGACGTCTCCGTCCAGATTGCAGATCTTGCGGATGGCATCGCTGTCCAGCCAACCGAGAATGCAGGTGCCCAGCCCCTGCTCGGTAGCCTCGGCGGTGATGTAGGCGGCCAGGATACCCATGTCGATGGAGCGGTAGTCGATGCCCTTGACCTTGGCGCCCAGGGCGGCGGTGGGGACGTAGGGCTTTTCGGAAATGACCAGGAGAACGGGCGCGTCCGAGGCGAACTTGTTCATGCCCATGCCCTGCACCGCTTTGGCCACGTCAGCGGCGGCGTTTCCTTTGCACACCGTGATGTGATACGGCTGGCCGTTGCAGGCCGAGGGGGAAAGGCGGGCGGACTCCAGGATGGCTTGGAGCTTTTCAGACTCCACTGCGCGGGCAGGATCGTAGGCGCGGGTGGATTGGCGTGTTTGGGCAAGGGTGGTAAAATCCATATTCCTTCTCCTCTCCCGTTAGTCGGCTTGCGTGTCTATGGCGTTGAATACGTACTTGTCCATACGGGCAAAGGCTTCCTTCACCCGCTCGAGGGGGAGCGCCACGTTCAGGCGGATGTGGGTGGTGCCGCCGTGGCCTGTGCCGTCCTGCCAGGCAACACCCACGTCGTGACCCATCTTCACCAGCTCGGGAAGGGTCTTGCCGTGGGTCTCCATCCATTCCTTGCAGTCAAGGAAGATCATGTAGGTGCCCTGGGGATGGGCGGCCTTGACTCCCTTGAAATGGCTATGGATGTAGTCCATGGCGTAGTCGATGTTCTCGGTCAGCACCTCGCACAGCTCGTCCACCCACTCGGCTCCCTCGGCGCTGTAGCCGCCGATGAGGGCGTACATGGAGAGGACGTTCATGTTGTTATAGTGGGACAGGGAGGACTCCTTCTCCACCCGGTCGCGGATACGGTCGTTATAGATGACGTGGTAGGAGCCTACCAGACCTGCCAGGCTGAAGGTCTTGGTGGTGGCGTACTGGGCCACCGTCCGCATACGGGCATCCTCGCTGACCGACTGGGTGGGGATGTGCTTATTCCCTGCCAGGATGATGTCCGACCAGATCACGTCCGAGACCACGTAGACGTCGTGCTTGCGGTACAGCTCCATGACCGCCTCGATCTCCCATCTCTCCCAAACGCGCCCCGTGGGGTTGTGGGGGGAGCAGAACAGGGCGGCGTGGATGCGGTTCTCCACGATCTTCTTTTCCATATCGGCAAGATCCAACCGCCATACACCCTGCTCGTCGAGGACGAGGGGACTCTCCACGATTCGGTAGCCCGCGTTGGTCAGCGAGCCCATGAAGCCCATGTAGACGGGGCTGTTGAGCAGGACGTTGTCCCCTTTGGAGCAGAAGGTGCCGAGGGCGGAGAGGATACCGCCCAGCACGCCGTTCTCGTAGCCGATGTGCTTCTTTTCCAGACCCACTACGCCGTTGCGGGTGGTCTGCCAACGGATGATGGCGTCAAAATACTCCTCGCGGGGGTCAAAGTAGCCGAAGCAAGGGTGGGAAATGCGCTGAGCCATGGCGGCGGTGACCGCAGGAGCGGTGGGGAAATTCATGTCGGCCACCCACATGGGGATGGGATCAAAGCCCTCCTTGGGGGCGCCGGGAGCCCAGCCCTGTCCCAGAGCATCTACGGCCAAAGCATCCTTGCCGCGGCGATCCATGATGGTTGTAAAATCGTATTTCATAGGTAACACCTCTTTTATTTCATAGATTCTTACGATTCAGCGTCGTTGGAGAGCCAAACGAGACCTGCCACGCGGGCGCCGCACAGATCCAGCTTTTCACAGGCAGTTTGCAAAGCGGCGGTTTTGGAAGCTCCCTCGCGGGCGGTCAGGATGTAGCCGTCTACCTGATCCGCGAGGATGGCCGCATCCCCGCATTCACCCAGGGAGGGCATATCCAGGATCACGAGATCGTACTGCATCCGCGCGTAATCCAAAAGGCTTCGCATGGAATCGGATGCCAGCAGCTCGGCAGGGGTGGGGTGTACACCGCCGGATTGGATCACGCTCAGGTTTTCATGGATCCCCGACGGCAGACAGAGTGCGCGTTTGTCCTCGGCTCCGCGACGAAGGAGCTGTCCCAAATCTCCGCCCTGTAGGTTCAGGCTGACCGCGCGGGATGCGGGATCGCGGCGGAGATTGCCGTCAACGAGCAGTACCCGTTTATCCATTCCGGCAAAGGACAGGGCGAGATGCATCGCCACGGCAGACGACGGCACGCCCAAAGCATCCGAGGTCACGGCGAAAACCGTCTTCCCTTCCTGTCGGCGCGATAGAACGGTACGTAGCTCCTCGTAGGCGATCACGGCGGAGGCGGGCGTGGGTCGACCCGACAAGACGGGCTGCGCGGGAATACGTCCCAGAAGCGGCAGATCCGTTACGCGCGTCAATTCCTCCGCATCGCGCACGCGGGGGTCGTAGTACGCAAAGATCAAAGCGGCCAGATAGGCCAGCGCCCCTGCGCCAAGCAACCCCAGACAAACGTACACGGGGATGTTTCGCGACGATTGGATGACCGCCGCGGCCTCGCCCTGCTCGGCCAGCTTCGTCATAGTCACGGCGCAAGCCCCCGTCTGTGGCTCCATAACCTGAGGATCGACCCCGAAATACTGTTCCACCACAACGGGGACGGCTTTTTCAACGGCCGCGGCGACAGCCAGCGTAGCCTCGCGGCTCTCGGTGGAGACCGAAACGAGGATCTTTTGCTCGTCGACCGTCACCGTCAGCATATTTCGCAGGACGGAATTCGTATAGACCTCGCCTTGCTGTGCCGTTTTCCCGTATACGTCGCGGATCGTGTCCAGCGCAGAGTTTTCGGTGAGCAACCGAGCGGCGCCGCTCGCCATGCGCGCCGCGCTATCTACGTCGCCCGCATTCTTGACGATCTGTACCTCCCCCGATTCCGCGTCGGGAACGGCGCTTACGGTGTACATCCAGAAGCACACCTCCGCCGTATAGACGGGTTGAGTCAGGATATAGCGCCCAAGACCCGCCAAGCCACCGCCCAGCAGAGCCAGGAGACAGATCCAAAGTCCGCATTTCCGCAGAACACGCCAAAGGAACGGCGCATCCACAGGACGCGCCGCCTCCGCAAATTTCGGGTTGATTTTCTCGTTCATGTCTCTAATCCTTTATGATGAAATGTGAGCGTGTCCGCAAATGCTCATCCGAGAGTCATTCTCTTTTGCGAGTCTTCTCCATAGCCGCTTTATACAGCTCCTCGGTGGCGAGGCGGGCTTTGGCTACGGGCGGGATCTTGCCGTCCACGGGCTTCGGGAAGCAGTAGTAGAGGCAATCGCGGTTGCCAATGCCGATGACGTCCCCGATGCAGTACCAGTAGAAGTCGGAATTGAGGGTATGGGAGGCGCGAGGCTTCTGCTCGTAGTGGAGCTTACCGTCACAGCCATCCAGTACGAAGCCCTCGGGAGTATGAGTCAAGCGGCCGTCGCCCACCATGTAGAGCCCCTTGTAGTCCACCATGAGGGCAATGTCCACGGGAGTATCCAGGCCGTACTGCCCCGCGTCGATCTCGGACTTAACCTGTGCCCGCTCCCAATCGTACCAGTCGGGGATGTGGGGAAATTCGGTCTCCCCCTCGGTGGCTTCCAGACGACCCAATTCGTTCAGAAACCAGGATTTCCCGCAGGCGCGGCAGGTGAGGTGAGTTCCCTTCCCCTCCATGTCTCCCTCAGCACCACAGGCGGGGCATTTATAGAGGATACGGTGGAGGCCGTCGGCGCGGAAGGACTCGGTGATCTTCACGCCGTTTTCATACTGCCAGGCCAAGTTATCGAAGGTAAAGGCTTCGCGGACGGCGTCACTCAGATCGTCGGCCGAGAGGGATTCCACCTGCTCACGGGTCAAGAGCGTCGTGACGTCGGCGGTCACCTTGACCTTGCGGTTCTGCAAGCCGTTATAGAGGGGATCGCGGGCGAAAGCGCCGTGGGTGGTGATCATAAGCACGGGGACGTTCAGCATTTTGATAAGACCACCCAAAGCGGGCATGGTGGTAGCCCGTCCGTCGAAGGAGTAGCCCGCCTCGGGGTACAGAAGCACCGAGGTCTTCTTCTCCTTGAGCATATACTTCATGTCGCGGATAAGGGTGAGATCGGTGACGAATTTCTGGGTAGGGATACAGCCCAAAAGCTTCATGAGCAGACCCTTGCCCACCATGGCGTCGGTGGTACAGACAATGCCGTAGGGCTGGGGGTACAGGATCCCCGCGGCCATCTTCAGATCGATGAAGCTGGAGTGGTTCATGAGGATAAGGCAGGGCTCCTTGGGTTCGCTTTTCTTGTCACGGGTATAGGAAAAGTGGGTGGCCCACAGGTCGGGGGCGGATGCAATACGCATGACCGTCCGCATGATAAACGTGGGTTTCCAGGGCTTTTTATGCTTGGGGCGGGGGAGAGCCATCACTTGGTCGTATGCGCGGCGCAAGGTCTTGATCTTCATGCCGTTTCCTACTTTCTTGCCCGATTCTAAACGGGCGGTTCATATTGAGTTCATATCATTATACCACGAAGCAGGGGGAGTTGTCAAGTACTCCCCCTGCAAATTTGGTTGTATTCAACGGGTTTATTCCCCGTCCTTTTTCTTGGAACGCTTATGGGCTGCGGCGGCGGTCAGGGTCAGCGCAGTCAGGACAGCCACGCCCGAGATGGCAGAGCCGCAACCGCCCTTGGTGGCGGAGGCATCGGTGGTCACGGAAGGCTCCCCGTCGGGTTGAGCCGCCGTATCCGAAATCTCCTTGTCGGTGTCGGGAGCAGCCTGGGTATCGACCGCCTCGGTTTCAGTCTCGGCGGGGTCACCCTTGGTCAGCCAATCGTAGACGGGCAGTTCGGCATCCGACGTCTCACCGCCCTTGACCAGCCACTTGCGCTGGCTGTATACCGTCTCACCGTCCAGCTCGTAGGAGGCGGTGACGGTAAGGGTGGTGCCCGTCTTGCAGTAGTCGCGGAAGGCGGGGACGATGATAGCCAGCTCCTCTTTGGCCAGGCCCTTGTTGTCCTTGGAGAAGGCGTCCACGCTCATGGTGATGCGCTCGGCGTAGAGGACGGTATCGCCGCTCATGATCTTGAGGGTCACGGGGAGATCGGTCACGGCCTTACCGGTGTCGTTGATCAGCACGATGGGCAGGCGGATCTTCTGTCCGCGCTTGACTTCCTCGGTGTACTCGTCGATGACGATACCCAGATCTGCAAAGGCATTCTTCAAAAGCTCCTTGGTGTAGGGGCGGATCTGCAGGGACTCGGCGGTGGAGACGTCGGGAGACAGGATATCCGAGGTCACGCCTTGGGCCGAGGGGAAGGAGGATCCCAAGCCGCAGAAGAACAGAAGTCCCACGTAGGCACGCTCGGTGCGGAAGGCCTCCATCTGGGCGGCCATCAGTTCAGCGTAGTAAGCCAGCCGCTCCTCGTTGGTCGCTCCGGGCAGGGCGGAATTCCAGGTGCCTGCCGTACCGCTCATGGCTGCGCCCTCGCGGTTGATCCAGTACTCACCATGCTCGTTGATGAGGTAAGGGTGATCGGGATGTGTGTCGTAAGTCCAGCCGATGTCAGCGGTGGTCACGATGGGCTTGGAAACGGTCATGTTGTTCAAGCCGCTGATGCCCTGACCTCCTATGATGTAAGGATGACACTCCACGGGGTCATTCTCCCCCACGGGAGGCCGCCAGCCGTTGTCCCAAGGACGCTTCTGGAGATCGTACTCCCGTCCCTTGCGGATAAACTGATCGGGCAGGTCGTAGGTCGCCTCGTTCTGCGCGTCGAAGACGATCAGAGAGGGGTGGTAGCCGCGGCCGTCGATCCAAGCGTAGATCTCGGGCAGGATGGAATTCAGGGTATCCCCACCCACGTTGCCCCAGATAGGATACTCGTCGAAGATCATCATACCCATCTCGTCGGCAATATCGAACCACTTGCTGTTGGCGTGACCCAGGTGGGTGCGGAAGCAGACCCAGTTCACGTCCTTGTATTCGCTGTACAGCTTACGGATCCAATCCTCCTCCCACGGAGTGGTGCCGCAGAGGGGATCGTCGAAGTAGCGCTCAATGGCCACGTTGGTGCCGAACAGGTAGAAGATCTCCCCGTTGAGGCGGGCGTACTTGGTGACGGGATCGAAGTCGAAGGTACGCATACCAAAGCGAACACTATGGGTATCGCCTATGGTTTGGATCTCCACGCGGTAGAGATAGGGGTTATCGGGCGACCAGCATTTATCCTTACTCCAGCCATCCAGCTTGATCTCGTCCACGGTAAAGGTGGCGGTGCCGTCCTTGCCCACCTTGACGCCCGTCTTGGTGAACTCACCCACCTTGACCTCGGTCTGTTTGGGGACACCGTTCTCGAAAACACCCAGCTCATAAACGGATATCACCACGTCAGAGGTCACGGCCTTGTCAGAGCGGTTCCCCAGGGTCACCTGTACCTGCAGAGTCCCCTTGTCGATGTTGGGATTGACCTGCACCGCAGACACATCGGGGGCGGCGTTGAAGATCAGCTCCACCGAATCCGTAATGCCGGGCTCGTCTTCGGAGGATTCGCCGTCGACAAGAACGTGGGCGGGGGTAGTGCTGTTCCCGAATTGGAGAGACCAAGCCCCCAGCATGATGACGATCTCGTTCTCCCCCTTCTTCAGGAAGGAGGTGATATCGGTGTAGGAGTGGGAGTAGTTGTACTCGTAGCTTCCCGCGTACTGTCCGTTGACGTAGATATGGCGGCCGTACTGGGCAGAGCCGATGTACAGAAGCACTTGCTCGGTGGGCGCCTCGGCCAGCGTCACGGTCTTCTTATACCACGTCATGGTGCCGCTGTACTCACCCATGTCGTAGGCGGCAGAGTGCCACAGGCCGGGGACGGGGATGGAGTTGATGAAATCCACGTCGGTGGGCACGATGCCGGGCACCGCCCACGTTTCGGTGACGCGCTTGGTTCCAACAGCCCAGGTACCGTCCAGCGAGACGGTCAGGCGCTCGCCCTTCTCGGGCATGGAGCCCACCGTCACGGTTTCGGGATCGGGGGCGTAGTTGACCGTCACGTAGTCCAGCCACAGCTCGCCGTCGGTGACCGTCAGGGTCAGCTCGTCTCCCGCCTTGTAGGTCTCGGTACGCATACCCGCGCCTGCGTAGGTACGGAGCCGGGTGGTGGAAAGCTCGGTCTCACCCAGCGCGGTGCTTCCCTTCTTAAAGGCGACCTTGGCAGCCGCCTCGGCGCGGTAGGACAGGCTCAGCACGTTGTAGGTCTCGCTGACGGCGGGAACCTTGAAGGTCACGCTCTGCCCCTTGGTGAGCTTGACGCTCTTGGCGTAGGTGGCCATGATGTCGGACTCTGCCTTGTCGGACAGCGCCTCGGCGGTCAGCGTCCCCGCAGGGGCATCGGCGGCCGTACCCGAAGATTCGCTGGTCAGCCACAGGCAATCCAGATTCACGTCCACGTTGGGATGGATCTTGATATCCGACCCCGCAGGGATGTAGACCATGGGGGACACGGCGATGTAGGAGGAATTCATGTCCCAGGAATTGGAGGTGGAAAAGGGGATGAGCCCCGCCTCGTGGAAAGTCTCCTCCCACGGATAGCGGACGTAGAGATTCATGTTGTTGGTGTGAGGAGAGGCGTAGGCGATGTGGATGCAGTTGGCCTCCGCCACGTTCTCGAACACGAAGTATTTGCCTCCCGTAACGCCCGCGATCGCCTTGTTCGAGGCGTTGGCGTCGGCAAGGCGGGTGACAGCTATGGGGGTCTTGCCGTCGGACGCAAAGACCAACGCATCCTCGCATTCAAAGCGGGAGGCGGGAGCGGTGGCAAATTCTGCGGCGAAGATCGCCTCGCCGTCGGCGGTGAAGATATATTTACCGTCCTTCACGTCAGCCGTCACATCCTTTCCGTTTTTCGTCAGCTTGAGGAGGGAGCCGCCCATCAGGGGGGTGACGGTCAGGGTCACCTGCGTTCCCTCGGACACCAGCCCCTCGTGGGAAAGCTTCAAGGCGCCGTTCCGCGTCGCCTCGGTGAGGATGCGGTAGTAGGCCTTGTCATTGGTCTGGGACGAGAGAGTGCCGTAGACCTCCAGATCCCACATGGAAAAGCCGTACTGAGGCAGCGCGCGAGTCACCTCGCGGATGCGGAGGAAGCGACCCATGCCGCTGACGGCAGTTTCATTCCAGCCCGCTCCCGCGCCGTTTACGGTTTTCATCTCGGTAAAAATCTGTCCATCCTTCGAAATCTCCAGCACGTAGGCCGAGGGATGGGCGGCCTCCCAGTTGATGCGGACACGGGACAGGTCGTAGTTGTTCCCCAAGTCCAGAATATACCACGTATCGTGGGCGCATGCGCCGCCGGCGGCAAAGCGGGAGGAGCTACTTCCGTCCAGCGCCTTATCGGGGGTCAGGGACGTGGATTCGTGGTGACAGGATATGGCGGTCTTGCCGCGGGCGATATCGGTTTCGGTCGCGGCCGAGACCGATAGAATCGGGAAGAATACCCCTCCCAGCATGAGGATGCAAAGCAGCCACGCCAGGGCGCGGTAGATTCGTTTGGATGTTTGATGCGTCATGAGCCGTCTCCTTTCGGGGTTATGGCTTTATTATAGCATACCCGCAGTCGCTTGTAAAGGGATTATGTACAATTTCTTCGCCTTTCGCGAAACTTTTTTGAGCAAAACGCAGATAAATTTGTTCAAAGGGATTGACGGGAAGAGGAATTTTTGGTATTATTTTAGGGAAAGAACCTTTTTTCAAATTGCAATTTATCGTCCAGGGGTTTCACCCCTGGACCCCACCAGAACCCTTTTTGAAAAAAGGGTTCTGGACTCCCAAAAACTTTT
>JAZRFR010000045.1:0-6965 GCA_045643785.1 Eubacteriales bacterium | reverse complement strand
CAGGCGCTCTTTCGCTCCCCCACAAACCCAAATTTGAAAGGATGGCAACGCCATGGACATTTCTTTGATCATAAAGGTGGCCGGTGTCGGCATCCTTGTATCGGTCGCCGCCCAGATTCTCTCCAAATCCGGGCGGGACGAGCAGTCCATGCTGGTGACCATCACGGGGATCGTGGTGGTACTCCTGCTTTTGGTGGACGAGATCGCCCTGCTGTTTGACCGTATCTGTACGGTTTTCGGATTCTGATGGAAGGGGCGCGCATCGGAGGGCTGGCGCTGGTGGGGCTGGTGGCCTTGCTTGTTCTGCGGCAGTACAAGCCCGAGTGGGCGGTCTTCATCCGCATGGCCGTGACGGTGGTCTCCATGGGGATCCTCCTCACCATGGCAGGAACGGTGATCTCCTACGTCACCGACCTGACGGAAGGTACGGGGGCATTGGACGGGAAAACGTGGTCTCTGCTGCTTAAGGCGCTGGGGATCGCGTTCCTCACCGAAACCGCCGCGTCCATCTGTCGGGACAGCGGGGAAGCCTCCTTGGCGGGCTGGGTGGAGATGGCGGGGAAGCTGGAGATCCTTCTTTTGGCCTTCCCCTTGATCCGCGCGGTGCTGGATACCGTGGCTACCTTGCTGGGAAGGGGGTAGAGAAGCATGAGCCCAATGGCGCGGTTTTTGTGGGGATTCTGCCTCATTCCGTGTTTGGTCATCCTCTTTGCCGTATCCGCGTCGGCCGAGGAAGTCGACTTTGAGACCATGACCATGCCACCCGCATATACGGATCTGGAGGATTTTATTCCTCCCGACGTAGCCGACCTGCTCCCCGACGGCCTGTTTTCGGGGAACGCCGAGGAGGCCTTGGATGCCGCCGAGGAAATAGCGGATTGGCAGTATCTTCTGAATGCCTTGCTGGCGGCGGTGGGACTCCGACTGGAGGACGCCGTTGGTTGGCTCTGCACCCTCATTGGGCTGATCCTCATCGCCGCCGTATTGGGAAAGCTCAAGGAGAGCATCGGCGGGGTGAGCGGTGAAACCCTGGGCTTTTGCCTGCGCCTCGCTCTCTATACGGCCATCATCCTGCAAACGGCGGGCATGGTGGAGACCGTACAGAGCTTCTTTGCACAGCTTAGTGGGCTGATGGGCGGCATGATTCCCGTCATGGGGGTTTTGTACGCCTTGGGCGGCAATCTGGGGCAGGCGGCGGTCAGCGGGGAGATCACGGTGTTGCTTTTGGCGGTTTGTGAATACGTCAGCGCCACGGTCACGCCCCCCGTGTGCGCCGTCTGTATGTCCTTTTCCTTGATGGATGCCTTTGGACTGAAGCTGACTCTGGCGCCCCTTTGCGAGCAGGTCAAAAAGTGGTACGTGTGGCTCTTGGGGCTTGTTATGTTCCTCCTGTCCCTGGCTCTGTCGGCGCAATCGGTTCTGGTGGGGCGGGCAGACTCCTTGGGCATGAAGGGCGTGAAATACGCCGTAGGCAATATGCTTCCCGTGGTGGGCGGCGCGGTGGCGGGATCTCTGGGGACGGTGGCCGCCGGAGTCAGTCTTTTGCGCGGAGTTTGCGGTGTGTCGGGCATCATCCTCATCGCGCTGTTACTCATTCCCACCTTGGTTCAACTTCTTTTGTTCCGTACCGCGCTCCGATTGGCGGCTACCGTGGCGGCTCTGCTGGGTTGCGAGGGGGAAGGACGCTTACTGGGAGAAATGGCCTCCCTCCACGGCTACCTGGCCGCCGCCGTTTCCATCTGCGCCGTGACCTTTGTTCTTGCGCTTTCATTGCTCATCCATAGTGCCACTGCATTGGCGTAATTTTTCGCACAAGGAGAATCACACGTGAACGCCTATATCCTCACCATCCTGGCCGCTTCCTTGGCCGCCGCCATCATTGAGCTCCTCTCCCCCAAGGGAGAGGGCGGGCGCATCGCTTCCCACGTCCGCATGGTCGCAGGGCTCTTTCTGCTGGTGGCTCTGCTTGGCCCGTTGCGGGAGGGGATCCTGTTTCTCAGATCCGCCGCCGAGGGGAATTTGACCGACCGCCTCGCGGCCATTACGCCCGACGTATCGCCCGAGGCCTATGAGGAGGCCTTCCGCGATACCCTTGTAGGGATCGGCAAAGAAGAAACCGAGGCGTGGGTTCTGTCTGCCCTGCATACGGTTTTCGGGATTCCTTCCACAGGTTGTATCGTCGAGGCCGTCTGTGAGACAGAAGGAAACACCCTTGATTTGCGGGAGGTACGAATCTCTCTTTGCGGAGAATACGTGCTGGAAAATCCTCACCCCATTGAGACGTATATCGCCTCGCAGTTGCAATGCCCCTGTTACGTGACGGTACAACCCTGAAAGGAGACGCGTATGGAGATCAATTACAATCAGGAAGCGCCCGATCGGTGTGTCAAGGCCATGAAAAAATCCGGCAAGCTGGCCATTGCCCTCGTGTGTATTACCGTAGGGGTTCTGTTGCTCATCTTTGGCAATCGCATCGGGAAGCACGAAGATACCGTGACATCGGATGCCCCGCCGGGGGGAACCGTCACCCGTACCACCGAGGAATACCGCGCCGATCTGGAAGCCCGTATGGAGAGCATCTGCGCGCAGGTGGCGGGAGTGGGGGCTGTGGACGTCATCGTTACCCTGGAGGGGGGATTTGAATACGTCTACGCCTACGATATCAAGTCCACCGTCGGGGGCGAATCCACTTCCTACATCACCATCGGAAGCGGGGATAACGAATCCCTGGTCTACATCACCGAGCGCGCGCCGGCCATTACGGGGATCGGCGTGGTCTGTTCAGGCGGAATGGACGCGGCGGTACGGAGGGAGGTCACGTCACTTCTGTCGGCCGCTTTCGGGGTAGGGAGCAACAAAATTTACGTCACGGGGCGAAAATGAAGCATAACAGTTTATGTGCCCTCATAGGATAGGGTGTAAACAAAATTACATGGAGGAAACCATTATGAGCACGAAGAGCGGTTTTGAATCGGTCAAAGAATTTTTCCAAAAGATCGGGCGGCGGAATCTGGTGATCGCGGGGGCGGTAGCCCTCATTGTGACGGCGGTGGCGGTCAACTGGGTCATCTTCAAGGATGACGGAGGGAGCGACGGCTTCCAGTACGACGCCAGCGCAGGCATGAACACCAACTACGGCACCACCCTGAACCCCGGCGCTATCGGTGACGAAACCAGCAAGCCCACGAGCGGCGAGCTGAACGACGTGGACAGCTACTTCTCCTCGGTGGAGGTCAGCCGTCAAAGAGCCCGCGACGAGGCCCTGGAGGTGCTGAACGCCGTGGTGGAGAACGATCAGGCATCCGCCGAGGTCAAGGCCGAGGCGCTGGCCGAGATCCAGACCATCGCCAAGGAGATGTCCCAGGAGTCCAATATCGAGTCCATTCTCATGAGCAAGGGCTTTGTCCAGTGCATCGCCGTCATCAACGGGGACACCGCCAACGTAGTTGTTCAGAACGAGGGTCAGCTCCAGCCCGCCCAGCTTGCCCAGATCAACGCCGTGGTCTACGAGCAGGCCGGCATCGAGCCCATCAACATCACCATCGTTGCCAAGGGCTGATGGCATACGAAAAATCCACAGATTCGAAATGAACCTGTGGATTTTCTGTTATTTTCGGTGTTTTTGTGCCATAATAGACCGTGTAGAGCGGTATTCTACTAGTGGTAGAGCGGTAGTCCACCGCTAAAATGCCCCGCTGACCCGTGCGGGGAGTCGCTTTTCCCACAAGTTTCTTGACTCCACCGCACCTCCGTGCTACAATGGGCACAGCAAAAGTCAAATTGCAGTTTGTGGGGGAACGAGAGAGCGCCCGGGGAAAAACTTCTTAAAAGAAGTTTTTCCCCAGACCCCTTTTCAAGAACTTTAAAAAAATTGATAAATAATCCTTTTTGAAAGTTCTTGGGATTCTTAAACCCTTCTTTCAAGAAGGGTTTAAGCGGGGTCCAGGGCCAGGGCCCCTGGCCGACAAACCCAAATTTGATAAAATCTGAAATGAGGTAATAAACATGACCCGAACCGAACGAATTCCATTCAAAAACAGAAAGATGCCCGACTATACCAAGGGCGAGGAGATCTTCAACATGGTCTCCCACATCGTAGGCGCAGGCTTTGGGGTGATCGCCCTGGTGCTGACGGTGGTGTTCTCCGCCCTGCGGGGCAACCCTTGGTCGGTGGTGGCCTCTGCCATCTACGGCGGCACCATGATCATGCTGTATACCGGGTCCAGCGTGTACCACGGCCTCCATCTGAATATGGGCAAGCGGGTCATGCAGGTCATCGACCATTGCACCATCTTCCTCCTGATCGCGGGCACCTACACACCCGTCGCTCTGGGCGCCATTCGTCTCTATTCGGTGGCCTGGTGCTGGGTGCTGTTCGGCGTGGTCTGGGGCTGTGCCGCCCTGGGCATTGTGTTCACCGCCATCGACATGAAACGCTTCTCCAAACTGGCCATGGTGCTCTATCTGGGCATGGGCTGGTGCATCGTCATGGCCGCTAAGCCCGCCATGGCCGCCGTTCCCATGGCAGGACTCGCATGGATCTTGGCGGGAGGCATTGCCTACACCATCGGCGCCGTGCTCTACGGCCTCGGAGGGAAGCATCGCTATATGCACTCGGTCTTCCATATCTTCGTGGTGGCGGGGAGCATTCTGCAGTTCTTTGGGATATTCTTTTACGTGATCTGATAGAGATGCCCCCGCGGTTTTGAACCGTGGGGGCATCTCTTTTGTGAGTGGATTATTCGTTTGGAGCCGTTTCGGTCTCCGCCCCGGTCGCGAGATCGGTCTCCGGCAGAGTCTCTGCCACCGTCTCATCCGGCTCGGGCATCAGCTCGGTATATCCGATGATCTTGGATACGTAAGGCCACAGCCCTTCGTAGCTCTTGTAGAATTTGACTGCCTTTTCCATATGCTTGACGTTGCGGGGCACCTGGAGCGCCACCATTTCCTCGTCGATATCGGCGGCGAAATGGGTCACGGAGGTGTACTGCTCCTTGAACTTGGCGGTGGCAGAGTTGACGCCTTGCAAAATTTCGTACTGCTCGCCGTCCCGCATGGTGAAGGTCACGGACAGACCGTCGTCGTCGTTGCAGTCAATGGTGTAGGCGCTGACCTGCTTCCATTCGTAGGACTTGGTCTCCACGAAGAAGTAGGAGCTGACGCCGTGAGGAGTTACCAGTCGGTAGGTGTTCACAGACACCGCGCCCGCCAACACGACGCCCACCAGAATGGCCGCCGTAATGAGCCATTTCGTGCCGGTAGACATGGCGTGAGCCTCTTTCTGTCCCAGCATGGGGGAAAGCCCCTTGTTCTGGGCTTTGACCTCCTCCTCGGTGGGGGCGATGTACCACAGCGCCAGAATGGCGTTGAACAGGATAAAGGCAACCGTGTAGCAGGGGATCTGCATGCTCAAAAGGGCGTAGGCCGCCTCGTCTCCGTGGCGGGACTCAATGACAGCGCCCGTTGTCATGGACACGAGCCATACGAACAGAGCCGTTGCCAGAATGGTTCCGAAGCATCCGACGATCAGGAACAGACAGCCCTTTTTGCCCTTTTTCCCTTGCTTTCTGGATGGTTTTCTGAGTGGTGAATTCATGGGCAATACCTTACAGCACGCGAATGCGGGTCACCAGAGGATAGCCCACAGCGGCGATCTTGGCCTTGACACAGGCCTCGCTCATCTCCTCGGTGATGAAGGAGAAGCGACCCTCGGTGTGGTGAACGGCGTTCAGGGCAAAGTGGGAAGCGATGGCGGCTTCTGCGGTCAGAGGTGCATCCAGAACCACCAGATGACGGCAGACGTAATCTTCGGGATCCGCGATCTCATCGGGAGTTGCATCCACCCAAACGGGGGAGATGATGCCTGCGGGGGTGTGAGCCATGACGTCCACCAGGTCGCCCGTCACGGCGGAGGCGGTGGGGAGCTTGCCCGCGCCGGGGCCGTAGAACATGACCTGACCTACCATATCGGCGGTGACCAGAATGCCGTTGTTGACATCGCTGACACCGTGGATGGGATTAAAGCGGGACACCAGACGGGGGGAAACCATGGCCAGAATCTTGCCGTTTACCTTGGTGGTGTAGCCGATGAGCTTGATGGCGTAGCCCATGTCCTTGGCCAGCTCGCTGTCGGCGGTGGTGATCCCCGTGATGCCCTCGCAGAGGATGGTATTGGGATTCAGGCGCTTGCCGAAGGCCATAGCCGCCAGAATGACGATCTTGCGGGCGGCGTCCAGACCCTCCACGTCAGCGGCGGGGTTGGCCTCGGCGTAACCCAGTCTCTGGGCGTCCTTCAGGACGTCGGCAAAGGAGGCGCCCTCGGCGTCCATCTTGGTGAGGATGTAGTTGGTGGTGCCGTTGAGGATACCGCTGATGGCGGTGACATTGTTGGAGGCAAGATCCTCGCGGAGGGGACGGATGATGGGAATACCGCCGCCCACGGAGGCCTCAAAGAGGTAGGATACACCGTTTTCCTTGGCTACAGCCAGCAGCTCGGTACCGAAGTTGGCCACGACCTCCTTGTTGGAGGTGACCACGCTCTTGCCGGCCTTGAGGCATGCGAGGGTGAAGTCGTAGGCAGGGTGAGAGCCGCCCATCATTTCAGCGACGACAGAAACCTCGGGGTCGTTTGCGATGATATTGAAATCGTGAACGATGCGGTCGGCAAAGGGGGAATCAGGGAAGTCCCGCAGGTCAAGGATGTACTTGATGTTGACCTCTTGACCGACCTTTTTTTCGATGATGGCTTTATTTTGAGTCAGAACCTCTGCGGTGCCGCTGCCGACAACGCCGAAGCCCAAAAGTGCAACGTGGATCATGGGTGTTTTTTCCTTCCGAAAGAGTATTCCTCTATATCATACCACAAAATCGAAAAAAATGCAATGAGGGGACTTGAAAAAAATTCAGAAATGTGGTAAAATTTTAGAACGTAATTCAAATTGCAGTTTATCGGGAAAAGTCACTAG
>JAZRFR010000044.1:0-8298 GCA_045643785.1 Eubacteriales bacterium | reverse complement strand
CCAAAAACCGAAAATTCCCATAAAAAAAATTTAAAAATGGGGCGTTTTTCCAGCGGAAACGGACCGTTTTTGACGGGTATTTTTTCGAAAGATCAGTCAATGGGCAGAGTCCAGCCGAACTTGTCCTCGATCTTACCCCACTGGATGCCCGTGAGGGTGTCGTAGAGGTGCTGGGTGACCTCACCGATCTTGCCACCGTTGACGGTGTACTTCTTGTCCTTGTAGCACAGCTCACCGATGGGAGAAACCACGGCGGCGGTACCGGTGCCCCAGGCCTCTTCCAGGGTACCGTTCTCCATGGCCTCGGCCAGCTCGTCTACGCTGATGAGACGCTCGCTGACCTTATGGCCCTCGGCGCGGAGCACCTCCAAGCAGGACATACGGGTGATACCGGGGAGGATGGAACCGGAAAGCATGGGGGTGACGACCTCGCCACCTATCTTGAACATGACGTTCATGGCGCCCACTTCCTCGATGTACTTGCGGTGGATACCGTCCAGCCACAGAACCTGGGCGTAGCCCTTCTTCTCGGCTCTTGCGCCGGCGCGGTTGGAGGCGGCGTAGTTACCGCCGCACTTGGTGTAGCCCGTACCGCCCTTGACGGCGCGAACGTCCTCGTCCTCGATCATGATGCCCACGGGGTTGATGCCCTCCTTGTAGTAGCTGCCTACGGGGGAGGCGATGATCATGAAGGTGGTATGATGGACGGCGTGCACACCCAGAGTCTCGTCGTTACCGAACATCAGAGGACGGAGGTACAGAGAGGTACCGGGGGCGGAGGGAGTCCAATCCTGCTCCATGTTCACGAAGGCGGTCAGCACCTCCATACCCAGCTCCTCGGGAAGCTCGGGCAGGCACAGACGCTCGGCGGAGCGGTTCAGACGGCGGATGTTCTCAATGGGACGGAAGAGCTGAACCTTGCCATCCTCGCGGCGGTAGGCCTTCAGACCCTCGAAGATCTCGGAGCCGTAGTGCAGAACCGTGGAAGCAGGGTGGATGGACAGATTGCCGAAGGGCACGATGCGGGCGTCGTACCAGCCGCGCTCGGGCTCATACTCCATGAGGAACATGTGGTCGGTAAAGATCTTACCAAAGCCCAGGGTGGAAGCGTCGGGCTTTTCCTTGGGGCAAGCAGTCTTGGTGATGGAAATATTCATAACGGTAGTTCCCTTTCAATAAATTTGAGGTTTCGCAACATCCTCAAAAACTCTCTCAAGAATACTTGAATTCTTTATTGAAGGTTTTGGGGTTTCCAAAGGGACTTTTTTCAAAAGTCCCTTTGGTGGGGGGGCAGGGGGCAAAGCCCCCTCGTTCTTTTCAGTAGTTAGCACCCAGCTCCAGAGCCTTGTAGTTGAGCTCCAGCATATCGGAGCGCTTGGCGGAGATGACCTTAGCGAGGGCGGCGTTCACGCCTGCCTCGTTGTACTCGCCCAGAGCGGCGAGGATCTTGCCCACCAGGATCATGTTACCCAGAGTAGGAATGCCGTTCTCACCGGCCAGACGGGTGGCGGGGACGGCGTAGGCCTTGACGTCGGTGCGCTTCAGAGGACGCTCGATGAGGGAGGAATCGTAGAAGATCATACCGCCCTTCTTAACGGCGGACTCGTAGCGATCCAGGGAAGGCAGGTTCATGGCCACCAGAATGTCGGGCTTGGCCACGATGGGAGAACCCACGGCGCCGTCGCTGATGATGATGCCGCAGCTGGCGGTACCGCCGCGCATCTCGGGGCCGTAGGAGGGGAGCCAGCTGACGTTCTTGCCCTCGGTCAGACCCTTGTAGGCGATGAACTTACCTGCGAACAGAATGCCCTGTCCGCCGAAGCCGGAGAAGAGAAATTCTTTGGTAGAGGTGCTCATTTAGTTTTCCTCCTTCTCGGCTGCTGCGGTGGCAGCGGTTCTGTCCTTGTACACACCCAGAGGGTAGTAGGGGATCATCTTGTCGTCAACCCACTTCAGAGCCGCCTGAGGCGTCATACCCCAGTTGGTGGGGCAGGTGGACAGAACTTCAACAAGCGAGAAGCCCTTGCCCTCGACCTGGTTCTGGAAAGCCTTCTTGATGGCCTTCTTGGCGTTGCGGATTGCCTTTACGTTATTGACGGTGACGCGCTCCAGATACTCGGGGCCGTCCAGGGTAGCCAGCATCTCGCAAACGCGGATGGGGAATCCGCACTGCTTGACGTCACGGCCATAGGGGGAGGTCTGGGTCACCTGTCCGGGGAGGGAGGTGGGAGCCATCTGACCGCCGGTCATGCCGTAAATGGCGTTGTTGACGAAGATCACGGTGATGTTCTCGTTACGGGCGGCGGCGTGAACCGTCTCGGCCATACCGATGGAAGCGAGGTCGCCGTCACCCTGGTAGGTGAAGACGATGTTCTCGGGCAGGGCGCGCTTGACACCCGTGGCAATGGCGGGAGCGCGGCCGTGAGCGGCCTCGATCATATCGCAGTTGAAGTAGTTGTAGGCCATGACCGAGCATCCCACAGGGGCGATACCCACGGTTCTGCCTTCGATCCCCAGCTCGTCCATGACCTCGGCCACTAGACGGTGAATGATACCGTGGGTGCATCCGGGGCAGTAGTGGAAGGGGATATCGTTGAGTGCATGAGGTTTATCGAATACGACCATTAGTTGTTACCTCCGATTCTGGCGGCGGTTTCCTTGATGCTCTCCAGCACCTGCTCGGGGGAGGGGATCATACCGCCGACGCGGTTGCAAAGGGTGACGGGAGCCTTGCCCTCGGTAGCCAGCATGACGTCCTCGATCATCTGACCCATGGACAGCTCCACCGAAATGTATGCCTTGCAGGTGGCAAGGGACTCCTTGAAGACCTTCTTGGGGAAGGGCCACAGGGTGATGGGACGGATCATACCCACCTTGATGCCCAGCTCGCGGGCAGCATCCACGGCGTTGCGGGACACGCGGGAGGCGATACCGAAGGCGGCGATGCAGATCTCGGCATCTTCCATGCGGTAGGTCTCGTACATGACCTCGTTCTCCTCGATGACCTTGTAGCGCTCGTAGCGGGCGAAGTTCAGATCCTCCAGCTCCTCGGGGACGAGGGAGAGGGAGTTGACGATGTTGTGGACTCTCTCCAGCTTGGTGCCGGTGGTGGCCCAGGGCTTCTCGACCTTTTCGCCCACCTTCAGCTCGTCCAGAGCCACAGGCTCCATCATCTGACCCATGGTACCGTCGGCCAGGATCATGGAGGTCATGCGGTACTTGTCGGCCAGATCAAAGCCGTGGACAGTCAGCTCGGCCATCTCCTGCACAGAGGAGGGGGCAAGGACGATCATGTGGAAGTCACCGTGACCGCCGCCCTTGGTGGCCTGGAAGTAGTCGGCCTGGGAGGGCTGGATACCGCCGAGACCGGGGCCGCCGCGCTGGACGTTGACCACCAGAGAGGGCAGGTCAGCACCGGCGAGATAGGACAGACCCTCGCTCTTGAGGGAGATTCCGGAGAAGGAGGAGGAGGTCATGACGCGGGTGCCGGTGGCGGCCACGCCGTAGACCATGTTGATGGCGGCAACCTCGGACTCAGCCTGCAGGAACACGCCGCCGATCTTGGGGAGGCGCTTGGCCATATAGGCCGCGATCTCGGTCTGGGGGGTGATGGGGTAACCGAAGTAGTGACGGCAGCCTGCGATGATGGCGGCCTCTGCGATGGCCTCGTTACCCTTCATAAGTACCTTATCTGCCATGGCGGGCACTCTCCTTTCTCTACTTTGATGATGCAATCGGGGCACATGGTGGCACAGAAGGCGCAACCGATGCAGTCCTCGATGTTCAGAGCAACCACGGGATGGTGACCCTTCTTGTTGATCTGATCCTCAGCCAGTGCCAGCACGTGCTTGGGACAGACGTCCACGCAAAGGCCGCAGCCCTTGCAGTTGTCGGTTTTGAATGTCAGTTTACATTTTGCCATATGTTTACTCCTTTATTTGATTCGGGGCTTTGCCCCGAACCCCACCAAATGGAACTCGCTCTGCGAGCAGAGCTGAAAAAAGTTCCTTTGGAAACTTCAAAAACTTCAAAGCATGAAATCTTTTGTCATATCCTTCTTCCCTGCCAAAGCAGGGACGGAATCAAAGATACTTGTTTTTCTGCAACCCTAAGGGGAATGCATTAGGAACCTTCCCTTCCACGGCGGGGTAGAGATCCTGTCGCACCGAGGTCATGACCACGGGAAGTCCCGAGAGTCTTGCCACCTCCTCGGCGTAGTCACGGGAGGCAAGGACGTCCTCGGCGGTGGTCATCGCTCCCAGGTTGGAGTTATTCACCAGACCCGTAAAGCGGATGCCTCCTGCGTACTCGATCTCGGCCATGACCTCCAAGGTGGAGGCGGCGTCTCTCGTGAGGGGACGGTAGCAGTTGATGACCATGAGCATTTCGTAGTTGTTTTCCGCCAGGATCTTGGGGGCGAGACGTCCCAGCACCAGCGCGCCGCGGTCGTCGCCGCCGATGTCCAGCACGGCGGTCATGGAGCGGTCGTCGGTGATGGCGTACATCTCCTGAGGCAGGGCGGGAATATCCACGTTACTGTTGGCGTAGGCCGAGCAGATGAGGCGGATGCCCTGCTCCTCGAAGTAGGCCGCGCTGTCCTTGGTACGGAAGTAGGGGTTGACGATATCCAGATCCGCCACAGTCACGGTATCATGCGACTTTTTCAGCTCGGTAGCGATGTTCACCGCCACGTTGGTCTTGCCGCTGCCGTAGTGACCGCAGAGGATGGTTAAACGCTTGAGGGGATACATACAGGCCTCCCCGATCAAAGCATATTGCGCTTGATCTTACCGCTGGTGGTCTTGGGCAGCTCGTCGCGGAAGACCACGATACGGGGGTACTTGTAAGGCGCGGTGCGCTCCTTGACGTACTTCTGGATCTCCTTTTTCAGCTCGTCGGTGGGCTCGGTTCCCTTCACCAGCACGATGGAGGCCTTGACCACCTGGCCGCGGACCTCGTCGGGCTCGGCGGACACGCCGCACTCCAGCACGTAGGGCAGCTCCATGATGACAGACTCGATCTCAAAGGGCCCGATGCGGTAGCCCGAGGACTTGATAACGTCGTCCACGCGGCCAACGAACCAGTAGAAGCCGTCCTCGTCCTTCCAGGCGGTATCACCGGTGTGGTAGTAGCCGTCGTACCAGACCTCGGCGGTCTTCTCGGGAGAGTTGTAGTAGCCGGTAAACAGACCGCAGGGTGCGCCATCGGCGACACGGATGCAGATCTCACCGGTTTCACCCGCGGGGACGGGCTTGCCGTCGGCGTCCATGAGCTCCACCTCGTAAATGGGAGCGGGCTTACCCATAGAACCGATCTTGTGGGGGGCGCCCGTCAGGTTACCGATGATCATGGTGGACTCGGACTGACCGAAGCCCTCCAGAATCTGGAGTCCCGTGGCCTTCTCGAATTGACGGTAGACCTCGGGGTTCAGCGCCTCGCCCGCGGTGGTCATGTGGCGCACCGAGGAGAGGTCGTACTTGGAAATATCCTCCTTGACCATCATGCGGAGCATGGTGGGGGGAGCGCAGAAGGTCGTGATTTGGTGCTTCGCGAACATGGGCAGGATGTCCGCGGCGTCGAAGCGATCGAAGTCGTAAACGAAGGTTGCCGCCTCGCAGAGCCACTGGCCGTAGAGCTTACCCCACATGGACTTCGCCCAGCCCGTATCCGAAATGGTCAGGTGCAGGCCGTCGGGCTCCACGTTGTGCCAGTAGCGGGCGGTATGGAAGTGACCCAGAGGGTACTTGTGGTTGTGAGCCGCAATCTTGGGATAGCCCGAGGTACCCGAGGTGAAGAACATGAGGAGCAGATCGTCGCCGCAGGGAGAATCCTCGGTGCGGTTGTAGTGGGAGGAATACAGGGTGTACTCCTCGTCGAAGGTGCGCCAGCCCTCACGCTCACCGTTCACGATGATCTTGTGCTTGAGGGTGGGAGCATTTTCGGCGGCCAGATCCACCTGATGGGCGGTGTCGCCGTCAGCGGTGCAGAGGATGGCCGAAACGCCTGCGGAATTGAAGCGGTACTCAAAGTCATGCTCCTGGAGCTGGTTGGTGGCGGGGATGGCGATGGCACCCAGCTTATTCAGACCCAGCATGGCGAACCAGAACTGGTAGTGGCGCTTCAGCACCAGCATGACGCGGTCGCCCTTCTTGATGCCCAGGGACTTGAAGTAGTTGGCGCACTGGGCAGAGGCGCGCTTCATATCCTTGAAGGTAAAGCGGCGCTCGGTGTGATCCTTGGAAATGTGGAGCATGGCCAGCTTTTCGGGATCCTTGTCAGCCAGCGCGTCCACCAGATCAAATGCGAAGTTAAACTTGTCGGTATTCTTGAAGTTGATGGCAGTAGGCGTACCCAGCGCGTTCTCGGTGACGTCGATGAACTTGCGCCAGATGCGGTCGTTGCGCTCGTCACGACGGACGGCAGTCTCCTTCTTGGCGACGGGAACGGCCTCGGCGGGAGCCAACTCGGGGATGGGCTCGCCCGTGGGGTTCAACACGATGGCGTAGAACACGCAGTCCTGACCGCCCACGGCGATCATACCGTGAGGAGTGTCGGAGTCGTAGTAGATGGTGTCGCCAGCGCTCAGCACCTCGGTGTGCTCGCCCACCTGCACCATGAGCTTACCCTCGATGACGATATCCAGCTCCTGACCTGCGTGGGTGGTCAGCTCGATATCCTTATGCTGTGCCTCCTCGGAGTAGGCAGAGCGGACAAACAGGGGCTCGGCGATACGGTTCTGGAAAGCGTAGGCCATGTTGTAGTAGACCATGCCGTGGGCCTTGGCGATCTCCTGACCCGCGCCAGCGCGGGTGACGGTATAGGACTTCAGCTTGGGGCTGTAGCCCTCGATGATTTCGGTGACGTTGACGTTGAGCGCCAGCGCACAGCGGTAAATGAATGCGAAGTTGAGGTCGCTCTCACCGCTCTCACAACGGATATATTCCTCGGTGGAAATACCGGTCTTGGCCGCCATCTGGGCAGGCTCCAGACCCTCGATCTCGCGGAGGGCGCGGATACGGCCCGCCATCTCCTTGATCTTGAAATCGAGTCCCGACATGGAGGAGGCTTCCATCGTCTTATTCGTCTGATCCATGTGTAAATTCCTTTCTCGGGTATCGCTGCGGGAAAAATAAGCAAGCGCACCCGTCCCAAAGTGTGATGACTTTGAGACGAGTGCGCATAAATTCATTATACAGCACCCGCGGTACCACTCAAATTGCGGAAAGATCCGCCACTTTGCCGGGTCGCAAAACCCGCTGACACTAACGCAGTCGTGCGGGGCGGTTCTACCTGTCTTCAGACCTGAAAGGGATGAAGGCGCTCTTCCGTCCGGCTCGGGAGCTACAAATACCGCGACCGTGTTGATGACTTTCACCACCCGTCATCTCTCTGAAAACCGTGTCGGGGAATCCTCTCCGTCAATGCCTTTTGATACAGATAATTATATCACAACTCTGCTTGTTTGTCAATTCTTTTGTTTGGGTAAAACCACGCAAAATTTCCTGTCACAGCAAGTAATTTTTTGTAGTATTTCACAGAATCACAGCTTGTTGCGCTGGATTTTACCGCTGATGGTCTTGGGCAGCTCGTCGCGGAATACCACGATTCTGGGATACTTGTAGGGGGCGGTATTCTTCTTGACGTAATTCTGGATTTCCTTCTTGAGTTCCTCGGTAGGCTCGGTGCCCTTAACGAGGACAATGGAGGCCTTGACCACCTGACCGCGCACCTCGTCGGGGACGGCGGATACGCCGCACTCCAGGACGTAGGGCAGCTCCATGATGACAGACTCGATCTCGAAGGGCCCGATGCGGTAGCCCGAGGACTTGATGACGTCGTCCACGCGGCCCACGTACCAGTAGAATCCGTCCTCGTCGCACCAGGCGGTGTCGCCGGTATGGTAGTAGCCGTCGTGGAGCACCTCGTCGGTCTTCTCCTGATTGCGGTAGTAGCCCAGGAACAGTCCGCAGGGAGCCTTGTCGCCCACCTTGATGACGATCTCGCCCGTCTCACCGTCGGGCACGGGATTGCCGTCGGGATCCACCAGCATCATGTCGTACAGGGGCGAGGGCTTACCCATGGAGCCCACCTTGTGGGGATTGCCCATGAGGTTGGCGATGGACAGGGTGGTTTCGGTCTGGCCGAAGCCCTCCTTGATCTGCAGGCCCGTGGCCTTTTCGAATTGGCGGTAGACCTCGGGGTTGAGAGCCCCGCCGGCGGTGGTCATATGGCGCACCGAGGAGAAATCGTACTTGGAGATATCCTCCTTGATCATCATGCGGAGCATGGTGGGGGGAG
>JAZRFR010000043.1:0-13519 GCA_045643785.1 Eubacteriales bacterium | reverse complement strand
GGGGGGGGGGGGGGGGGGGGGGGGCGGGCGGGGGACCCCCCGCGGGGGGGAGGTCGGGGGCGGGGGGGGACTCCTTCATGGCGTTCAGCTTGGCTTCCAATTCTTCAATACGGGACTCGTATTCCAGGCGGGTGACATAGTCGCTTTGCTTCTGATTCAAAATCTCCTGCTTCAGTTCGGCGATGAGGGCTTCGTAGTAGGTACGCAGGGCGTCGGAGGAATCGGTGGGAGCAGAGGAGTCGGAGGGGACGGGCGTGTGTCCGACGGTGGGGGTGGAGCAGGCGGTCAGGGACAGGAGAAGGGCGGACAGGATCAAGGCGGTTTTGTATTGTTTCATGGGTAGCTCCTTTCGGTGGATATACCCATAGGATAGCACAAAAGCGGCGCGGGGACAAGCCTATCCTGTCGACATCAAAAAAATTGCAAAAACAGGGGCGAAACGTTTTCGGGGGGCGTACGGTTCCGATCAGCGCACCTTGGACTGGAAGGCCACGGCGCGACCCAGGATGCGGATGCTGGCCAGCTCCTCGCCCACGAAGACCATGGGGGGGAATGCGGGGTTCTCGGCGGTGAGGATGAGCTTTTCAGCCTCGGGGTAGTAGTAGACTCGCTTGAGGGTGGCTTCGTTGTCCACCACCACGGCGGCGATCTCGCCGTTATTGACCAGGTCGGTCTGCTGAATGAAGACCTCGTCGCCGTCAAAGATGCGGGCACCGATCATGCTGTCGCCCTTGGCGGTGAGGCAGAAATCGGCGGTGGTTTCGGCGGCGGTGACGTAGCCGCCGTCGGGGTCTTCCTCGGCCAGGATGGGGAGGCCGCAGGCGATCTCGCCCAGGATGGGGTAGCGGCAGAGGCGGAGGGGGGCTACGTTTTCGGGGCAGGGGATTCGGGAGCGGGAGGGGGTGTCGGTGGCCTCCATGTCGGAGGTTTTGCCCATGAGCCACAGCTCAGAGACCTGCAGGACTTCGGCGATGAGGAGGATGGCGTCGGATTTGGGGATGAACTTGCCGTTGACGTACTGGCTGATGCGGGCCTTGGAGAGCCCTGTGCGCTTGGCCAGCTCGGAGGCGCGCATGCCCCGAAGGGTCATGGCTTCGATGAGTCGATCCTTGAAAATATCCATGGCGGACTTCCTTTCGTGTGTGGTTTGTTGCATTTATTATACACGATTTCTTCTTGTCTGTCAAGGGGATGTGGGAAAATAGTTAAATAAATTTCAAAAGTGGGGTTGACAAATCGAGTAAAGTATGTTATACTATCGCCAAGTTAAGCGAACTTGACGAAATGAGTTAAGCAAGCGGAACAAAATAAACAGCAGGAGGAATACACGATATGGAGAAGATCAATGCGAACTGTCTTATCGCCGTCGATGCGGAACCGGAAGCCGACGTAGGGGGACGGCTTGGTATTTGTCCGTACTTTAAGAAGGAACGCGGAGGGGGGCAGGTGAACTGCGAGGGAGCGACCTTTCGCTTTCCCGATCGCTTGGCGAGAAGGGAATACGTATACCGCTTTTGCGCCCATCCCGAGGGCTATCGGCAATGCCCTCTCAAAGTTGCTATGGATCATTTTTACGAAAGGAAGTATGCTTGTCATGAGTAAGACACCCAAAAAGAAGGGCGGATCGCCCTACAGACTGTTGCCCGCCGCTATGGAGGAGACTTTGAAGCTGTACCATGCCTGGCTGGGATATCTTCTGACCCGTATGCAGACGGATACTCTGCGGGTCAAGGTAGCCGACATCAAGAGCGCCTTGGATGATTTTTCCTGTACGGTCATTCGCGAGGGGGACGAGTACGTTATCCGCTTGCAGACCGAGAAGGAGTCGGGGAATGAGTGAGTCGGTTCGTCCCGCGGCATCGGTTGACACCGAGGCCAAGGATAGTTTGCGTTGCCGCCGCGTGGAGGATGCGCTCTACCGCCGCGCCTGCGGGTACAAGGTCAAACTGAAAAAATCCTTCAAGGTCAAGCGGGTGGACTACGATTCCGACACAGGGAAAAAGATCTCGGAGCGGGAGGATCTGGAGGCGGGCTTTGAGGAGGTGCATATCCCTGCCGACGTGCGGGTGTGTGCCTACTACCTCAACAACCGCGACCCCGCCCGCTGGCGGGAGCATCCCAAGGAGGAAGGAGAGCTTTTGGGTGGAATGGTGGCCTATCCGCCTATGGAGGATGAAGAAGCGGTGGCCGTGGGCAGTCACGAGACGGGTGGTGAGGCGTTTTGAAAGACCTCTGCAAGTCCTCCCGTCCCGTGATCTGGAAGCCGCAACCCCGTCAGGCGCTGTTCATGGCGCGCCCCGAGGACGAGGCGCTCTACGGCGGCGCGGCGGGGGGAGGGAAGTCCGACGCTCTGGTGATGGAGGCCTTGCGACAGATCCATATTCCGTACTACAAGGGATTGATCCTGCGCAAGACTTACCCACAGCTCTCCGAGCTGGTGGACAAGTCCCTCCATTACTATCCCCTGGTGGACCCCGGAGCGACCTACAACGCCACGGGGCACGTATGGCGGTTTTCCTCGGGGGCGAAGATCATCTTCGGCAGTCTCCCTCACCCCAAGGACAAGTACAACTACCAGGGGCAGGCCTACGATTTCATCGCCTTCGACGAGCTGACCCAGTTCACCTGGGAGGAGTACAGCTATCTGTTCTCCCGCAACCGCCCCAACGGTCCCGGGACGCGATGCTACATCCGCGCCACCGCCAATCCCGGCGGGATCGGCCACGGCTGGGTCAAGGAGCGGTTCATCACCCCTGCGCCCCCCATGAAGACGGTATGGGATGAGGTCAAGGTGAGTTTCCCTGACGGACGGCAGGAGATCCGCCGAAGATCCCGTATCTTCGTGCCATCTACGGTATTTGACAACGGGATCCTGCTCCGCAACGACCCCGACTACCTGACCCGTCTGGCCGTTCTGCCCGAGGCCGAGCGAAAGGCGTTGCTTTACGGCGACTGGGACTCCTTCTCGGGGCAGGTGTTCACCGAGTGGCGCAACGACCCCGATCATTACGGGGACAGAGTGGGTACCCACGTCATTTCCCCCTTCCGCATTCCCCCCACCTGGAGCATCTGGCGGGGGTTCGACTGGGGCTACACCCGCCCCTTTTCGGTGGGATGGTACGCCGTGGATCACGACGGGCGGCTCTACCGCATCCGCGAGCTGTACGGTTGCCGCGCCGACGCAAACGGCTTGCCCATTCCCAATACGGGTATTTGTAAGAATGCTGACGAGATCGCGCGCTTGATCCGCCGTGTTGAGTCCGAAGACCCCAATCTCATGGGGCGCAGGATCCACGGCGTGGCCGACCCCGCCATCTACCAGCGCAACGGCGGCGCGTCCATCGGGGAGCTGATGGAGAGGGAGGGGGTCTACTGGGATAAGGCCGATAACACCCGTATGGCGGGGAAGGCTCAGCTCCACAACCGACTGGCCTTTGACGGCCACGGTATTCCCATGCTCTACGTGTTCTCCACCTGCCGCCACTTCATCCGCACCCTCCCCTCTCTGGTATACAGCCAGGTAGACGTGGAGGACGTGGACACCGAGGGGGAGGATCACATCTACGACGAGTGCCGCTACGTGTGCATGGAGAATCCCTGCGCGGCGCCGACACCGACGGTGGGCGGGGCTTTCCCCGATCCCCTGAACCTGGGTCATACAGAGTTTGCCCCCTACGCGGGGCGCATTCGAGAAAGAAAGGAATCTTGATATGAAGTATACAGAACAGGAAACAAACAACGCAAACCGAATCATGACCGACGCTGACGCCAAGCTGGCGGGTGAGCTCCTGGAGCGCTATCGGGCCGGAAAATCCCGCCTGGACACCCGCATCACCGACGAGGCGCTGTGGTGGCAGAGCCGTCACGGCGGCGTACCCGCAGGGAACACCCGACGGGGCACGCCCCCGGTGTCGGCCTGGCTGTGGGGCAGTGTGTGCAACAAGCACGCTGACCTTTGTGATGCCATGCCCGTCTGCGCGGTCCTGCCCCGCGAGCCCGACGACGAGGCGGATGCCGCTCTGCTTTCGGATATTCTCCCCGTCATCACCGAGCGGTGCCGCTTCGGGCAGACCTACTCCGACAACGCCTGGAGCAAGCTGAAGCACGGCGTGGCCGCCTACGGCGTATTCTGGAATCCCCGCTTGGAGAACGGCATCGGAGACATTGACATCCGTCCCGTGGATCTGCTCAACCTGTACTGGGAGCCCGGGGTGCGGGACATTCAGGACAGCCCCCATCTCTTCCTCGTGGGGCTTGCCGACACCGCGAGCCTGCTTTGTCAGTACCCGTTTTTGAAGGAAAAGCGGGCGGCCATGCGGGAGGACGGCTCCCTCTTTACCCCCGAGATGGGGGGCAGTTATCTCGGCGGCAGTGAGGGCCTTTCGGATAAGACCGCCGTGGTGGACTGGTACTACAAGCGAATTACACCCGAAGGCAGAACGGTTCTGCACTACGCCAAATTCACGGGGGACGTGCTCCTGTACGCCTCCGAAAACGACCCCGCTTATGCCGAGTGCGGCTGGTACGACCACGGTCTGTATCCTGTGGTGCTGGACGTGCTGTACCCCGAGGAGGGAACCCCTGCGGGTTACGGCCTGATTGCGGTGGGACGCAATCCCCAGGGCTACATCGACGAGCTGGACGGCCACATTCTGGAGTATGCCAACACCGCCAGCCGCGTCCGCTACTGGGCGAAGCGATCCCTGGGCATCAACGAAAAGGATTTTCTCAATCCCGATAAGCGCATTATTGAGGTGGAGGGAGATATTGACGAGGAGAAGCTCCGTCAGATCACCCTGTCTCCCATGGATGGGATGCTCACCGACGTGCGCAAAATGAAGATCGACGAGCTCAAGGAGACCACGGGAAACCGTGACGTTTCTCAGGGCTCCTCGTCCGGAGGAGTGACCGCCGCCCAGGCGATCGCCGCCCTCCAGGAGGCGGGGAACAAGGCAAGCCGCGACATGATCGCAGGCTCCTACCGCGCCTTTGTACAGATCATGCAGCAGGCCATCGAGCTGATCCGCCAGTTCTACGACGGGGTGCGGTGCTTCCGTATCGTGGGAGAGGACGGCGGCAGACGCTATGTCCGCTATTCCAATATCGGCTTGCAGGACAAGTCGACGGGCACAGGAGCTGACGGTTTTGCCTTGTACCGCCGTCCCGTGTTCGATATCGACGTCCGCGCCGAGCGGGAAAATCCTCTGGATCGCACTGAACGTAACCAGCTCATGCTGGAGCTGTTCCGCGCGGGGCTGTTCGAGCCTGCCAATCGGGCGGCCGCCGAGAGGACTCTTGCCGGCATGGACTTCGAGGGGATCGACGTCCTGCGGGCGGCTATGGGAAGCGGCGGCGCCGTCGGTGAGGAGGCCTGTGTATGATACGCATCCGGGTTCTGCGGCGTGACGACGGGTTGGAGATCACCGCCGTCGGCCACGCGGAACAAGCGCCGCGGGGACAGGACATCGTCTGCGCGGGGGTGTCGGCTCTGCTCTACGGCTTTATCGCCTATCTGGAGACCCTTCCGCCGACCGCGACGGCGGAGGGGGGTGGGGAACTTCCCCATCTGGAGTGCTCCGAGGGTGAGGGGCTTCTGCGGGTCAAGACCCGCGGGTTGGGCGGTGCCGATATCCTCGGCTGGGCGGTGACGGCGGCGGGGCTTCGGCTCATCGAAGCCGCTCTGCCTGCCTGCGTGACGCTCTGCGACAGTACGTCACACGACGGTACGTCGCACGACTGCACGGCGCAGAGCTACGCGACGCAGAATTGCGTGACGCAGAAATGCGTGGGCTCACACACATCAACATGAAGAGGTAAAGGAGATCACAATGGAACAAATGGAAGCTATGGAGACCTCTGTCGAGATGACCGAGAGCCTTCCTGAAGCACAGACAGCAGAAGAGACCGAGATTTGGCCTGCCGAACTGCTTTCCGAGGCAGAGAAGCTGCGGGATATCTATCCCCACTTCGATCTGGCCGCCGAAATGGAGCATCCCGTCATGGGCGCGCTTTTGCGAGGGGAGGGGAAGCCCACCCTTCGCCAGCTCTACGAGGCCGTCCACATGGAAGACATTTTTGAGGGGCGGGTCGCTTCGGCTGTGGAGGCGCAGGTTTCCCGCGCCGTGGAGTCTGCGGTGGCGGAGGCGGTATCTGCCGCGGTACGTGACTGCGAGGAGCGCCTGCTGGGACATATTCGCGCTCGCGGGCAGAGACCCACCGAAAACGGCCTGAGTGCCGCCGCCGGAATTCGGATGCACCCCGCCGTTGACCGCCTGACCCGCCGTGAGCGGGCCATGCTGGCCAAGCGGGCCGAGAACGGGGAGACCGTTCAACTTTGATATTTCAATCAGGAGGAACAACATGAAAACCATCAACGTCAGCTGCGATTTTCTGCAGCATTTCGCATCGGGCACTCTGGTGCAGGGCACCGAGGGTGTTTCCAACAATGCAACCGGTGAGATGACCCCTTACGCCAAGGGCGAGGGTCTTTCCGCCGAGATGCAGACCTATTACAGCGATTATCTCATTGATAACGCCGAGCCCTATCTGGCTCACGATCTGTTCGCCCAGAAGCATCGCATTCCCAAGGGCGCCAAGACCATTTCCTTCCGCAAGTACGATCCCCTGCCCAAGCGTACCACACCCATCACCGAGGGCGTGACCCCCGACGGTCAGAACCTGCGGGTCAGCGTGGTGGAGGCCACCGTGGCTCAGTACGGCGGCTACGTGGAGCTGACCGATCTGCTTCTGTTCACCGCTGTGGACAACAATCTTTGCATGGCCACCAAGCTGCTCGGCGCCCAGGCGGGCCGTACCCTGGATACCATTTCCCGCGAGGTGCTGGCGGGCGGTACCAACGTACAGTACGGTGAGAACTCCGTGTCCGCCCGTTACCTGCTCACCGGCGGCAAGACCTCCGGTAACCACTATCTGACCGTGGATTGCATCCGCCGTGCGGTTCGTTTCCTCAAGTCCCAGAACGCCGAGAAGATCAACGGCTCCTACGTGGCCATCATCCATCCCGACGTTTCCTACGATCTGATGAACGATCCCTCCTGGAAGTACCCCAACCAGTACGCCGATCCTTCCCACATCTTCGAGGGCGAGATCGGTAAGATCGAGGGCGTTCGCTTCATCGAGTCCAGCGAGGCCAAGATCTTCCACGCCGAGGATCTGGCTTCTGACAGCCGTACTCTGACCGTCAACGGCGCGGTGACCGAGTCCGGTGCCGTCAAGTTTATCGGCGGCGACGCCGGTGTTGCCGAGGGTGAGCTGGTGGGCCGTTGGGTGCTGATCGAGGGTCAGCGCGCATACGTTGGCGCCAATACCGCCGACACCATGACCCTGTACGCCGACAGCGCCAAGACCGTCATTCTGCCCATCACCTGCGCCGACAAGGCTGTGATCTATCCCGGTGAGGCGGGTGCCGAGGGCCGTGACGTCTACGCGACTCTGGTTCTGGGTGACAACGCCTACGGTACCACCCAGCTGGGCGGCGAGGGTCTCCAGCACATCGTCAAGCAGCTGGGCTCTGCCGGTACCTCCGATCCTCTCAACCAGCGCGCGACCGTGGGCTGGAAGGCCGGTAAGGTAACCGTCCGTCTCGTGGAGGCCTTCATGGTCCGTATCGAGACCGCATCCACCTTCGAGTCCGGCGCAAACTAAGGGGAGCGGGGGGGGAACGAGGGGCTCTGCCCCCGGTCTCGCTGCGGCTCGGTCACGCCGTGGCTCTGGATGCCACCGGCATCCATTCACTACCACGTCGCCGCTTCGCTACCCCCGCCAAAGGGACTTTTGAAAAAGTCCCTTTGGAAACCCCAAAACTTTTTACATGGATTTACAAAGAGGAGAAATGACAATGAGTAACGGAAAGAATCGTGCGACCTCTGCGGAGGCGTACTTGAACGAATACGTGGCGGTGAAGCTGTTCCGCGATAACGACCGCTACAAGGATGACGTCTACGTGGCGATCAACGGCCAAAACTGCCTCATCAAGCGCGGCGAGTGGGTCAAGATCAAGCGCAAGTTCGCGCTGGTACTGGATCAGTCTGAAATCCAGGATATCCAGACCGCCGAGATGCTGGAGGCGGAGCAGAGCCGCTTCCGCGCGGCCGAGGAAGCCCACGGTTGATTTGCCGTCTCCCCTTCCGTCCCCTGCGACGGGAGGGGAGAGTGGGTCAATCCCTGTAAGAGAAAGGAGAACAAGACGGGAATGAATATTCAAACTTGTATGGAGTTGGTGGACAGTCTGGCTCCCGGGCGCGCCGACGATGCACTTAAGTTGAGACTGCTCGGTGAGATCGAGGGACGGGTCAAGGTGGAGCTGTTGGGTTGTCTTCCCGAGGAAACGGATGCCTTTGACAGCGAAACGCCCACGGACACCGAGCTGTGCGCGCCCCATCCCTACGACCAGCTGTATTGGCTGTACGTGCTGACCATGATGGATTACCTGAACGGTGATCTGGGGCGCTACGAGAACGGCGCGACCATGTTCAATGCCGCTTACCAAAGCTACGGCAAGTGGCTGAAGCGACAGGGGGTGTGAGTATGTTTTCGGTACTGCAACAGGAAAAGACCGTCCTGCGGGACAGCCGCGGGATGAGTGTATACCGCCGTTTGTATCTGTGCGATACGGCCGAGGACGTATCGGAGTTGCCTGTGAGCGATGCGCCCGGTTCTGCGGCGGTAGTGGCAGCCGGGGGAGCACTCTACTTGCTGGATCACGGATGTCGGTGGTGTGAGGCGTCTGCCATGGCGGGAATGGGAGGCTTTTTGTGGAGAAACTGATTTTGAAATGCGGCCGTTTCGTCGCCTCTGCGGAGACCGACGAGCAGACCCGCCTGCGGACGTTGGAGGCGTATCTGGCTCTTTTCACATCTGAAATGGAGTTTTTGCTGCCCGAAATGCAGAAGGCGCTGGATCAGTTGGCCGCGGCAGAGAAGGAGGCGTGACATGGGAACTCGAAAAGTTGCAAGTGGCGACGGGCTTTTGCCGAAGCTGACTGTCCTGCCGCGCCGTGAACGAACTGAGATCACCCGCTTTGGCGGGCTTTCTGCCATGGGAAAGGGTTGTATTTCCGAAATGAGTAACCTGTCTGCCCGTGGCCGCGGAGCGTTGGCGACCCGCTTGCCCCGTGGAGCGTTTGTGAGTTTGAGCGGAACCGGAGCGCCCGAGGGCATGACCTTCTTTGACGGCTCCCTGTTCTATGCGCGGGGGACTACCCTGTACGCGACTTCTAACAGACAGCCTACGCGGCAGATCGGAAGCGTGAGCAATAGCGAAAAACTGTTTTTCGTTTTCAACGACCGCCTGTACCTGTATCCCGATAAGCTTTACGTGAAGCGAGGGGAGGATCGGCTATACCCCATGGAATTGGACAGCGGTGTGATCGAGCAGGTGGAATTTGCGGGATATACCATGACCTTGCCCAGCGGAAAGACCTGGAATGACTTGGGATTTGCGGCGGGAGACGGTCTGCGCGTCCGAAGTGAAGACGACAATATCCCCGCGCCGCAGGGGTACTACCACATCGTTTCGGTGCACGGACGAACCGCTACGGTCAAGGAGTATCTGAGCACGACGCTCAAGAGCAACGCGCGCTTTCTCCGTGAGGCGCCCGATCTGGACCGTGTATGTGTCAGCGGAAACCGTATATACGGAATTCGCGGCAAGGACGTGTACATCAGCGCCGAGGGGAGCGCCACGGATTTTCACAGCGGCAAGGGGACTGACGGAGCGGGCCCCGTGATCCTGCACACCGACAGCGAGGGAGATCTGACGGCCTGCGCCACCTGGCAGGGCTACGTGATCTTTTTTAAGTCGGATCGCATCTACAAGCTGTTGGGCAATCGCGCAGATACCTTTGCTCTGCAGGACAGAACTGCTGTCGGTATCCCCGGGGCCTTGGCCAAAACCCTCTGTGAAGTAGGGGGCGCGCTGTACTATTGCGCCGGAGGAGGCGTATTCCGTTATCGGGGACAGGATCCCGAATGGGTCGCTCCTCTTGTGGGCGGTGTGGCTACTGACGGTTGCGGCGGAAGCGACGGACAGGCCTACTATCTGGCTATCACCCAAAACGGAACGGAGTGGCGACAGTACGTGTACCAGCCCTTGCAGGATGAGTGGTATGCAGAGGATGATCTGCATCCGGTTTGCATGGCGCAAAGGGAGGGCTTTCTGTATCTCCTCGGCACGGATGGTTTTATTTGGAAGACCTCGTCCGACGGACGGAGTACGGAATGCATGCTTAACGAAACGGGTGTGTATGGGCTCAAGGAAGCCACGGCCGTGCTCCCTCCGGATTATCATCTGCAACCCGATCTGTGCCGCCCGCAAGGTCTGTACATTCGGGCGACGGCCGCCGAAGGGGCAAGCCTGGAGGTGTGGGTCGATTGCGCGGACGGATACGTTGGGAAGGATGCGGACGGGACGGCGCCTGTTTTGCTGGGGTGTTTTGAGGGGAAAATGACGGATCGGCTTCTCCGCATGCGTATGCCGTCGAATCCCTGTGACGGCGTCCGCGTGATCCTGCGTATGAAGGGAGACTGGGTGATCCACTCTGTCACGCGGGAATACGAGTGACCTGCGGGTTTCCCGCGTGGAACGCGCGTGAAATTTCATGATTTTTCGTACTTTTTTCACAAAACCGCTTGCATAATGTTATATTATATGGTATACTGTTTCCGAAGACGACCGCCGCGCGCCGTGCGCCGAGCGCCGAGCACCCAACGCTGAGGCGGAGTCGGGGAGCGCCCCCTGCCATAGGGCGGGCACCCATGCTTTTTGAAAGGAATATGATACCATGAGTAAGGATTTCATGACCGGTGGTCTGGGCAAGTGGATCACCTACGCCAACCCCGCGGATGTGGCCGTGGAGAAGAAGAATCCCTGGGAGAATGCCCTGGGACGCGCCGATCAGTTTGCGCCCATTGAGGACGTGGGCGGTATTGCTCTGTTCCGCAAGCAGTTTGCCGTTGAAGACTTGAAGTCTGCCCGCATCGATGCGACCGCCCTGGGTGTGTTCGATATTTGGGTTAACGGCCGTCGCGTAGGTCGTAAGGATGAGAATGGCGCAGAGGTCTTCGACGAGATGAAGCCCGGCTGGACGGATTACAAGGAGCGCGTTCTCTACTACTCCTACGATCTGGCTCCTTACCTGGTGGACGGCGAGAATACGCTGCTCATCGCCGTTGCTCCCGGTTGGTACAACGGCCGCATCGCGCTGGGTACTTACGGTGAGACCCACATCTCTTTGCTGGCCGCCATTCATCTGCTGGATGCCAAGGGCGATCAGACCTACTACACCGACGACACCTGGCAGGGTGCCTGGGGCAGCGCCATCCGCGCCTCCGACATCTGGGACGGTGAGCTGTACGATGCCAACGAGCCCACTCTGCGCGGCTTGTCCAAGGGCTGCAACTGCGTGAAGTGGGATGCGGTCACCACCGAGGACTACGACATTTTCGTAACCCCTCAGGTTGGTCCCACCATCATGGTTCGTGAGGGACTGACCCGCAAGCCCGAGACCATCGTGGTCTACAACGGCACCGAGGACAACGGTTCGGATTACGGTAAGATCCACGTGGTGCGCGAGTCCGAGGGCGAGGATAGCTTCAAACTCTGCAAGGGCGAGACCGCGGTTATTGACCTGGGTCAGAACATGGTGGGCTGGCCTACCTTTACCGTCAAGGGCGGAAAGGGAACCACCGTGCAGATCCGCGTGGGCGAGATGCTCAACGACTCGGGTCTGGAGTCCCGCGGCAACGACAACCCCGAGGGTTCCATCTATACCATCAACTACCGTTCCGCCAAGGCCAAGGCCTACTACGTGCTGAAGGGTGACGAGGCCGGTGAGTACTACTGCCCCACCTTTACCTTCTTCGGCTTCCGTTACCTGGAGATCACCGCCACCGAGGACGTGGAGTTCACGAACGTGGCTTGCCCTGTTATCGGCTCGGCTACCCGTGAGACGGGTAAGATGGAGACCTCCCATGCCGTGGTCAACCAGCTCATCTCCAACATCATCTGGGGTCAGCGCGGCAATTACCTGTCTGTGCCCACCGACTGTCCTCAGCGCGACGAGCGTCTGGGCTGGACGGGTGACACCCAGGCCTTCTGCGGCACGGCGGCCTACAACGCCGATGTGGACGGCTTCTTCCACAAGTGGCTGCAGGATGCTCGTGACTCCCAGAACGACGACGGCGTATATCCCGACGTCATTCCTACTGTCCGCGTAGTCGGCTTCGGCGGCGCGGCCTGGAGCGATGCGGGTATCATCGTCCCCTACACCATGTGGAAGATGTACGCCGATACCGCCATCATCGAGGAGCATTACGCGTCCATGGAGAAGTACATGGATTGGCTGGAGCGCGCGAACATGAATGCGCCCAATCCTCACTACGGTGACTGGCTGGCCTACGAGGGCACCGATGCCCGCCTCATCTGTGTAGCCTACTACGCCCTGGACTGCATCTACATGGAGGCTATGTCCCGCGCCATCGGCAAGGATGATCGCGCCGAGCATTATAAGGCAACCTACGCCAAGGTGCGTGACCACTTCCGCTCCCTGTACTGCGATGAAAACGGTGAACTGAACCCCGAGAACCGTACCCAGTGCGGCTATCTGCTGGCTCTGCGGATCGGACTGTTGGACGAGGATAAGCGTCCCGCCGCCGTAGCCGCGCTGAAGCAGAAGATCATCGACAACGGCTACAAGCTCTCCACCGGTTTCGTGGGCACCTGCATTCTCAACGAGGTGCTGGCTGAGTTCGGTGAGAACAATCTGGCCTACTCTCTGCTTTTGCAGACCGAGAATCCCTCCTGGCTGTACAGCATCTACCAGGGTGCCACCACCATCTGGGAGCGTTGGAATTCCTACACCAAGGCTACCGGCTTCGGTAACGTGGCCATGAACTCCTTCAACCACTACGCCTACGGCGCGATCCAGGAGTGGATGTACCGCCACATCGCGGGTATCGAGACCACCGAGGATGCTCCCGGCTTCGCCCATCCCATCCTCCAGCCCAAGCCCGACACCCGTACCCCCGACGAGATCCCCGAGGGTCAGGAGCTCATCAAGTGGGCCAAGACCTCCTTTGAGTCGGTCAACGGTCTGATCGTATCCAACTGGGATACCACCGACGGCTTTGTGTACGAATGCACGGTGCCTGTGGCGACCACTCTGTATCTGCCCATTCTGACCGACGCCGAGACCTACACCGTCAACGGCGTGGAGAAGAAGTTTGCCGACGGCAAGATCTGCCCCTGCGGCAAGGCTCTGGTCGTGGAGCTGGATGCAGGTAGCTACACCTTCGTGCAGAAGTAATTTTTCACCGAATAACAAGATCCCCCCGCCGCAGTTTTGAACTGCCCCAAATTGTACGGACAGTACAAAAAGCCCCATGAGGGTAGGATATTTAACAATTAGGCAACGAACTGACATCGCTTTTCGAGTGGTGTCAGTTTTGTTTTGAGTTGGATACGTTCATGATTGTAGAAGTGGATGTATTGGCCTATGAGG
>JAZRFR010000042.1:0-15559 GCA_045643785.1 Eubacteriales bacterium | reverse complement strand
GGGCTTTGCCCCTGGACCCCACCAAAGAACTTTTTGAAAAAAGTTCTTTGGAATCTCAAAAACTTTCAAAAAGGGTTATTTATCAATATCTTTTTTGAAAGTTCTTGAAGGGTGTCCAGAGGGGAACTTCTTTCAAGAAGTTTCCCTTTGGCGCTCCCCCGCTCTCCGCTAAACCCAAATTCGAAGGAGTCCATTATGTCCGACATTTTCATCCGTCCCGCTGAGGAAGCCGATATTCCCCGCCTGGAGGATCTGCTCTACCAGGTTCACGGTCTCCACGCCGAGGGCAGACCCGACATATTCATCCCCGGTTGCAAGAAGTACACCGCCGATCAGCTTCGCTCCATCCTCGCAGATACGCAAAACACCCCCGTGTTCGCCGCCATACTGGACGGGGAGCTGGTGGGCTACTGCTTCTGTATCCGACAGGTACAGACCGCCGCCTCCATGCAGAAGATCGCCACCCTGTACATCGACGATCTCTGCGTAGACGAAGCCTTCCGCGGCCACGGCATCGGCAAGGTCTTATACGATTTCGCGGTAGACTACGCCCGAAAGAACGGTTACTACAACCTCACCCTCAACGTCTGGGCCTGCAATCCCTCCGCACAGCGATTCTATGAGAAGTGCGGGCTGGCGGTGCAAAAGGTCGGCATGGAGCTGGTGCTTTAAATCCCCATTCTATTCGTATTTTTTTTAGGAGGTATTCCCCCATGGCAAAAAAGAAGTCCAAAAAAGGTCCCAGCAAAAGCACACAAAACGTCATCCATGTCATCATCAGTATCATCTACATCATCTGGGGTATCTACTCCCCTCTGTCTGCCCTGAACGCCATCATCAGCCTGAACATCGCCGCGCTGGTTGGTGCAGCCATCGGCGTGATCACGCTGGTCGCAGGTGTGCTGGGACTCTTCCGTCTCAAGCCCTCCATCCGTCGCGTGTTGGGTATCATCATCTTCGTTCTGTCCATCGTCTCCATCGCCACCGCTCTGCTTGGCGGCGGTATCAACTGGCAGGCGATCCTCCAGGCAATTCTGGCTTGGCTGTACATCATTTTCTGATCCGTCACCCCAACAAAAAAGGTGTGTCTCAATGGAGACACACCTTTTTTCATACGTATGAGCTTACGCCTGCTCGGCCTTGTAGGCCTTGAGGGCGCAGGAGAGCTGATCGGGGCAGGAGGTGGAGCGAGGACCGCAGTGAATGCCCTCGATGCGGGCAATGGCCTCGTCGATGTTCATGCCGGCGATGAGAGCGGCAACGCCCTGGGTGTTGCCGGAGCAACCGCCCGTGAAGGTGACCTTTACGATGGTGTCTCCCTCTACGTCAATGTCGATCATGCGGGAGCAGACGCCCGCGGGCTTGTAGGTAAAGTGGTTCATGATTAAAATTCCTTTCATTTATGTGATTGAATAGAGTCCGATATCCATATCCTCGGGGGCCTCCAGAGCCAGAAAACGGCGGAAGGCGGCGAGGTCTCCGTCTGCCACGCTGAAAACACAGGCGACGGTCATAGCCGCGCGCTCCTCGGTCATGAGCTCCAGCTCGTCAAACTGCGGGAGCGTATCCACCCGACGAAGGGGGAGACCGCAAAATTCCGCGGCGAGAAGAAGCTCGGTCAGCGCAGGGGACTGCGTGAGATGGAGCAACTCGAAAAGCAGATCCCCCTCGGAAGATTCAGTAAGCGGAGCCGAGGAAAGTCCCTCCTTGGCCTCCCGCAAAAGGGCAAAACGAGTGGTCTGCCCCGCGGCGCCGTTCTCCAGATCGCATACCGCAACGACCTGTAAGCGGTAGCGGATGATGAGGCGCGTAAAGGCATTCAGCCGTCCGCTGTGGTTGTTCTCCAAGGGAAGAATGCAGAATTCGCATAGACCGCTATGCACCTCCTCGCAGGCGTCCACAAAGCTTGCTGTCATAGCCGCTCGAGGGGATTTCACATGCTCGGTCAAACGAAGGTAGGCCCTATCCGCGAAGGAGCCCGGCATATACGCCACCCGTCCCCGCGCCGATGACGGAAGAACGGCGGCAGGCGTTTTTTTCATGGAGACAGGCATTTTTTCCTCGATCATGGAGTAGATCAGTAGCCGCATATACAGACCGCTGTGCAAAGCTATGCGGCGGATAAGCTCACGGTTGACAGGCGCGATCCGCTCCAACAGGTGTGGCGGAATGCCGTCTTCCTCACCGTCCTCCTGGGGAGATTGCAACGACAAAAGAATGCTGTCCACGGTATCGGGGTCTCCCCCCGCATCGTGAATGATCGCCTCCGTCAATTCGGCAAGAACCGCCAGGACGGATTCGTGAATACGGTCGCTGCGTATGCTCAGGGTATTCAGATTGGACAGACATACGCCCGTGTCAAAGCCCGAAAGCTCGGGAATGTCGGTGTTGAGAAAGGGCATAGGGCATCAGAGCTGACCCAGGATCTCGAAGCTGCCCGCCAGGAAGGTCGTAAGCTCCTCGGCGGTCAGTCGGCGCTGGGACAAGAGGCAGAGGCGGTAGACCTGGGCGGCCAGAGTCTCGGCCTTGGCGGGATCGGCATCGCAGAGATCCATCAGCTTGTGGGTCAGGGGAGATGCCGTGTTGATCGTGAGAGTATACTCCACGGGGTAGGCGGGCATGCCATCCGCTCCCCCCTGCATGGCGTACATCCGCATCATTTCCTCCATACGGCGGGACTGCTCGGAGACCGTCAGCATGGCGGGCACAGACTCGTCCTTGAGGGAGGCGTACTTGACCTCCAGCTTCCCGTCCCCGCTGACCTTACGGTACAGGGCGGTCAGGGCTTCATGTTCGGTGATATCGCCATCCTTTTGCAGAGCGGCCACATCGGCGTCGATACGGCGGAACTTCACGGCGCCCTCACCGGCATAGGCCTCGTACATCTGGACGAACTGGGAGTCGATGAGCTTGTCCAGCACCGCCACCTTGATGCCCTCGGCCTCAAAGAGGGAGATATACTGGGCCTGTCCCTCGGGATCGGAGGTGTAATACAGGATCTTTTCGGCAGGCGCGTCGGTACCGTCCTCGGTTTTGAAGTATTCGTCTACGGTGACATATTTTCCGTCGGTGAGCTTGAACAGGAGAGAATCCTTCACACGGTCGTAGAATTTACGATCCCGCATGCAGGCGTACTCCACGAAGGTACGGATGCTGTCCCACACGCCCTCGTAGGCCTCGCGGTCGGTGTCGCACAGAGAATTCAGCTTATCGCAGACCTTCTTGACGATGTGAGCGGAGACCTTGGAGACGTAGGTGTTGTTCTGGAGGTAACTGCGGGAAACGTTCAGAGGCAGCTCGGGGCAATCCAGCACGCCCTTGAGCATGAGCAGATACTCGGGGATAACCTCTCCCACGTTGTCGGCCACGAAGACCTGGTTGTAGTACAGCTTGACCTGCCCCTCGATGGACTCGTACTCGTTACCCAGACGGGGGAAATACAGGATGCCCTTGAAGTTGAGGGGGTAATCGGCGTTGATGTGGATATGGAACAGGGGCTCGCGGAAATCGTGGAAGACCTTGCGGTAGAAGGCCTTGTACTCCTCGTCGGTGCATTCCGAAGGAGCTTTCTGCCACAGGGGCGTCGTATCGTTGATGGGAGCAGGCGCGGCAGGAGTCTCGCCCTCCTCGGCGAAGTCTGCCTCGTCCTCCTTGTCTGCGTCCGCGAAATAGATCTCGGTGGGCATGAAGGAGCAGTACTTATCCAGCATCCCCTTCACCTTGCGGGCGTCCAGGTACTCGGCCTCCTCCTCGGTAACGTGGAGGATAACGTTAGTACCCCGATGGAGGTGATAGGGAGCCTCCGTGAACTCGTAGGAGCCGTCGGAGGAGCAGACCCAACGGACGGTATCTCCGCCCGTGTAGGAGCGGGTGATGACCTCAATGGTGTCGGCCACCATGAAGGCGGAGTAGAAGCCCAGACCGAAATGGCCAATGATGCCCGCGGTATTATTCTCCTTTTCTCCCTCGTACTTATTGATGAAATCCAGCGCGCCCGACAGCGCGATGTTGCCCAGATAGCGGGCGACCTCGTCCTCGGTCATACCGATACCGTTGTCGGAAACGGTGAGGGTGCCGGCGGTCTTGTCCACCGTAACCGTGATGCGATAGTCCTGATTGCAGTCGTTCTCCTCGATCTCGCCCAACGAGATGAGGCGCTTGTGCTTGGTCACAGCGTCGGCAGCGTTGGAGACCAGCTCGCGGAGAAAAATGTCTTTTTCGGAGTACAGCCATTTCTTAATGATGGGGAAAATGTGGGCTGTCTCCACCGAAATACCGCCCGCGCGGCGATTGCTTTGATTGTTCATAAAGGAATACCTCCGGTGGTTGCTTGATATACATGTTTTCAAATTCGGGTTTATCCAGGGGGCGTTGCCCCCTGGACCCCCACCAAAGGGACTTTTGTAAAAGTCCCTTTGGAATCTTCAAAACTTTCAAAAAGGATTATTAAATCATATTTTTTGAAAGTTCTTGAAAAGGGGTCTGGGGAAAAACTTCGCAATGTTTGCTGAAATCAAACTTGCACCGAGCGAAGCGAGGAGGCTTTCAAGAAGTTTTTCCCCGGGCGCTCTCTCGCCCCCCTATAAACTGCAATTTACTTTTCCGTATCCTTGGAATTAGGTTTTGTTTTCGTATTGTCGGGTTTGGATTTCTTATCCTTCCCTTTCCGTCCGATGGCGGCGATCAACTTATCTACGTGGGGCTTAAGCCGCGAGTGGTCGTACTTGTACTTCAAGTGGGCATGCTCGTAGTAGACGTCTTCCTCCGCATTACCTACGGCGTTGGCCGCGTAGTAATCGGTGGTATCGGTGGACAGCCCTTTCTTTTTCAAGCGGGACACAATGGTGCGCTTGCAAAGCTCGATCACCACGGCGAAGATCGGCACACCGATGACCATACCGCCCAGGCCGAAGAATCCGCCCATGACCGTGATGGCAACCAGTACCGCCAGAGAGCTGATACCCGTGTTACTTCCCTGAATCATCGGACAGAGAATATTGCCGTCGATCTGCTGAATGATCAGCACGAGAATGATGAACAGAAGGAGCTTATCGGGATTGGAAATGAGGACGATGAAAGCCGAGGGGATCGCGCCGATGAAGGGGCCGAAAACAGGGATGATATTGGTAACAGCGCAAATGGTGGAAATGAGCAGGTTGTACTCGGACACGTTGAAGATCGTGAGCAGAATAAAGGTCACAACGCCAACCGCCACCGCATCCAAAAGCACGCCCTTGATGAATCCGCCGAAGGTGTGATCTACCAGTTTGAAGACCTCGGATATTTTGGCATTCCGCTCCTCCGAAAAGAACGCCGCGCGGAACTTGTTGATCTGCGCCACCCGCTTTTCCTTGGAGGACAGGATGTAGAAGGCAATGAACAAACCCAGAATCAGATCCATGAAGGTGTTGAAAACGTCCACAACGAAGGTCCAGACGTCCCCGATCAGATTGCTGTCAAGCAAAAATCCCTGCAGGAAGGACAGCACTTGGGACATGATATCCTCGCCCGCGCCGAACATATCGGTCAGAAACGCGTTCAGCTTCTCGATATCGGATATGTCGATATGGCCGGCCACGTTCTCGGGAAGCTTGTTGATGATCCCCTGCGCGAAGCCCAAAAGGCTGTTGAGGTAGAACTCATGGTTGGTAATCAATTGGGTAATGCTGTCGATCAGTTCAGGCAGAATAAGGGCAATCACGACGGCAAGAATTCCGAAAAACGTCAGAACCGTAAGCAGAAGCGAAAGCCCGCGGCGCAGATTGCTCTTGCCCATCTTGCGGAACACCACATACTCGTAGAATTTGAGAAAGGGGTTGCAGAGGTAGGCGATCACACCGCCAATGATCAGCGGGGAGATCACGTCCCCGATAGAGGCAAAAAAGGAGGAAAGGCTATGGGCGTTGGCAATGCAGTACACCAGAATGGCCACAACGGCGCAGGCACCGAAAAAGAACACTCGTTTCGGTATTTTTCGGGTGGGAGACTTGGTGGAATGCGGAACCTGATCGTGAGGCTCGGTCATGGTAAAGACCTCCAAAAATTAGATTTGCTGATAGGGTCCTATGCAAGAGGGCACTCGGCTCAGCCGAGTGCCCGGGATCGTGTGATTTACGACTTCTGATCGGTGTCGGCAGTAGGATCGGACTCGGACGGAGGGTCGGTTTGCCCGTCATCCGCTTGCTCCTCGGGAGCTTGGCGTCCCAAATGGGACAGGAAGCTGTTCTTCCAGCGCTCCAGGCGAGGCCGCAGCTTGGAATGCTCATAGCTGTAACGAAGGGTGGAATGCTCGTAGTATACGTCCATCTCCGCATTACCCACCGCATGGGCGGAATAGTAATCCAGCGTATCGGTAGGCTCGCCCTTTGCCGCCAGACGGGCTTCCAGCATGCGCTTGATCAGCTCGATCACCACGGCAAAGATCGGCACACCGATAAGCATACCCATCACGCCCCACAGAGCGCTGCAGATGGCGATGGCGACGATGACGCACAGGGAGCTGACACCGCAGTTGTCGCCCAGGATCTTGGGGCCGATGACGTTGCCGTCCAGCTGCTGAATGATGAGAATGAGAAGCAGGAACAGGAATGCCTTATCGGGATTGGAGATCAGCACGATGAAGAAGGTGGGGATCGCGCCGATGAAAGGACCGAACACGGGGATCACGTTGGTGATGCCCACGAAAGTAGCAATCAGAAGGTTGTAGGGAGAGACCTCGAAAATGGACAGCAGCACGAAGGTCAGGATACCGATGACAATGGAATCCAGGATCTTTCCGTAGATGAAGCCGCCAAAGGTCTTGTCGGCCAGCGTCAGAACCTCCTCGATCTTTTTATCCGTCTTCTCCTTGAACATAGCCTTACGGAACTTACGGAACTGAGCAGCTCGCTTTTCCTTGGATGCCAGGAAGTAGAAGGCGATGAAAATACCGATGAATACGTTCTTAAAGGTGTTGAAGAGCTCAAGCAGGACGCTCCACGTCTTCTCCAGGAGGTTTCCTTCAGTCGCAAACTTCTGAAGCTCGGCCAGAACCTTGGAAAACGCATTCTCGGCAGAACCGAAAGCATCCTCCAGGAAGACCATCAGCTTATCCACGTCCGAAATATCCACGATCTCTACGTGCAAGTTTGCCGTGATGGAATTGAGAATATCCTGCAGCCAGGCAAGGAAGCCGTTGAGGTAGCTTTCGTAGTTGTTGAACAGCTCGGTCAGGCTTCTGACCAACTGCGGGATCATCATGGCAAACACCAGCGCCACGATGCCGAAAGCCGTGATTACCGTACAGAACAGAGACAGACCGCGGCGGAAGTTGCCTTTTTTCATGCGTTTGAAAATGCGGTACTCGAATAGCTCCAGTATGGGATCGCAGAGGTAGGCAATCACACCGCCGATGATGAGGGGGGAGAGCACCGAAAGAATGTAGCGCAATACGCTGATCAAGGGCTCCATCACGGCAGCGGCGAACAGGGCCAGCGCAATCACGGTGGCGGTTACGTAAAATACCGAACGCTTACTGCGCTTCGGAGCCGCCTGCTCCGCCCCGATCTTCCCTTCCTGAGGGATGGAATCGTCTTGGCGGTTGGGATCCAATTCAGCCATGAACAAAAACCTCCTTTCGTCTGTGCCTCACAAGTAAAATGGGTCTCTTATTATTATATATGATTCGCCGCGGTTCGTCAAGGGCTTCGGGCAAATTTATAAGAAAATACATACTTTTTTCTGTTCCACGCCCATTTTGCGCGCTGTATTGGGCGGAAATCCGGCAGGATCGCCCCCTACGGAACCTTTCCCGAACACAAAACGGGAGCGGCCGTGGCCGCTCCCGGGGAGTTAGGGGACGTAGTTGAAGTGGAGGGTGTAGGCGGGGGTGCCGTCATCCCAACCGGTTCCCTTGGTGATGGCTTCCCATTCAGATTCGGTGCCGGTGAAGTAGATGTCGGTTATGTTAAAGCAATTACCGAATACAAAATCCCCAATGCTCGTCACGCTGTCGGGAATGACCACCCAGTTCATTCTCGTGCAATCGCCAAACGACTCGCCACAGATGCTGGTCACGCCATCGGGTATGACTACCATGGTCAATCTCGTGCATCCACTAAACGTACCGTAGGCAATATTCGCAACTCCTCTGCCAATGCTAACGGAGGTCAATCCGCTACATGCGCCAAACGCACATTCACCCAAACTGGTAACACTATCGGGAATCACTAAGGTTGTCAACGAAGTACAATTATAAAAAGCATTCTCGCCGATGGTGGTCACACTATCGGGAATCGTAACATCTGTCAGGGCAGTACAGCCATCAAAAGCCATCGCACCAATGTCAACTACGCTATTGGGGATTACAACTCTTTCCAAACTGTCACAAAGACCAAAGGTCATTTTGTTGATACTGGTCACGCCATCGGGAATCGAAACTTGAATCAAGCTGATGCATCCCATAAATGCAGCCTCGCCAATACTCGTAACACCTGTTCCAAAGTCAATTGAAGACAACGCGCTGCAATTAGCAAATGCACCATCCCCAATGCTCGTTATGCTGTTACTTAGCGTAATCGAAGTCAGATCAATACAATGTACAAACGCCACATGATCAATGGCGATTACCGATTCACCATTGTAGCTAGAAGGAATCACAACATCTGTATCCGTACATGTTCCGATACCGCTAACATAACATGTTCCGTCACCATTAGATGTGTATTCCAAGCCTTTGGAATAGTACAGTGCTTCGATCACGGAGGTTTCCGTGTTTCCGCAAATCGTGCAGGTTCGACTACGGCTACCTTCCACATCGTAATCAGCTTCCTTAACTACTGTCCATCCACCGTACCGGTGTCCTGTGGCGGGAAGGGTATCTCGCTCTGCAAGTGTCGTTTCGCATATACAGCAGTATCGACTCTCCGAATATCCGGATTCTGTGCAAGAAGGCTCCACGCCAGGTATCACTACCTCGGCATGCCCCTTCGCAGGCAAAACCTCCTGCACAACCAACACAGCATTACACACCGAGCAATGCTTACCCTCGGTCAAACCCGTTTCGGTACAGCTCGCCTCTACGGCAGAGTCGATCACCTCGGTATGCCCCTTCGCAGGCACAATCTCCTGCTCCACCAGCACGGTGTTACAAACAGAACAATGCTTCCCTTCGGTCAAGCCCGTTTCGGTACAGCTCGCCTCTGCGGCAGAGTCGATCACCTCGGTATGCCCCTTCGCGGGCACAACCTCCTGCGCCACCAGCACGGTGTTACAAACCGAACAATGCTTCCCTTCGGTCAAACCGGTTTCGGTACACTTTGCCTCTACGGCAGAGTCGATCATCTCGGTATGTCCCTTGGCAGGAGCCAGTTCAATGTGGCAAACCGTACAGGTCTGCTCCGTGGTACAGTTGGCAGGCGAACCGGGAATATGCCCGTTGGCAGAGTTCATAGTTTCGCCGCACACGGTGCAATTCTGGGGCTCGGTACAGGTGGCATTTTCGCCCGCCGTATGCCCCTTCGGAGGCACAATCTCCTGCTCCACCAGCACGTTGTTACAAACCGAACACTGCTTCCCTTCGGTCAAGCCCGTTTCGGTACACGTTGCCTCCACAGCAGAGTCGATCACCTCGGTATGATCCGTCGGCTCAATAGGCTCTTGCTGTTCGTCTCCACACAGGATACAGGCACGCACTTGCAAGCCAGCCTCGGTGCAGGACGCGGGTGCAGTAATATTCCATTCACCGTAAGTATGCACGCATTGAGTAGTCTCTTCCTCGGTAGTTTCCTCCTCGGTAGTTTCCTCCTCGGTAGTTTCCTCCTCGGTGGTTTCTTCCTCGGTGGTTTCTTCCTCGGTGGTTTCTTCCTCGGTAATTTCCTCCTCGGTAGTTTCTTCCTCAGGAGTCTCTACTTTCTCGGTTTCCGGTCGGGTGATTTCTTCGGGCTCAGTATCAGTCACCGGTGCCGCCGTGGTAACGTCGTCAAGCAACAGACCACCCAAAGACCCGCACGACGTCCCCATCAGAACCATCATAGCCGCCAACGTGGCGCACAAAGCTTTTTTCAAATATCTCATGGCTTCTCTCCTTGATTTCAATATCCCCATTATAGCACAACTCCCATACTCTGTCAAGCATTTTTCAAAGTTTCGACACCACCCGACAGCCTCCGTCATATACTGCTAACGACCCGCCACGGCGGGACACCAATCTATATATGGAGGTATCCGCATGGAAAAACAAGATTTCCTGCCTCGCCCCGCGATTCCCGACGGCGGGCGGCTGTGTGATCTCCCGCCCTTCACCGCTTCCCCCGAGGGGATCGGCGGTTGCGGCTGTGAGAGAACCAACCCCTGCGTCGGGCACGAGGGATGCGGCGAGGGGAGCTGGGGGCTGTGCGAGCATCCCCTGGCCATGGTCTACGCACCCTGCCAGTATTTTCGCGCCCTCTACGACCCCGCCACGGCCCTGAACCGCGGCACCCTGTTCACCGAGCTTGACCTTCCCCTCGGCGGCGAAGGCAGCTTTACCGCTTCGGACGAAGGATGCGCTTGCCGTCTGGATCGCGCAGAAAGGAGACGGTCATGATGAATCAGTATTACGGCGTCAGCAGCTTCAGCGGTCGCGGCGGCCGCTATGACTATGACCGCGCCACCTACCGCCGTCCCATGAACCGCGGAGTCATGCCCGGCAACATGCCCGGCTGTATGTCCAACCGAACCTTCGGCACCACCCAGGGCAACGGCGCCTGCTCCGGCGGGAACAGCAACACCCCCCGTCTGAGCGGTTGCGGTTGCGGCATGAACCGAGCGCGTCAACAGGATCACAACGATCACCGTGATCACAACGATTACAACGCCCACAACGATCACCGCGATCACCATGATCACCGTGATCGCAATGATCACCGCGACCACGACTGTGACGGTCGCGACCGCGTCATCCCCGCCGTAAATCGCACCAACGGATGCGGTTGCGGTTGCGGAAACGGCGCTGACGCCGCCGCCTGCAAGCGGCTCATGGATCAGATCCGCGCGGTGGATTTCGCCCTCTACGAAACCGTCCTGTACCTGGATGTCTACCCCAACTCCTGCGACGCGCTGGAGACCTACTATAAGCTCAAGGCCCAGAGCGAAGCCCTCCACGCCGAGTACGAGGCAACCTGCGCCCCCCTGACCGCCTTTGGCAACAAGAGCGACACCTCCTGGGATTGGATGGGCAAGCCCTTCCCCTGGGAATACGACGCAGACTAAGGAGGTACCGTTATGTGGATCTATGAGAAGAAACTGCAATATCCCGTCAAGATCAAGAACCCCAATCCCAAGCTGGCCCAGATCATTATTTCCCAGCTTGGCGGCCCCGATGGCGAACTGGCCGCCTCCATGCGCTATCTGCACCAGCGCTACGCCATGCCCTACAAGCAGGTAGTGGGGATCCTGACCGACGTCGGCACCGAAGAGCTCGCCCACCTGGAGATGATCGCCGCCATTCTCCACCAGCTCACCCGCAACCTCTCGGAGGAAGAGATCAAGAACTCCCCCTTCGCCACCTATTTCGTGGATCACACCACGGGGCTTTACCCCGTCGCCGCCTCGGGCGTGCCCTTCGACATGAAGTACGTGGGTATTAAGGGAGACGTGATCGCCGACCTGCACGAAGATCTGGCCGCCGAGCAAAAGGCCCGCGTGACCTACGACAACATCCTCCGCCTCTGCGACGACCCCGACGTGCGGGATCCCATCAAGTTCCTCCGCGAGCGGGAAATCGTGCATTACCAGCGGTTTGCCGATGCCCTCCGCATCACCCAGGACAATCTGGACTCCAAGAACTTCTATGCCTACAATCCCGCGTTTGATCCTAAGAGCCAAAAAACATGAAAAAATAACCCACTGGTCGAACGGCACTAACACCACAGGGAATCTTTTGAGCAATGAAAAACCCAACGGCCATCACTTTTCAAGTGATGGCCGTTGGGTTATGATCCACCCAAATATCGGAGTCCCGGAATTTCTGTCATGGGGATATCGCGATATGCAAAGATTTTTGTAAGTCCTCGGTCAGAGCGCTTTTATTCCATGTGTTTTGGCATCCATTATGTTGCCTCATACCGTGATCATCTGCGTGAGTCGAATATCCTCCGAGGATGCACCCACCATGATCTTGAAATCACCGGGCTCGACCTTCCAGATCCAGTCTTTACCCAAGAGCTTGAAATCATGGAAGCCCAATGTGAAGGTGATCTGCTTGGATTCTCCTGCGGCCAAGTGAATACGTTGGAATTTACGCAACAGCTTCTCGGGTGTCACAATCGAGCTGTCGATATCGTTGACATAGAGCTGAACCACCTCGTCGCCGTCCCGCTTGCCCACGTTCTTTACGGTAAAGGTTACCTCCTGTTGGCAACCGTCCAGGGGCTTGACCGAAAGATCGCTGTACTCGAAGGCGGTGTAGGACAGACCGTGGCCAAAGGGATACATGGGTGTGGGAGAACCCTCCAAATAATCGCAGGAGCCACCGGGGAGACGGGAATAGTAGCACGGAACCATACCCTCGTGACGGGGATAGGATACTGTGAGGCGGCCTGCGGGATTGACATCACCGGCCAGCGCCTTGACAATGGCCTTCGCTCCGAATTCACCGCCAAAGCCCGCCACTACGATGGCCTTACAAACGGGAGCCTCCTCCGAAAGATCCACGGCCTTACCGTTCTCCAGCACCAGAACCACAGGGGTTCCCGTGGCGGCGACCTTGAGGATCAGCTCACGCTGACGGCCTGCCAGAACCAGCTTGGAGCGGTCACGCCCCTCGCCACTGGTGATGGTGTTGTCGCCGCAAACCAGGATTGCCAGCTCAGCATCCTCGGCCATGGCAACGGCATCCTCAATCATATCGTCAATATCGGCTTCCAATACCTGCGTCAGGTGGGGCTGACCGTCCACGTGAAGCACCGTCTGCCCCCGGGTGTGCGTAATGGCGCACCCGTCGCACTGACGGATCTCGGCGTTGGGATAGCGCTCACAAAGCTCATCATATACCGATTTGACGGTATAACCCCGAGGAACCGAGGAGTATCCGCCAATTTTCTGTGCGGCAGAGGACGGACCTATAACCGCAATCTTGCTGTAACGATTCTCCAGGGGCAGGATCCCTTCGTTGGTCAGGAGAACCATACCCTCCTCGGCGGCCTTCAAGTTGATAGCGGCGTGCTTTTCACAGCGCATCACCGACTTGTAGGCGTCCTCATCGGCGTAAGGGTTTTCAAAGAGACCCAGCTCAAACTTCATCTTCAGGATGCGAAGCACCGAGTCATCGATGGCAGCAAGGGACAGCTTCCCTTCCTCCACAAGCTCCTTGACGTGTCCTGCCCATACAAGAGCGCTCATATCGCAGCAGCCCTGCATATCCAGGCCGCCATCCAGGCAACGGCGGACACACTCCTTATCCGAGGAGGCCACCTTATGGAAGCTCTTGAGACGGACAACGCCTCCCCAGTCGGCACGGGAAATGCCTCTCATGCCCCAGCGCTCCTTGAGGACTTCCTTCATGTAGTAGGGCGTTTCGGTGACCACCTCGCCGTCGATGCTGTTGTAGCTGGACATGACATTGTAGGCACCGCCACGGGTGATACCCGCCTCAAAAACCGGCAGATAGACGGTCTCCACCTCACGGCGACCCACACGGGCAGGAGCACAGTTGATGCCACCCTCGGGAATGCCATACACGCAGTAATGCTTGGGCTCGCAAATGACGGTGTCGCCACGGGAAATATCTCCCTTCTGCTCGCCCGTAATGATGGCTACGGCCATCTCGGAGGACAGGTAGGTATCCTCACCGAAGGTCTCCTCGGTGCGTCCCCAGCGGGGATCGCGGGCTACGTCCAGGTTGGGAGCAAGGATCTCGTGGTGGCCGAGAACGCGGGTCTCGGAGGCGATGCCGTCGCCAACGGCATACACGATCTCGGGGTCAAAGGTCTGGGACAGGGTCAGGGGTACGGGGAAAATGGTACAGCCGGCGAATCCCAGGCCGTGAAGCGCCTCACCCGTGAAGATGGCGGGAATGCCCAGGCGGGTATTTTCCACCAGGTATTTCTGCAGGCGGTTCTTGATAGACGGAATCGAATAAATATCGTGAATATACCCGATTCCCTGCGAGCCCATCCACTCCGCGAACTTATCCTCCATGAAGACGTCATCCTCCTCCACGGTGCAGGAATCGGTCTTGGCGGAGTCGACGTGGAACTCGGATCCGCGAATGATGTTGATCTGGGCGATCTTTTCCTCCAGAGTCATGAGGGAGAGCAGATTGCGGGCGCGCTCCTCGGGGGATAATTGGGGATTCTTGTAAGCTTCCATAAATGTACCTCGTATGATCAAAAAACTTCATGAATTCGGAAGGTATTCTTCCCTTCTTCAGCGGGACGGACGGACGTACCGTCCTCAAATGCATAGCCGCTCAGCAAGCTGACATAAGCTTCTGCATTCTTCGGGAGGTCGACGGTCAGATAGATACCGTCCGCCTCACGGCGCCAGGACACCGAAACTCTGCCATCCGTCGTGATATGGTACGCATCTGCGCTGTCCAAATTACGAACAAATGCGGGCCGGATCAAGACGGCATGGGGATCGCGGCGAGTGGGATTGACGCGGATACCTGCCACGCACTTGATGAACCAGGCGGATACGTCTCCCCAGAAATGGTGATTCAACGAGGGCAGACCGTCGTCTTTCCCGGAGAAGAAGGACTCCCACAGGGTCGTCGCGCCGCGAGCCACCCAGTTTCCGTAGGAGGGATAATCGGTGCGGGTGATGATATGCCAGGCCAAGTCGCTGTATCCAAAGTCATCCAGCACGTGGAACAGCACACGGGCACCCAATACGCCCAGATCCATATGATCGTCGGCCTGATGGATGAAGTCCAGAAGACGTGAAAATGCGCGCTCCTCCTCGTCCTTTTCATAGACACCGTAGAACAGGCACATAGCCTGAGCCGTCTGACAGGCACCGTGGGCCACCAAAGTCTCCCCGTCAACGAGATGGGTACGGATAGCCGCACGGTAGCGGTCACCCTCGGCGCGGGCATAGGCGGCTTCCTCTGTCATGCCGATCTCATCCAGCAAAAAAGCCATTTTGTAGGCGATATCCATGCTGATGACCGAGTCGGTCAGCACCAAGGGGCACACGGGGAAATGAATGTCAATATGACACCAATCGCCGAGGCCGATCGCCAGAAGTCCGCGCTCGTCCACGCGGGTACGGAGGTAGGCAAGATACTTCAAAAAGGCAGGAGCCGAGTCGCGGATCATGTCGGTCTCGCCTCTGTAAATATAGGTAAAGTAGGGGAGATAGACCAGGATACTATCCCAGGCAGGGCCATTCCCCCATGCAAATCCCCATCCGCCCGTCGGTACGATACCGGGCAAGCTTCCCTCTTCGCTCTGCGCCTTACAAATGTTTCTCTGCCATTCCCGATAGTTGCGCTCGGGGGCAAAATTCAAGAGAGCGGCCTCGCAGGAGAGAGCCGCATCGGCGGTCCAGCCGTTCTTTTCCCGCTGGGGGCAATCCGTGGGGAAATGGTGGAAGTTGG
>JAZRFR010000041.1:0-2298 GCA_045643785.1 Eubacteriales bacterium | reverse complement strand
CATTTTGCCCACTGGCAAAATGGCGCGCTGATAAGGGGGAAGGTTCTCCAAGGAAGGTACCGTGGGTACCTTCCTTGGGGGGTGTTCTTTTGGTACTTTTCTGTCACTGTTGACAGAAAAGTACAGAGAAAGAACTCCCCGATAAACCCAAATTTGATAACAATGCGATCTTTCCTTGTATTATACACCAAATTCCTCCATATGTCAAGCATCCCAAGCGGTTTTCAACAAAGTTACCCTCCATTCATATTGAGTTTGCAAATCTGTTCTATAATAGTAAAAAAGTTCAAAATCTTTTAACCGCTACACGAAAGGATACACACCATGTTCAACATTCTGGTCGTCGAGGACGATTTCAATACCCGCCGTCTCATGTGCGCCGTGCTGGAGCGCTACGGCTACAACCCCATTCCCTCTACCGACGGCATGGACGCGTTGGAACAGCTGGACAAAAAGCATGTGGATCTCATCATCCTGGACATCATGATGCCCCGCATGGACGGATACGAGTTCACCCGTGTACTCCGCGAGGGAGGCAACACACTCCCCATTCTCATGGTCACCGCCAAGGAAACCCTCGCCGATAAGCACAAGGGCTTCATCATCGGTACCGACGACTACATGACCAAGCCCGTAGACGAGGAGGAAATGATCCTGCGCATCGCGGCTCTGCTCCGCCGCTCCCGCATCGTCAGCGAGCGCAAGCTGACCGTCGGCTCTACGGTGCTCTACTACGACGCCTTCACGGTACGCAACGACGGCGAGGCCGTGGGCGCCCCCGGCGGCATGGAGCTTCCCCAAAAGGAATTCCTTCTGCTCTATAAGCTTTTGTCCTACCCCAACAAGATCTTCACCCGCCGTCAGCTCATGGACGAGATCTGGGACATGGAGTCCGAGAGCGACGAGCGCACCGTGGACGTGCACGTCAGCCGCGTGCGGGAACGCTTCCGCGACAACGGAGATTTTGAGATCATCACGGTTCGCGGCCTCGGCTATAAAGCGGTATACCTGAAATGAAAGAGAAAAAGAAGAAACGCTCACTCCGCAGCTTGCGGGAATGGCGAGGAAAGCTGCGCATCAAATCCTTCCGTCTGGAGCTGATCATCATCATTTTCTCCCTGATGCTCCTCACGTCGGGCTTCACGGTGGGCGTATACGCCATTCTGCAGCTCATCTTCCCTGCCCTCAAGAATTTCGATACGGTAGCATCCAGCGCCTCCACCCTCATCGCCTGTACCATCATCGGCACGGGTGTGGCCGCGCTTCTGACCAAATGGTTGCTCATCCCCCTGAAGGAAATGATCCACGCCACCGAGCGCATCGCCAAGGGCGATTTCAAGGTGCACATTCAGGAGACCTTCGACGAGGACTCGGACTTCGGCATCCTGCAACGCTCCTTCAATCACATGGCGGGAGAGTTGGATGGTATTGAACTGTTCCGCAACGATTTCATCAACAACTTTTCCCACGAATTCAAGACCCCCATCGTATCCATTCAGGGCTTTGCCCACCAACTGCAGGCGGGGGGCTTGACGCCCGAAGAAGAGCGGGAATACATCCGCATCATCGCGACGGAATCCGACCGTCTGGCCAAGATGGCGACCAATATTCTTCTGCTCTCCAAGCTGGAAAACCAGGCCATCGTCACCGACAAGACCGAGTTCTACCTGGACGAACAGCTCCGCACTTGTCTTCTGCTTCTGGAAAAGCAATGGGACGCCAAGAACATCGATCTGAATCTCGATCTGGACGAAGTCAAATACCACTTCAACGAGACCATGCTTTCCCACGTGTGGGTGAATCTGCTGGGCAACGCCATCAAGTTCACCCCCGCGGGCGGCTGCATCACCTGCACCCTGCGGAAGGATTCCTCCACCGTAACGGTGACCATATCCGACACGGGATGCGGTATGGACGAGTCCACCCAAAAGCACATCTTTGAGAAATTCTATCAGGGCGACACCTCCCACACGGGCGACGGCAACGGCATCGGACTCACCATCGTAGGGCGTATCCTCGTGCTCTGCGGCGGACGCATCGACGTCGAAAGCAAGCCCGACGCAGGAAGCACCTTCACCGTCACCCTCCCCGTTACCGTCCCCGACTACGAGATCGTAGCAAGGTATGAGGAGGAAACCTAAGTATTCAAATGCAGTTTGTAGGGGAACGGGAGAACGCCAAAGAGGAACTTCTTGAAAGAAGTTCCTCTCTGGACTCTCTTCAAGAACTTTCAAAAATAAATTATTTATCAATGTTTTTTTGAAAGTTTTTGGAGATCCAAGAACCTTTTTTCAAAAA
>JAZRFR010000040.1:0-2763 GCA_045643785.1 Eubacteriales bacterium | reverse complement strand
GGATTCTTAAGGAACTTTTTCAAAAGTTCCTTAAGCGGGGTCCAGGGGCAGAGCCCCTGGACCATAAACTGCAATTTGAAGGGTAGATAATCGCTCTTTCGGTTTCATTTACATCAAATCGTACAGATTGATAACCTCCAGGCCTGCCCGCAGAGCGCGGGTATAGGTATAGGCTGTTCCACCGCGACTGCGGGAGCAGTAGGCCACGCACACGTCGCTTCCCTCCACCAGACGGCGGTCACGCTCCAGCATACAGCCGTCGAAGTAGGTGTCGAAAAGGAAGCGGTGGCTGTCGGCGTTCTTAAGTATGTACTCGTAGGTCCGTCGGCTGATCTCGTCCCAGCGCTCGGTCTGGTTGCGGCAGGGCAGGATCAGCTCCAGGCGGATCTGGGGGTATTTCTCCTTCATATCCAGCACTTTCAGAGCCGCCACGGTATCAAAGCCCATAGCGCCCCCCGCGCGGAAGGTAGTCGCTCCCCGCTCGCAAAGCTGGGAAATGACCTGCCCCAACAGGTCGGGCAGACGGGCGGCATCCGCGTAGGGAATGTTCCGATGCCCCGTAAAGCAGACGGTACGGACGGAGTCCGCCGCCGTAAATTCAGTTTCTTTCATAGTAAATGTCATTCGTTTTCCGTTAATTGTCTGATTTGGAGGGCTGTATTTACGCCGTCCACAAAAGCCCTATAATGGTCAGTTCCCTTCCACCACAGTCCCGTCGGGATAGCGGATCACGAACCACTCCTTGTCAAAGTCAGCCTCGACAACGGTGCCGTCCGAGAAGGTGGATCGGCGGCGGCGGGAATTGCCGTCCAGGAACTCATGGGAGGTCAGCTCGCAGAGCGCCACGCGGCGGTGGAGCTCCAGCGCCACCTTGCCGTAGGCAATATCCTCGGCGGACGCATCCGCGTCGTAGTAGATGGTACCACCGCAGAGCAGAGCCCAGTAGAAGCCGCGGTCGGTACCCGCGATGCCCCAAGCACCCTTATGCTTGATGCCGTACCAAGGAATGATAATGCAGTCGTGATAGACCAGATTGAAGAACGGAATGGGAATACCGATATTCTGCGCGTTTTCTCTGTCCTCCCAATCGGTGGTGTAGAAGGGCGCGTGATGGCAGAGAGCCATGGCGTTGACCATGCAACCGATGGTCTCCTCCGAAGAGGGGATGATGCCGCGATCGGTCAGCAGATTCAGGCAATGTGCCCGCGCCTCGGCGCAGTCCTTGCGGGTCATGGGGTGCTCGGGATGGAAGCACTCGTCCAGCTCCACCACCGAGAACACGTCGAGATACGAGCCGTCGGGCTTGAGGTCCAGCCGCTCGAACTCATCGTAGTTGCGGCGCACGTAATCCACCGCCAGCTTGGCGCACAGGAAGCTGTGGGGGCCTCCGAACCAGTAGTCGTGGTAGGGATGAGAGCCATCTAAGCGGGTCACGGCATTATTCAGATCAAAGGAGGGGGCGTCGTAGTAGTAGTCGCGATACTGGTCGTGGATACCGAAGAAGTAGCCCAGCTCGTGGCAGGTCTCCTTCAGCGCCTTCAGACCCTCGGCACCGCCCGAAGCCTCGTGGACGGGGAACGGATCGGGGTGGAGGTTGTCGTAGCCGTGGTGACCCCAGCCGTCCAGGTGCAGGTAAGCCTTATCGGCGCCCTTTTCCTTCAGCTCGCGGAGCTGCTCGGCCGTGGATGTGAAGGGGAAATAGCTGTCGTTGTTCTCGGGATTCTCGGGGTCATAGAAATGGGATGCGGGGTGGATATGCACCGCGGCGCAGGTATGGACAATGGGACAACCCAACAGGTACTCCACGTTGGGATTGCGGACGATTTTCTCCTTCAAGGTTACCAGCTCGCCCCGCTCGGTAAGGTAGGCGCGGTAGGTCTTGGCGATGGTATTGAAGTCGCCCTCGGCGAAGAAGGCGTAGAGCAGGCCGCGGGCATAGCGCATCTGCCCCAAGGAAGGGACGAACCAGGGCTGGATCTCATCCCCCACCACACTGTAGCGGGCGTCAAAGGGGGTGTCGATGATAGCGGCATAGGTACAGCCTTCGTTGACCTGGCCGTACACGGGGATGTAGGCATCACGCTCGAAAACAAGGCCGTCCTTGAGCTTGTACGAGTGTCCTGCAGGAAGAATGGCTCCCTGCATACGGGGCAGGACGGTGTAGCCATGACCCTCGGGAGCGTCAAACTTCATACGGGGCGGGTAGGCCAGAGCGGCGATATCCCCCGTGCCGTCGCCCTCCAGGCGCGCCTCGGCCTTCAAAAAGCCCGTGTCGGGGTTGACAGAAATACGGGTCTCCACCACGTAGGGGTATACGGTTCCCTCGCCGTCGGTAAAGCCTCTGTAGGTGGCGCGTACGCCGCGATCCACGCCCGTGGCAAACTCACGGCTCTCGCAGGCGGCGTTGGAGAAGGATAGACTCTTTCCATCGGAAAGAACGATAAAGGGATCATTGGCCCAAGACCAGATGACAGGGCTACCCGCCACCGTGACGGTCAGAGCCGAGGTCTCGGGAGTATAATCAAGGGCAAAACGGTTGGTTTGCAGCTGATAGGACATGGTTTTTCCTCTCTTTCACAAGTGTGATGTGGGAAGGATACGGGCAAAGGAGACGGCGTAGATGTGTCGCGATCTCTTCCTGTATCCATTATATCATGAAGGTAAAAAAAAGTCAACAGAATTGGCAAATTTGGGTTTACCAGGGGGCTTTGCCCCCTGGACCCCCACCAAAGGGACTTTTGAAAAAGTCCCTTTGGAATCTTC
>JAZRFR010000039.1:0-22876 GCA_045643785.1 Eubacteriales bacterium | reverse complement strand
TTTTCCTCAAGAAAATCAAGTCCGCGCGAAATGGTAGCCTTATCCTCCTCGCAAAGCTCACAAAGCTCTGTGGCAGTCAATGATTCTGCAGAATACAGATAATAAAGACAGGTAACGTGTACACTTCTGAGTCCATACTCTGCCATTTCCTGATTTTTGATCTTTTTTATATTTCTGCTGATCTTTGAGATCAAAACTGTAAATGTTTTAAAACGCTCTTCCATTTCGCCCTCCATATGCCTTGTTGAAATTTCAACAAGCACTATATTATTATACCACAAGCCTGTTGAAATGTCAACAAGCTTGCGGGCGATTATTTTTAATTATTTTGTAAACTTTTTACTTGCGGGAAAAGCCGCATTCCCTCACGGAAATGCCGCATTCCCTCACGGAAATGCCGCATTTCCTCGCATTTAATCATGAAATTATATTGACTTTTTCATCAAAAAATGATATCATATACATACCGCTTATTCCATATTAGCTTGAAAGGATACGGCATATGAACGAATTTGTTTTTAAGGCTGATTACCATCAGAATCCTGCTGTTCTGCACGTGGGCTGCGAGGCTCCCCGCGCCTATTTCATCCCCTATCAGAACGAAAAGACGGCACTCAAGGGCAACCGCAGCGCCTCGGATCGCTTCCTGACTCTGTGCGGCGATTGGGACTTTACCTTTTATAAATCTCTCCGGGATCTTCCCGATTTTACGGCTGAGGGTTTTGTTTCCGACAGCCAAAAGATCAACGTCCCCCGCTCCTGGCAGACCATGCTGGATCGGGGCTACGATACACCCAACTACGTCAACGTGGTCTACCCCATTCCCGTAGACCCGCCCTTCGTCCCCGACGACAACCCCTGCGGTCTCTACAGCCGTACCGTCAAGCTCCACCCCGCTATGCTGGAGGGTAAGTCTGTCTACATGAACTTCGAGGGCGTGGATTCCTGCTTCTACCTCTTCATCAACGGACAGTTCGCAGGCTATAGCCAGGTCAGCCACATGACCAGCGAGCTGGAGGTCACCAAGTACCTCCGCGCAGGGGAGAACCTCATTCAAGTCCTCGTGCTGAAATGGTGCGACGGTACGTACCTTGAGGATCAGGACAAGTTCCGCTGGTCGGGTATTTTCCGCGAGGTGTTCTTCCTCCTCCGCGATCCCGTCCACATTGTGGATGTTCATGCTCGCCCCGTTCTCAACGAGGCCTACACCCGCGGCGCCTGCCCCACCGAGATCACCGTCAGCGGCGAGGGCTTGGTGGAGTATAAGCTCCTCCGTCCCAATGGTATGCAGATCGAGTCGGGAAGTCTGTACATCAAGGAGCAGGGAACCATTGATTTCCTTGTGGACTCCCCCGAGCTGTGGAGCGATGAGGATCCCAACCTCTACACCCTGCTCATCACCTGCGGCGACGAGACTATCCCCGTGAAGGTGGGCTTCCGTCACATCGAGGTCAAGGAGGGCGTCCTGTACTTCAACGGCGAGAAGATCAAGCTGAAGGGTGTCAACCGCCACGACAGCCATCCCATTCTGGGCTCGGCTACCCCCGTGGATCACATGATCCGCGACCTCATGATCATGAAGCAGCACAACGTCAACTGCGTGCGTACCAGCCACTACCCCAACGATCCCCGTTTCCTGTCCCTGTGCGACGAGTACGGCTTCTACGTCATCGACGAGACCGACATGGAGACCCATGGTTTCGGAGTTCTCGGCAACTGGGACGAGCTGACCGAAAGCCCCGACTGGACAGAGGCCTTCGTGGATCGTACCGCCCGCATGTACGAGCGGGACAAGAACCACGCCTGCGTGCTGATATGGTCTCTGGGTAACGAGTTCGGTGTGGGTCAGAACCAGCGCAAGCAGAGCGAGTATATCCATGCCCGTGACCCGAAGGCTCTCGTTCACTCCGAGGACGCCTCCCGCCGTACCTCCAACCGCCTGCACGGCGACCTGAAGGGCAAGACCGACGAGGAGATCGGCACCGCCCTGGAGTGCGATTACATCGACGTGGAGAGTCGCATGTACCCCGCCCCCGACGAGATCCGCGCCACCTACTTTGATCGCAAGATCTACACCAAGCCCCTGTTCCTCTGCGAGTACTCCCACGCCATGGGCAACGGCCCCGGCTGTCTGAAGGAGTACTGGGATCTCATCTACTCCGAGGATCGTTTCATGGGTGGCTGTGTCTGGGAGTTCATCGACCACTCCTGCGCCATCGGTGACAACCGCCTGGCCGAGCCCCACTACACCTACGGCGGCGACTTCGGTGACGCCCCCCACGACGGCAACTTCTGCGTGGACGGTCTGGTGTATCCCGACAGACGCCCCCACATGGGTCTGATGGAGTACAAGCAGGTCATCAAGCCCTTCTCGGTGGAGTCCTTCGACCCCGCCACGGGTAAGGTCGTGATCAAGAGCCGCCGCTACTTCACCGATCTGTCCGATCTGGACTTCGTCTGGACGGTGGAGTGCAATGGCGAGACCGTGGCAAGCGGCCGCGCCCTTCTGCCCGTTGAGCCTCAGGAGACCGCTGAACTGACCATCCCCGCAGAGTCTTGGGACACCGACGGCGACCGCTACGTCACCGTCACTGCCTACCAGAATACCGCTACCTCTTGGGGCGGTGTGGGCTTTGAGGTAGGCTTTGAGCAACTGTCCATTCCCGCTGAGAGACCTGCTCCCATCCCCATGGCCGAGACCATGTCTCCCTACGCCATCATTGGCTATACCGCTACCGCCGACACCATCACGGTAGAGACCGCTTCTACGACTTACACCGTTGACCGCTACCACGGCCTCATCACCTCCATGACCGACAACGGCCACGAGCTGCTGGCCTCGGCCGTGAGGCCCACGGTCTGGCGCGCCCCCACCGATAACGACCGCAACATCCGCCATCATTGGCAGAATCGCGGTTACTACGGTGCCGCCATCAAGTGCTACGCCTGTGACGTGACCGCTTCGGATGCAAATTCCGTGACCGTCACCGCCAAGCTTTCCATGAGCGCCGCGGTTCAGCGTCCCTTCCTGCACATGGATGCGGTCTATACCTTCCATGCCGAGGGCGGCGTGACGCTGGCCTACCATGCGAAGGTGGCTGAAGGCTCACCCTTCCTGCCCCGCTTTGGCGTGGAGTTCCTCATGCCCGAGGAGAACGAGACCCTGCGCTACTTCGGCCGCGGCCCCGTGGAGAGCTATCGCGATAAGCGCCATGCCTCCCGTCAGGGGCTGTTCGAGACCACGGTGACTGATCACTTCGAGCATTACGTCCGTCCCCAGGAGAACATGGCTCACGCCGACACTCGCTGGATGCTGGTGTCCTCCGTCGCGGGTCAGGGACTTCTGGCCGTGACGACGGGCAAGGACTTCAGCTTCAACTGCTCCCACTTCACTCCCAAGCAGTTGACCGAGACCGCCCACGACTACGAGCTTGTTGCCATGAAGGAGACCTGCGTGAATCTGGACATGATCCAGTCGGGCATTGGCTCCAACTCCTGCGGCCCCGGCCTGTATCCTCACTGGCAGCTCTCCGAGAAGGAGTTCGACTTCTCCATCCGTCTCATGCCCGTGTTTGCCCATGCTGTTGATCCTTTCGAGGAGACCGAGCGCGCATGAAGACAGCAAACAGCATGCGACTCGATAAATATTTGAGCCTCGCCGGCATCGCCTCCCGCACCGAGACCTCCAAGGCCGTGCGGGGGGGCGAGGTGCTGGTGAACGGCATCCCCGCCCAAAAAGCGGATATGCAGGTGGATCCCGACACCGTGGCCGTGACCTTCAAGGGTCAGCCCGTGGTGTATCGGCAGTTTACCTACATCCTCATGCACAAGCCCGACGGCGTGGTGAGCGCCACCGAGGACGGCCGGGAGCAGACGGTACTGGATCTTCTCCCCGAGGAGCTTCGCCGCATCCGTCCCGCCCTGTTCCCCTGCGGACGACTGGATAAGCACACTACGGGACTCATGCTCCTGACCAACAACGGCGACCTGTCCCACCGCCTCCTCTCCCCCGCCCGCCACGTGGACAAGACCTACGCCTTTGCGGTGAAGTTCCCCCTCTCCGAGGAGGACGTGACCGCGCTGGAGAACGGCGTGGATATCGGCGGCTACGTCACCGCCCCCTGCAAGGTGGAGCTTGACCCCCGCGACCCCGAGGAGCGGGGCGCTCACGGCCGCATCACCCTTCACGAAGGAAAGTACCATCAGATCAAGCTCATGATGGAGGCCAGACACAATCAGATCGTAAGGCTCCGGCGCATCACCTTCGGGCCGCTGATCCTCGATCCCGCTCTTGAGGCGGGGGAGTGGAGGATGCTCTCGGAGGAGGAGATCGGCGCGCTGGAAAATCACGCAAAATAACACGTATATAACTTGACAAAACAAGGAGACCCCTACCCCATGACCATCATCGAAACCCTCGCTAAAGAACTGAACTTAACCGCAGATCAGGTCGAAAAGACCGTCGCCCTCATTGATGAGGGCAATACCATCCCCTTCATCGCCCGTTACCGCAAGGAGGTCACGGGTAGCCTGGATGACACCATCCTCCGCACACTGGACGAGCGCTTGACTGCCCTGCGCAACCTGGAAAAGCGTAAGGAGGAGGTCAAGAACCTCATCGACGCTCAGGGTAAACTCACCCCCGAGATCGTAGCCGCCATTGACCGCGCGGTGACCGTCACCGAGGTGGACGACATTTACCGCCCCTACCGCCCCAAGCGCAAGACCCGCGCTTCCGTGGCTCGCGAGCGGGGGCTGGAGCCCCTGGCACAGCTTCTGCTGGCTCAGGAGAAGTCCTACGATCCCGCCATTGAGGTGCAGGCCGAGGCTTACGTTGACCCCGAAAAGGAGGTCAACACCGCCGAGGAAGCCCTCCAAGGCGCCATGGACATCATCGCCGAGGATGTCTCGGATAACGCCGAGTACCGCAAGAAGCTCCGTACTCTGACCTTCGATTACGGCTCCTTGGCCACAAAAGCAGCCAAGGAGGAGGACTCGGTGTACTCCATGTACTATGACTTCGCCGAGGCCATCAAGAAGCTTCCCGGTCACCGCATTCTGGCCATCAACCGTGGTGAGAAGGAGGAGTTCTTGAAGGTCACGCTGACCGTCCCCGAGGAGACCGTTTTGGGCTTCCTCTACAACAGCGTGCTGACCTCCACTACCTCCCCCGCCATGCCCTACGTCCGTGATGCCGTCACCGACAGCTACAACCGCCTCATTGCTCCCTCCATCGAGCGTGAGATCCGAAACGATCTCTTTGACACCGCCTGCGAGGGCGCCATCAAGGTCTTTTCCGACAACCTCTCCCATCTGCTCATGCAGCCCCCCCTCAAGGGCAAGGTGGTGCTGGGCTTTGACCCCGGCTACGCCCACGGCTGTAAGCTGGCCGTCGTAGACCCCACGGGCAAGGTGTTGGATACCGCCGTCATTTATCCCACTATCAAGTCCCGCGTGGATCAGGCCGCCGCGGTGGTCAAGAAGCTCATCCGCACCTACGGGGTGGACGTGGTGGCCATTGGTAACGGTACGGCTTCCCGTGAGAGCGAGCAGTTTATTGCCGATATTCTCAAGCAGTTGAATGGTGATACCAAGTACATCATCGTCAGCGAGGCTGGCGCTTCCATCTACTCCGCCTCCGAGCTGGCCGCCGAGGAATTCCCTGAGTTCGACGTTATGCAGCGTTCCGCCGTTTCCATCGCCCGCCGCCTGCAGGATCCTTTGGCCGAGCTGGTTAAGATCGATCCCAAGGGCATCGGCGTGGGCCAGTATCAGCACGATATGAAGCAGGCTCGTCTGGACGAGGCTCTGGGCGGCGTGGTGGAGGACTGCGTCAACGCCGTTGGCGTGGACGTCAATACCGCCTCCCATTCTCTGCTTGCCTACATCGCGGGCATCAATGCCACCGCCGCCAAGAACATCGTGAAGTACCGCGAGGAGAACGGCGAGTTCAAAACCCGCGCCCAGCTCACCAAGGTGCCCCGCATCGGCGCTAAAGCCTACGAGCAGTGCGCGGGCTTCCTCCGCATTCCCGGCGGTAAGGAGATCCTGGACAACACCGGCGTTCACCCCGAGTCCTACGCCGCCGCCAAGGCGCTTCTGGAGATGTTCGACTACACCGAGGACGACCTGCGGGCAGGGAACCTCTCCTTCCTGAAATCCAAGGTCATCAAGGCCGGTACGGGAAAGACCGCGGAGGCTTTGGGGATCGGTGAACCTACCCTCATGGATATCATTGCCGAGCTGGAAAAGCCCGGCCGCGACATCCGCGACGGCTTCGACGCGCCCGTCCTCCGCGAGGACGTCATGTCCCTCTCCGACCTTAAGCCCGATATGATCCTGACGGGCACCGTCCGCAACGTCACCGACTTCGGTGCCTTCGTGGACATCGGTGTGCATCAGGACGGTCTGGTTCACATCTCCCAGCTCTCCGACAAGTTCATCAAGCACCCCTCCCAGGCCGTCTCCCTCGGTGACGTGGTCAAGGTCAAGGTGCTGGCGGTGGACGTGCAGAAGAAGCGAATCTCCTTGACCATGAAGTTCAAGGAATGAACAAATGCCCAATCATAATTTAATCAATAAGCAATCAATAAACAACCAATAAGCAACCAATAAGGATGGATTTATACCGATGCACGACGTAACGATTATCGGCGCGGGTGTGGTGGGCGGTCTCATCGCCCGCCGTCTGGCCGCGTTTGATCTCAAAATTTGTATTCTGGATAAGGAAAATGATGTGGCGCGAGGCGCCACAGCCGCTAACTCCGCCATTGTCCACGCAGGCTTTGATGCCAAAGAGGGCTCTCTGAAGGCAAAAATGAACGTACGTGGCTCCCAAATGATGGAGCAGGTCTGCGCCGAGCTGGGGGTCAGCTACAAGAGAAACGGTTCTCTGGTGGTGGCCTTTGAGGACGAGCGCGAGGCGGTGGAGGCTATCTACCGCCGTGGTGTTGAGAACGGCGTGGAGGGTCTGCGCATTGTGGAGAAGGAGGAGCTCTTTACTATGGAGCCCAACCTGAACCCCGACCTGTCCTGCGCTCTGTATGCTCCGACAGGAGCGATCGTCTGCCCCTACGGCCTCACCATTGCCGCCGTGGGCAACGCCATGGACAACGGCGCCGAGCTGGCGCTGAACTTTGAGGTGGTCTCCATCACCGAGACCGCCGAGGGCTATACCCTCACCGCCGCCGACGGCCGTGAGATCAAGACCCGCTACCTCATCAACAGCGCGGGCGTGTTCTCGGATGAGATCGCCAAGATGCTGGGAGACGACAGCTTCACCGTCCACCCCCGCCGCGGCGAGTACATGCTGCTGGACAAGGAGTGCGGACAAACGACTGCCTGCACCATCTTCCACACCCCCACCAAGATGGGTAAGGGTGTGCTGGTATCTCCCACCGTCCACGGCAACCTCATCGTAGGCCCCACCGCCACCGACATGGAGGATAAGACCGACGCCGCCACCACCCCCGAGGGCTTTGCCGACATCCGTGCAAAGGCAGGGGACAACGTGGCGAGTATCCCTTACGGCAAGGTCATCACCTCCTTCTGCGGTCTGCGTTCTGTGGGCAGTACGGGGGACTTCATCATCAAGCCTGTGGGCAACGCCATCCATCTGGGCGGCATCGAATCCCCCGGTCTGTCCTCCTCTCCCGCCATTGCCGAGTACGTGGAGGAGCTGCTTCGCGGTATGGGTCTGACTCTCACCGCCAAGGAGAACTACAATCCCAACCGCGCGCCCTCCGACGCCTTCCGTCACATGAGCGTGGAGGAGAAGAACGAAATGATCCAGAAAGACTCCCGCTACGGCCGTATCATCTGCCGTTGTGAGGAGGTCACCGAGGGCGAGATGGTGGCCGCTATCCACGCGAATCCTCCCGCCTACGACGTGGATGCCGTCAAGCGCCGTACCCGCGGCGGCATGGGACGTTGCCAGGGCGGCTTCTGCTCTCCCGAGGTCATCCGCATCCTCGCCCGAGAGTGGGGCGTTTCCTACGACGATATCACCAAGTGCGGTCACGGCTCCTACATCAACAAGGGCCATACCAAAACCGCCGGCGGCATGGCTGAAGCCGCGAAGGAGGGCAACTGATATGCAGAACTACGTTAATTCCAACGCCCCCTACACCGCCCTTGTGATCATCGGCGGAGGCCCCGCCGGTCTGTCCGCCGCTGTGGCCGCTTACGACGCAGGCGTGCGTGACATGGTTATTCTGGAGCGCGACCAGAGCGCAGGCGGTATTCTCCGCCAGTGCATCCACAACGGCTTCGGCCTCCACCGCTTCGGGGAGGAGCTGACGGGCCCCGAGTACGCCAACCGTTACTATGAGATGGCCGTCGAGCGCGGCATTTCCATCAAGACGGGCGCTACTGTTCTTGACGTGACCCCTTCTGAAGAAGAGGGCATCTCCGCCTACGTCACCGCCATCAGCGAGGCCGAGGGTATGTTCACCCTCCGCGCGGGCGCTGTGGTGCTGGCCATGGGCTGCCGCGAGCGCTCCAAGGGTGCTCTCAACATCCCCGGCACCCGTCCTGCGGGTATCTTCTCCGCGGGTACTGCCCAGCGGTTCGTCAACATGGAGGGCTACATGCCCGGCCGTAAGGTGGTCATTCTGGGCTCGGGCGATATCGGTCTCATCATGGCTCGCCGTATGACCCTGGAGGGCGCAGAGGTGCAGGCTGTCTGCGAGCTGATGCCCTACTCCGGCGGTCTGGCTCGTAATATCACCCAGTGTCTCGATGATTTCGGCATTCCGCTGATGCTTTCCCACACCGTGACCCAGATCCACGGCAAGGAGCGCCTGACGGGCGTCACCGTCTCCAAAGTGGATGAACGCCGCCGTCCCATCCCCGGCACCGAGATCTACTTTGAGTGCGATACACTCCTTCTGTCCGTCGGTCTCATCCCCGAGAACGAGCTGACCCGGGGGGCTCACATCGGCATGGACGGCATCACGGGGGGCGCATCGGTGGATCAGTACCGCCAGACCTCCCTCAAGGGCGTGTTCGCCTGCGGTAACGTCCTCCACGTCCACGACCTGGTGGACTACGTCTCCGAGGAGGCCGCTCTGGCGGGTACCTCTGCCGCCGCCCACCTGCGTGGTGAGCTGACCGAGGGCAAGACCATCACCCTGGAGACCGACGGCAAGGTGCGCTACACCGTACCCCAGACCATCACCGTGACCGAGAGCACCTCCGACGTCACCGTGTACTTCCGTCCTTCCGACATCTACCGCGACGTCACCGTGACCGTTCGCGAGGGTGGTGCTGACGGCGCGATCCTGTCCAAGAAGAAGCGCATCAAGGTGGCTCCCGGTGAGATGGAGACCATCAGCATCAAGGCAACCGACCTCACCGCTACCGCCGCTGACACTCTGTACGTGTCTATTGAAACTGCCGAAAAGAAGGGAGGCAACGCATAATGGCTATTACCACCAAGAACCTGACTTGTATCGTCTGCCCCCGAGGCTGTACCCTCACCGTGACGCTGGACTCCGAGGCACAAAATCCCGTGATCTCCGTCGAGGGACAGGGCTGTAAGCGGGGCGTGGACTACGCCACCGCCGAATGCACCCATCCTACCCGTGTGCTGACCACCACCGCTCCCACCGTGGACGGCGGCGTGGTGCCCTGCAAAACCAATAAGCCCATTCCCCGTGAAATGCTCTTTGAGGCTATGAAGATCATCAATACCCTGTCCGTTCCGGCTAAAGTGAGGATTGGTGACGTGTTGGTAAACAACATTCTGGATACCGGCGCTGACGTAGTGGCAACCGCTCATCGAGGCTGATCATGAATCCTACGGCTTAAAAAATGGCAGTCGGGAATTCCACCGCTGTAATGGGAGGTTTGTTATGAACGTACAACACATTACGATGAATAAAGAGGTCTACCGCGACAAGGTTTATGCCTGCTGGATGGGGAAGAATGTCGGCGGTACCATGGGAACCCCCTTTGAGAATAAGCCGGGACCCCTTTCCGTCACGGGCTACACCACCCCCAAGGGTGAGCCTCTGCCCAACGACGATCTGGATCTTCAGCTGGTCTGGCTCCGCGCCATGGAGGAAGTGGGACCGAATCAGCTCTCCCCCAATCATCTGGCTTGGTACTGGATGCGTTACATCTACCCTGATTGGAACGAGTACGGTATCGCCAAAAACAACCTGAAAATGGGCTTTCTGCCTCCCATGAGCGGTGAGTTGACCAACACAGCGTGGCACCATTCCAACGGCGCATGGATCCGCTCTGAGATCTGGGCGTGCCTGGCACCCGGCTGTCCCGATGTCGCCGTGAAGTACGCCATTATGGATGCCTGCGTGGATCACGGCCTGGCGGAGGGCACCGTGGCGGAGATCTTTACCGCCGCTCTGGAGTCGGTTGCCTTCGTGGAGACGGATATCCGTACTGCCCTGGATCGGGCGCTGACCTATATTCACGCCGATAGCCGTGTGGCAAGCACCATTCGCCTGGTCATGGAGAAGTACGACGCGGGTGCGCCGTGGCTCGAGACCCGACAGGCCGTGGTGGACTTCAACGCCGATTGGGGCGCGTTCCAGGCGCCGGGTAACCTGGGCTTTGTGGTGATGGGACTCCTGTACGGCGAGGGGGATTTCCTGCAATCTCTGCTTTACGCCATCAACTGCGGCGACGACACCGACTGCACCGCCGCCACCGTGGGCGCATTCCTGGGTATTCTTCGTGGAACGGCGGGTATTCCCACCGATCTCACGGAGTACATCGGCGACCGCATCCTCACCATGTCCATCGACCGTTCCTCGGATTGGGTCAAGATCTTCCCGGAAACCTGTACCGAGCTCTCCGAGCGTGTCATCCGTCTCATGCCCACCGTCATGCAGGCTCATAGCATTGATCTCGTCCCCGCCGACGGAGAGGCCGACGGCAGACTCTACCCCGCGGGCGCGCCCTCGACCCTTCCTCCCACCCTCTATGGCTCCTCCGTGGAGGAGTTCATGGCGCAGATCCCCTATTCCTTCTGCGTGGACGATCACGGCATCATCGCCCTTGTCCACTACGAGGGAGAGCCCTATATCAAGCCCAACGGCCAGCTGACAGTCACGGTGGAGCTGTGCAACCCCCAGTACGACGCCCAATGGCTGAACGTCCGCGTGTATGCCCCCGAGGGCTGGACGGCGGACTATAAGAAGTCGGTCTGCTTCCTCCATCCCAGTAGCTGCAGCACAGGCCCCAAGGGTCTGGGAAACGTCACGGGCCGTACTGCGTGGCAGGTGACCTTCACCGCAGGGGATTCCGTGGAAGCGGTCAACCGCATCCCCGTTATGATGGAGATTTTGGGATATCCCCTGCCCGTGTGTATTCCCTTGACTGTGTTGGGATAAAATCTGAAAAAGGAGACTACCATGAAACGTATTCTTGTTGTTGTCGATATGCAGACCGACTTCGTGGACGGCGCTCTGGGCACGCCCGAGGCCGTGGCGATCCTGGATAGCGTCGCCGCCAAGATCAAGGCTTACGCCGCTGATCCCGACGGCTTGATCTTCGTGACCTACGACACCCACACCGAGGACTATATGAATACCTCGGAGGGAAAGCACCTGCCCGTGCCCCACTGCATCAAGGGGACGAAGGGGTGGGAGCTGCATCCTGCCGTGGCCTCTGCCCTGGACGGTATTTCGTATACCGCGGTAGAAAAGCCTACCTTCGGTTCGGTGGAACTGCCTGTGTTGGTAAAGAAGGCGGTCGGTGAAGACGATTTTACCGTCGAGCTGATCGGACTCTGCACCGACATCTGCGTAGTGTCCAACACCCTTCTGCTCAAGGCTACCTACCCCGAGTCGCTTATCTCGGTGGATGCCGCCTGCTGCGCGGGGGTAACGCCTGCGACTCACGAAGCGGCGCTGACCACCATGGGGATGTGCCAGATTCACATTCTGAACCAGGAAAAAATTTAGAGAAATTTTCATCCAATCACTTGACAACTTGACAAAATTGTGATATAATGATGTCATCTCGGAAAGGAGAGTACAAACGAACATGAAAAACCTGAACAAAACCACCCGTATCATTCTGGCCGTGGTCATCGGCACGGTGCTGACGGCGCTGGCCTACTATTTCATGCTGCCCCCCATCAACGTGTTCAGCACGGGATTCTGGACCTTCCTTTTGCTGGTCATCTTCTTCTACGGCCTGCCTTTGGGCGTGGTCAGCGGACTCAGCGACTTGGGAAAGGGAACGACCAAGCTGAAGCTCAATAAGGTATTTTTGATCATCGCCGCCGTTCCCGTGGCCGTGCTGGTTCTGGGTGGGATCATTTCCTCTACCTTCTTCAACGCCTACTCGTACGCCGAAGTTATTGAGGTACAGCAGGCAGACTTCTCGGAGGATATGCCCGAGGCTGACGTGGTCACCAACATCTCCCTGATGGATACCGCTTCTGCCTCCATTCTGGGTAACCGCGAGCTGGGCGCGCTCTCCGACGTGGTTTCCCAGTACGTGCTCAGCCTGGATTACAACCAGATCAATTACCAAGGAACCCCCAAGAAAGTGGCGAATCTGGAATACGCTGATTTCTTCCGTTGGATCAACAATTCGGCAAACGGCGTACCCGGTTACGTCATGGTAGACCCCGTGGGCAACGATGCCGACTATATCAAGTTCGACAAGGCCATGATCTACGTGGACAGCGCGTATTTCGGCGAGGACCTGATGCGTAAGCTTCGTTTCTCCTATCCCACCAAGATCTTTTCCAGCGTCAATTTCGAGATCGACGAGGAGGGCAATCCCTACTACATCGTCTCCTGCATGAAGCCCAAGGTAGGTCTGTTCGGCGCGATGGATGTAAATGAGGTCATCATTTTCAACCCCTGCGACGGTACCTCCGAGATCTACCCCGTGGATGAATCCCCCTCCTGGATCGATAACGTCTACGACGGCGATCTGGCCTGCCAGAAGTACGATTGGTACGGCACCCTGTCGGGCGGCTTCTGGAACTCGGTGATCGGCAACCGCGACTGTAAGATGACCACCGACGGTTACGGCTACATCGTCCGCGGCGACGACGTATGGTACTACACCGGCGTGACTTCGGTTACCGCTGATGAATCGAACATTGGTTTCATCATCACCAACGCCCGTACGGGTGAGTACAAGTACTACCCCGTTATCGGCGCCGAGGAGTACTCCGCCATGGGCGCCGCTCAGGGTGAAGTCCAAGAGAAGGGCTACGTTGCCTCTTTCCCCTCCCTCATCAACGTAGAGGGTCAGGCCACCTATATCATGGTGCTGAAGGATGAGAACGGTCTGGTCAAGCTGTACGCTCTGGTTAACGTGGAGAACTACAGCATCGTAGCCACGGGCGACTCCCAGACGACCGCCAAGCAGGCGTATATCGAGGAGCTGGCCAAGCGCGGCGTCATTAACGAGGAGGAGCTGCCCGCTCCCGAGACCAAGACCGCCGACATTACGGTCAAGACCGTCCGTCTGGCCACCGTAGGCGGGGAAACCGTGGTGTATATCACCGCCGAGGACGGTATTGTCTACCGCGGCAGTCTGGCTTCCGATGAGACGCTGATTCTGGTCACCGAAGGCATGAGCCTGACCGTCAGCTACAGCGACACCGATCACGAGAAGATCCGTGCCATCGCAAGTTGGAGCGAGAAGAATTAACACATCTGCACTTGCAACGGCCGCCTACGGGTAGCCGTTGCCCTTTTCACATATGAGCAAACGAAAATTAGCACTCCGAAACGGCCTGAGCGCCGTATTGGGCTATGCCGTGAGCCTGGCGGTGGGGTTGCTTCTGCCCCGCCTGTTCATCACGGGCTACGGTTCGGAGGTCAATGGCCTTCTGGGCTCGGTTAACCAGTTCCTTTTGTATTTGGGACTGCTGGAAGCGGGCATGGGGGCTTTGACCCTGCAGGCTCTCTACAAGCCCGTAGCCGAGGACGACCGCACAGCTATCAATACAGTCCTCAGCGCCACTCACCGCTACTACAAGCGGACGGGGTTGATTTACTTACTTGCGCTGATCGCCGCCGCTCTGCTGTTCCCCTTGATTGCGAGGAGTACCCTGTCCTATTTCACGGTGGCGGGGGTGGTGTTTTTCAGCGGCGCGGGAATGCTTCTGACCTTTTGGTTGCAAGGGAAGTACCAAATCCTTCTGCAAGCGGCGGGAAAAAGCTATGTGCAGACCAATCTGACCACGCTGGTCACCCTCCTTGCGGGGATTGCCAAGGTGGTCATGATTTCGCTGGATTGTCCCATCGTGGTCATTCTGGCGGTGTCCTTTGCCATTCACGGCATACAGGCCTTCTGCATTCTGTGGTACGTCAAGGTCAAATACAAGTGGGTTGCGTTGAATCTGCCTCCTGCGGAGGGGGTTCTTGTCCAAAAGAACTACATGATCCTTCATCGGGTGGCCGAGGTCATCTTCCACAATACGGACATTCTGCTCCTGACAATCTTTTGCGACTTGAAGGTGGTCAGTGTCTATACGCTGTACAAGCTGATCTTTACCTATCTGGAGCGGATCTTGACCATCCTGTCGGGCTCGGTCAGCTTTGCCCTGGGGCAGACCTACCAGACGGACAAGGCGCGGTTTACCGCCCGCATGGACGTGTTTGAATCGGTGTACGGCATCGCCGCCGCCACCCTGTTCTCCACCGCGCTCCATCTGACCCTGCCCTTTATGACGCTTTACACCGCAGGGGTGACCGACGCGGCGTACTGCGACCCCAGGCTGGCGCTCCTCTTTGCCGCCGTGGCTTGGCTCACCGCCATCCGCCAGCCCATGCTTCTGACGATCAACTACGCGGGGCATTTCAAGGAGACCGTGCCCCAGACTCTGATCGAGACGGGGATCAATCTCGCCGTATCGCTGGCGGGTGTCCTTCTGTGGGGCATACACGGTGTGCTGTTGGGTACCGTGGCAGCGTTGCTTTATCGTTCTGTTGACGTGATCCTGTACGCCAACAAGCGGCTTTTGGGGCGCAAGCCCTTTCGCTCTTTGGCGGTTCACGGCATCTGTCTGGTGATGATGGTTGGGGTACAGCTTTTGTGGCGCGTATGTCCCATCCCCGTGGATTCCTTCGGCGCGTTCCTGTTGGTGGGACTTGCTGAAACGGTGGTAACCGCTCTGCTGTTCGGGGGTGTTCATCTGCTGTTGTTTCCGTCGTTGCGGCGTTGGATCTCAGCTCAACTGCGACGTGTGAGTCGCAAAATGCAAAAATAGGAGTGCCCCGCATGAGCGGGACACTCCTGTTTTTATGCGATTCAGAACTCCACCGTAAAGCTCTCGCCCACGGGAATGGCGTACTCTTTACCCTTCAGGATCAGGGTGCCGCCTTCGCGGGTGGTGGTAACGGTGCAGGTATGAGCGTCCATCTTGACGGTGACCTCGCCGCCCTCAGGGAGGGGAACCTTACCGTCGATGTGCTTGTACATACCGCGGTTGGGCTCGACGGCGTAGGTCTCATAGCCTACCGAGGTGGGGTAGACACCCAGGCAGTAGCGACCCAGCAGGTAGATGGGACCGCCGCCCCATGCGTGGCAGAGGGAGCAACCGTACTTCATGCCGTACATGCCGTAGTGCTGGATGCCCTCCTGCTCGGGAAGATACTGCTCCCAGATGGAGGTGGCGCCCAGCTTCACCATGCCGCCCCAGTAGGACTCGATCTTCTTCTGCGCCACCGAGAGCTTACCCATCTTACACAGGGCGCAGAGCTCAAAGAACTCGAAATAAGGAGTAGTGATCTGGGTGATGGCGTCGTTCTCCAGCACCATGCGGGTGATCTTGCGGGCTCGCTTCTCGGAGACAAAGTCGTACATGATGGCGAAGATGTTGGCGTGGCGGGTAATGCTTTCCTTGCCCGTGGTGTAGCAGTCCACGAAACCGCCGCGATCCTCACGCCAGAAGTCCCGCATAATGTTGCGCTTCAATTTGTCAGCCGCCTTGCGGTAGCCCTCGCCGTCCAGACCCACCAGCTCGGAGAGGGAGGCCATGGCATTGCGGCATTGCCAGAACAGGATCTGCTCGGCGCAGAGGTCGCCGCCCTTGTCCATATCCGACCAGTCGATGAAGATCCAGTCTCCGGGACGCTGGCAGACGTAGCCTGCCTCGTTGGTACGGCCTTCGATGAAGTCATACAGCGCCTTCAGACGGGCATAGTAGACCTGAATGAACTTCTTGTCCCCCGTGGCGTAGTAGTATTCGTAGGCGCCGATGATGAGGTACATGGAGTAGTCGTTGATGGAGTTGATGTGCTGCTCGTAGGGAGGCTTGCCCAAAAGAGCGATGATGGTGCGCTTGGTGATATCGGGGTCGAAGAACAGGTAATTGTTGGCCTTGTAGGACTGGTAGGCGTCACCCGACCAACACCAGCGGTCGCGCTTGATGCCGTCCAGGAAGAACTCACGGGAGTTGAGGTGGAGGGTGTAGGCGCAGATGTCCCAGATCTTCTTCACGTCGCGGCGGTTGCAGGAGAAGGAGGCGCGATCCGTGAGAGGCAGGTACTCGTAATCCGCGATGACGCCCGTAGGCTCAGCGCCGTCAGACTTGATACAGATATAGCGGAAGGCGCGGGGAGCGAGGTCGTAGTGATCCTTGCCCGTGACGGTCTCGCGGATGAGCGCCTCGGCGGGATCGGTGGCCTCCTCGCGGGACTCACCGTATACCACGCGGACGGTGGCGGCGGGATCAGCGTCAAAGCGCACCACACCGAACATCTCACGGCCGAAGTCGTAGAGCTTGCCCTCGTCGGTGTTTACGACCTTGACGGCCTTGATGGTCTCGTAAGCAAAGGGGAAGACCGTGGGATCGTCCTCGGGGGAGTCGTACACGTCCCAGGTACCCACGGGAACGGGGCCGCCTGCCAGGTGGTCGCAGACCCAGGTGCCGTCGGTGACCAGGTACTTGGAGTTGATGTAGATGCAGGGGAAGCCCTCCTGGGCGAGGATAACCACGCGAGCCACGTGATCGCCCGCGGGAACAGAGATATCGGTGTTGGCGGCGTAGCGCACGTTATCAATGGTCAAATATGCCTTATGGGGTGTGACGAGACGGACGGTGTCGGCTTCGTCGGCGTGGAAGGCCTTGGCAAAGCTGGCGGTGGGGTAGGGGGCGGACAGGGACCAGAAGCAGGGGTACTCCACTCCGTATTCTTCGCGGCGGCTGTGGAGCTTCATGCTGTGGTACAGCTCGAAATCGCCGTTGTACCAGATCCATTGTGCCTTGGACATATGTTCATACCTCGTTTCATGGAATCGGGGCAGGGAACGCCTGCTCCGTACAGGCATATGATACCATATTTCGGGGGATTTTGCAAGAGGCAGACGGAGATTTTATCCAAAAAAACAAGGGGGTGTATTCTTCCCTGTAAGGCATGAAATATATTGACTTTTCAGAGGCTTTATGGTATAATTTTCGTAAGTATACTCTGTGCTTTTTTCGAAGCAGGGAGCGAATGCGGAGAGAACAGCAAAAACGCAAAAACGGGAAACGGGGGATAACATGACACAGTTTACGGATAAAACACTTCTGATCACGGGGGGAACGGGGAGCTTTGGCCGCGCCGTTCTGGACCGTGTGCTGGCGTCCGATTTGCGGGAGATTCGCATCTTTTCCCGTGACGAGGAAAAGCAGCATGTGCTCCGCCACGAGCTGATGGCGAAAATGCCGCAGGCAGTCGGTAAGGTGAAGTTTTACATCGGAGACGTTCGTGACGCCCATAGCTTGCAGTATGCCATGAATGGGGTGGATCTGGTTTTCCACGCCGCCGCCCTCAAGCAGGTACCCTCCTGTGAGTTCTTTCCCATGGAAGCGGTTAAAACCAATATCCTGGGCACCGAAAACGTGTTGGATGCCGCTATCGCGGCGGGAGTCAGCCGCGTGATCTGCCTGTCTACCGATAAAGCGGCCTATCCCGACAACGCCATGGGGCTTTCCAAGGCTATGATGGAGAAGGTGGCCGTAGCCAAGGCCCGCACCACCGAGGCCGATGGAACGGTGATCTCCTGTACCCGCTACGGCAACGTCCTCTGCTCCCGCGGGTCCGTGATCCCCTTGTGGATCCGTCAACTGCGAGAAGGTCAGCCCATCACCGTGACCGACCCCTCCATGACTCGCTTCATTATGTCCCTCGACGAGGCCATCGACCTGGTCTTCTTTGCCTTTGAACAGGGCAACAGCGGCGACATTTTGGTTCAGAAGGCCCCTGCCTGTACCATCGAGACCCTGGCGCAGGCGACTCTGGAGCTGTTCGATACCACGGGGAACGGAAAGATTCAGACCATCGGTATCCGTCACGGCGAGAAGCTGTACGAGACCCTGCTCACCAACGAGGAATGCGCCCGCGCCGAGGATTGCGGAGCCTTCTACCGCGTTCCCTGCGATCAGAGAGGCCTCCATTACGAGCAGTACTTTGACCGTGGCAATACCGAGCGCAATCCCCTTGTGGAGTTCAATTCCCACAATACCCGCCTTTTGACCGTAGCCGAGGTCAAGGACAAGCTCTTGTCCCTCTCCTACATTCGGGAAGAGCTGGCGAAGGACGGGCGGTTATGAAAATTTTGATCACAGGTGCCCGGGGCTTCGTCGGTCGGAATCTGATCGCGGCTTTGGGGCGCACCCATGAAATTTACCCTTGCGATGTGGCATCTGATCCGCAGGAGCTGACTCACTATGCCGCGCAGACCGATTTTGTCATTCATCTGGCGGGGGTCAACCGCGCGGATGATCCGCAGACTCTGTGGGATGGTAACGTGGGCTGTACCGAACGGCTTCTGATGACCTTGAAAGAGCAGGGAAACACCTGTCCCATCCTGTTCGCTTCTTCGGTTCAGGCGACGCTGGAGGGGCGATACGACAACCCCTACGGCCGAAGCAAGCGCGCCTGCGAGGAGCGGCTGGTTGCCTATTCCCGCGAAACGGGGGCAGAGGTGATGATCTACCGCTTTCCCAACCTGTTCGGCAAGTGGTGCCGCCCCCACTACAACTCGGTCGTGGCGACCTTTTGCCATAACCTGACCCGTGATCTGCCCATCGAGATACACCGTCCCGATGAAATGCTGGAGCTGGTCTATATCGACGATCTGATTGCCGAAATACGGAACGCTCTGACGGGGAAGCCCTACCGAGAGGGGGATGGATCTCCCTTCTGCTCGGTTTCCGTAACCCACTCCGCGACGGTGGGGGAGATCGCACGCTTGCTGGAATCCTTCCGCGACCGAGGGAGAACGCCCGCTGTTTCGGCTATGGCCGACGACAGCTTGGAAAAGAAGCTCTACGCCACCTACCTCTCCTACCTACCCGTTGATCAGGCCGTGCGCTCTTTGGATATGCATAAAGATGCCCGTGGCTCGTTTACCGAGCTTATCCGCACGGATCTTTGCGGGCAAGTCTCGGTCAATACCATAAGGCCCGGTGTCACCAAGGGACAGCATTGGCACATGACCAAGCATGAGATCTTTACGGTGGTGGCGGGTGAGGGACTCATCCGTATGCGGCGGGTGGATGGCGACGAGGTGCTGGAATTCCCCGTTACGGGGGAGAAGCCCGAGGCCGTTCGCATTCTGCCCGGTTACGTCCACAGCATCACCAATCTGTCGGAAACGGCGGATCTTGTCACGGTTATCTGGGCGAGTGAATGCTACGACCCCGCAAGGCCCGATACCTATCCCGAGGAGGTGGAACCCCATGAATCTTGATTTCAGCAACGTGAAATTCCGTGATAACGGCAAACTCAAACTACTCATCATGGTGGGCACTCGACCCGAGATCATCCGCCTGTCTGCCGTGATCGGGAAGTGCCGCCGCTATTTCGACTGTCTCCTGGCTCATACGGGACAGAACTACGACTATACCCTCAGCGGAATTTTCTTCCGCGATCTGGGGGTGGATGCGCCCGATGTCTATCTTGACGCCGCAGGAGCGGATGTGGGTGAGACGGTGGGAAATATCATAAACGCCTCCTACAAGCTTATGGCGGCTATCCGTCCCGATGCGCTCCTGATTCTGGGCGATACCAACTCCTGCTTGTCTGCGATTTCCGCGAAGCGTTTGCATATTCCCATTTTCCACATGGAAGCCGGGAACCGTTGCATGGACGAATGTCTCCCCGAGGAGACCAACCGCCGCATGGTTGACGTCATTTCAGACGTAAATTTGGCCTACTCCGAGCACGCTCGCCGTAATCTCCTTGCCTGCGGTCTGCCTTCCGAGCGCACCTTCGTGACGGGCTCTCCCATGGCCGAGGTGCTTCACGCCAACCTCGCGGCTATTGAAAACAGTGATATTCTCACCCGTTTGGGTTTGCCTTCCAAAGGATATATACTCCTTTCCGCACACCGCGAGGAAAACATCGACGACGAGGCGAATTTCAACGCTCTCTTTACCGCCATCAATCGTCTGGCCGAGCGGTACGGTATGCCCATCCTCTACCCCTGTCATCCCCGCGCCCGTAAGCGCTTGGAGGCGTCGGGCTTTGCCCTTGACCCCCGCGTGATGCTTCACGAGCCCTTGGGCTTTTTCGATTACAACCATCTCCAGATGAACGCATTCTGCGTGGTCTCCGACAGCGGAACCCTTCCCGAGGAGGCAAGCTTTTATACCTCCATCGGCAGACCCTACCCCGCCGTGTCCATCCGCACCTCCACCGAGCGTCCCGAGGCCATGGAGAAAGCCTGCTTTACCCTGGCGGGGATCCGCGAGGACAGTCTTCTGCAAGCGGTGGAAACCGCCGTGTCCTTGATTCAAAACGGTGACTGGGGTACACCCGTCCCCGCCTATACCGACGAGGACGTATCCACCAAAATCGTCCGGATGATCCAGTCCTACACCGCAGTCGTCAACCGTAACGTCTGGCGGAAATTCTGAACTCAAGAAATATGAAACCTGTATACGTACCAAATTATTTCGCATCGTTCAAATGTATCGCCGACTCCTGCCGCCACTCCTGTTGTGTCGGTTGGGAGATCGACGTGGACGCCGATGCCCTTGCCCGCTTTGATACCGTGGAGGGAAGCATGGGTGAGCGTCTGCGGCGTAGCATCGACCGCGAGGCCGACCCGCCCTGCTTCATCCTCACCCACGACGAGCGGTGCCCTTTCCTCCATGAAAACGGCCTCTGCGACCTCATCACCGAGCTGGGCGAGGACTCCCTCTGCCACATCTGCGCCGACCACCCCCGTTTTCGCAATATCCTCCCCGACCGTGTGGAGCTGGGACTGGGGCTCTGCTGTGAGGCCGCCGCCGCATTGATTCTGGGGCAAACCGAGCCCTTTTCTGTGGTGTTGCTATCCACGGAAGAAGCCGCCCGTGAGCGTCATGCCCGCGATGAGGCGCGGGAGCTTGACGAAACGACGGCAGAGCTTTTGGAGCGGCGTGAACGTCTCCTCCCCATCCTCCAAGACCGTTCCATGCCTTTATCCGACCGAATTCGTCACGTTTTTTACCACAGCGACATAGACTTAAATGAGAGCGTCACGAATGCCTTCAAGAGCTTTCCGAACATCGCCGCCATCCTGCGGGATATGGAGCGGCTGGATCCCGCGTGGGATGCCTGCCTCAACGCGTTGGAGCGGTTGGACGGAGATCCGCTCTGCGAGCTGGACGGGGAGACCGACGTGGCCTACGAGAATCTGGTCTGCTATTTCCTCTACCGCTACATGACCGCTGACGCCACCTATTGGCCCGACGCGTGTCGTACCCGCACCGCCTTTGCCGCGCTCTGTACGGCCATCATCCACGCCATCCACCGCGCCACGGGAGGGGAAGGAATCGACTCTCTCTGCGAAATTGCCCGTATGTTCTCCTCCGAGATCGAGTATTCCGAGGAGAATCTGGAACGGCTGATGGGGGAAGTTGAGGATGCGGTATTCTGACAGAAAATTACTGAGTCAAGGAGAATGACCTATGGATATGGTTTTACTCACCGCTCTCGGTGTGGGTGGCGCGACGGTATTCGGTGCCGCCATCGGCTTTATCTTCAAGAAAGCCTCCCACCGTTTTTCGGATATTGTTCTGGCCTTTGCCGCGGGGGTCATGCTGGCGGCTGCGGTACTGGGTCTGATTATCCCCTCGGTAGACTATGGCTTTGCCATGTTTGCCCCCGCACCCGAGGAGAGCGCATCCCCTGTGATCGCCAAGCTCATCGCCCTTGGCATGACGGTCGCGGGCATCTTCGTGGGGGCATTGTGCCTCAATCTGGTGGATCGCCTGGTGCCCCACCTCCATAAAATGGCTGAAGTGGATCAGGAATCCCACCCCAACAACCGCAACGCGGGAAAGGTTCTCCTGTTCGTCATGGCCATCGCCATCCATAACCTCCCCGAGGGTATCGCCGCAGGCGTGGGCTTCGGATCGGGCAACACCGCCGAGGCGCTACTGATCGCGGGCGGTATCGCTCTCCAGAACATCCCCGAGGGCATGGTCATCATCGGCCCCATGCTGGCCGCGGGCATCAAGCCCGGCAAGACCTTTGCCATCGCTCTTGGGACGGGACTTGTGGAGGTAGTGGGCACCCTCATCGGTTACTTTGCCGTTACCGTCTCCGCCGCCATCCTGCCCTTTGCCCTTGCCTTTGCGGGCGGTACCATGCTCTACATCATCAGCGACGAAATGATTCCCGAGACCCACGCCCACGGCTGTGAGCGGGGCGCGACCTACGCCCTGCTGGTGGGATTCTGTGTCATGCTTATCTCGGATATTTTGCTGGGATAAGGCGTATCGGCGTCAACCGAAAAAAAGAAAACCTCTACGGATGTGGAGTGAACCCAAGTCAAAAGACACGAAAAAGAAAAGCATTTCGTAGAATAGCTTGAAATATCTCTTAAAACCTCATGTTTTCTTGAAACTGACATCGTTTTTCATACGGTGTCAGTTTTGTTTTCAGTTGAATGCGCT
>JAZRFR010000038.1:0-12514 GCA_045643785.1 Eubacteriales bacterium | reverse complement strand
ACCAACTTTGTCTTCCTAAGACCGCTTGGCCTCCGACTTTGCCGTAGGAGATGAACACGGGGAGGTTACCGAAATTGTAGATGTGGTGGTAGATGGGCTTGATACCCAGGGATCCCATGGAGGTGATGATCATACTGCCGTGGAAGGGGGAGAGATCGGTCAGTGCCTTGGGGATCCAGCCGTGGTAATCCAGCCAGAACAGGAAGCGGATGGCGGCGCGGAGGATGGGGCGGGGCAGGGAAGCCAGCGTGCCTGCGGTCTTATCGAAGCTGGAATCGAGATCCTCCTTCTCCTTTTCCTTTTGGACGGCGGCGTTGAACTTCTCGTAGATGTCCACCACGGTATCGTCGGGCTCAAAAATGACCGAGATGCAGGTGTCGGGGGAGTCCTCCCGCATATCCTTTTTGATGGTCATGTTGACCTCGATGTTGTTACGGGCATAGATGCGCTGGCCGCTGATGAAGCGGTTGAGGGCGGGCTTTTGGGAGATGGTGCGGACGTAGGCCGCCAGCATGATGTGGAGAAAGCTGAAGCCCTCGTATCCGTCGGCGATCATCTGCTTGCAGAAGGCGTCGGTCTCGGTGACGTCCAGCTCGTCGGCGAAGTAGTTCATGGCGTCGGCGCGATCCTTCATGATGAAGGCCATCATTTTATTCATGGGCTGGGCGGTACGCACCAGACGGCCGTCCTTGCGGTCGCCCCATCTCTTTTTGCGCTTGGGGGGGCGGGGCAGGCGGGGCTCTGCGGCGGGGGCAGTTTCCTCTTGTACAACGGGGGTATTCTCGGTTTCGGGTGTCACAACGGCGGCGTTATTCTCGTGGCTCATGGGAATCCTCCATTCTGTATCGGTTTATATTCACTTCATTATACTTCATTTCCGCGCAAAAATCAAGAGTTTTTGGCGTTTTTTCGAAAATACTTTTGGGGTGGCAGATTCGAATCGCCCGATTTAGAAAAATGACCGACTCACAGAGAGGTGAGCCGGTCATTCGTGGGGGATATGAAGAATGTCATCGTAGGTTACACGTAGGATTTCTTTGATTCGAATCAGTTCATCGGGGTACAGGTGTCTTTGCCCCACCTCGATCTTAGCGACGGCACTGCGTGTAATGTCACATCCCGCGAGTTGGAGCTTGGCTGCCAGAGCATCCTGTGTCATGCCTGCTCGCTCACGGAGAATTCGGATGTTGGCGCCGATCTGTTTTTCGATCTGTTTATTCATGTTTTTACCTTTTTCTTTCAGTGATTCTATTGACTTTATTATATTCCTGTGGTATAATCATAATGCACCTATACAGGTGCAACTGTAAAAAATGATCGGTGAAAGAGAAAACCATGAAATTATTGATTGTTGGATCGAGAAGTATTACGGACTTCGATTTCTCTACGTATATTCCTCCGAATGCAGAAATGATTATAAGCGGGGGAGCGAATGGCGTGGATATGCTTGCCGAGCAGTATGCGGATAAACACAGATTGTCAAAAATGATCATGCGCCCGCAATATGATCGTTACGGTAAGGCTGCCCCGCTCAAACGAAATGAGCAAATGGTGGATATGGCAGACGAGATCCTGGTGATCTGGGATGGCATATCAAAAGGGACGGCGTATACGGTGAAATACGCGCAAAAACAGGGCAAAGCGGTACATGTCATCCAAGTATGATAAAGAGCTATGGAATAAATCCACAGCTCTTTATCTTTTATATTTGAAAAAACTTTTCCTTTCCCCCTATAATTTTCCCCAAACCCCTTTACGAATTCCCGAAAATGTAGTATAATCATACTCGGAGCATTGTGCGCCCACCGCGTATATATGATTATATTTGATATTTGAAAGTTTTGGGGATTCCTAAGGGACTTTTTCAAAAGTCCCTTAGGCGGGTGCAGGGCAGAGCCCTGCCGCTCCCCCACGAAAGGAACCCTATGGCACAGAACAACCGCATGAAGCACATCCGCAATTTCTCCATCATTGCCCACATCGACCACGGTAAGTCTACCCTGGCCGACCGCCTCTTGGAGCAGACCCAGACCCTGACCGCCCGCCAAATGGAGAACCGCGTGCTGGATAATATGGATCTGGAAAAGGAGCGCGGCATCACCATCAAGGCCCGCGCCGTCAAGCTCAACTACAAGGCTCCCGACGGGGAGATCTATGAGTTCAACCTCATCGACACCCCCGGCCACGTGGACTTTAACTATGAGGTCTCCCGCTCCCTCAACGCCTGCGACGGCGCTCTCCTCATCGTGGACGCCACCCAGGGCATCGAGGCCCAGACCCTGGCCAACGCCTACCTCGCTGTGGACGCAGGCCTGGAGATCGTTCCCGTCATCAATAAGATCGACCTCCCCCCCGCCCAGATCGACCGTTGCCGCGAGGACATTGAGGACATCATCGGCATCCCCGCCGAGGGCTGTCCCGCCGTGTCGGCCAAGACGGGTCTCAACATCCCCGACGTCATGGAGGCCATCGTCCGCGACATCCCCGCCCCCTCGGGCGACGAGGACGCCCCCCTCAAGGCGCTCATTTTCGACTCCTACTACGACAGCTATCTCGGTGTCGTGGTCAACATCCGCGTCTTTGACGGTTGCCTCAAGGCAGGTGATAAGATCCGCCTCATGAGCACCGGCACCACCTTCGACGTGGTGGACGTGGGCACCCTGGAGCCCTTCGGACTCAAGAGCACCGACTGTCTCCGCGCGGGCGAAGTCGGCTACCTCACCGCCTCCATCAAGTCGGTCAGCGAGACCCAGGTGGGCGATACCGTCACCCTCCACGACAATCCCACCGCCGAACCCTGCCCCGGCTTCCACGAGGCGCACCCCATGGTCTACGCGGGTATCTACCCCGCTGACGGCGCCCGCTACGGCGACCTCCGCGAGGCGCTGGAGAAGCTCCGTCTCAACGATGCCGCCCTGTCCTTTGAGCCCGAGACCTCGGTGGCCCTGGGCTTCGGCTTCCGTTGCGGCTTCCTGGGTCTGCTCCACATGGAGATCATCGAGGAGAGACTGGAGCGCGAGTTCAACCTCGACCTCATCACCACCGCCCCCAGCGTTGTCTATGAGGTCACCCTCACCGACGGGCAGGAGATCATCGTGGACAACCCCTCCAACTACCCCACCAATGATCTCATAAAGGAAGCCCGCGAGCCCATCGTGAAGGCCAACATCATCACCCCCACCGAATTCGTGGGCGGTCTCATGGATCTCTGTCAGGATCGCCGCGGTACCTTCATCGACATGAAGTACCTCGACCAGACCCGCGTGGAGCTCCACTACCACCTCCCCCTCAACGAGATCATTTACGATTTCTTCGACGCCCTGAAATCCCGTTCCCGTGGTTATGCCTCTCTGGACTATGAGCTGCTGGGCTACGAGCCCTCCAAGCTGGTGAAGCTGGACTTCCTGCTCAACGGCGAGCAGGTGGACGCCCTGTCCTTCATCGTCCACGAGGAGAAGGCCTACGGCCGTGCCCGCAAGGTGGCGGAGAAGCTGAAGGACAACATCCCGCGCCAGCTCTTTGAGATCCCGATCCAGGCAGCCATCGGCTCCAAGATCATCGCCCGCGAGACCGTTAAGGCCATGCGCAAGGACGTTTTGGCCAAGTGCTACGGCGGTGACATTACCCGTAAGAAGAAGCTGCTGGAGAAGCAGAAGGAAGGTAAGAAGAAGATGCGCCAGCTGGGCTCCGTCCAAGTCTCCCCCGAGGCGTTCATGGCGGTGCTTCGTCTGGATAGCGACGATCAGTAAGGCCGGGATCATACCGTTTCCCCGGAGTAAAATGTTACTATTGCGGTAAAGGGCATCTCTGAAATCAAGGCCTTTTGCTGTCGTATATTTATTCCATACAGAAAAGAGGATTCAGATAATGGTGAAAAACAATCTTACGCTGCGTATACTCGCCGTATTCTGCTTAATACTTGGAGTCTATCTCCTCGTTGCCTGCAATACTTCCAATTCCGCATCCGAGACAACCGATACAGAGAGTGATATTACGGTGGAAATGACGCAACCGTCTGAAACGACGACAGACCTTTCAACGGAAGCCACCACCGAAGAGGCAACGGAAGCCCCCACCGAAGCGCTGACAGGCTGGGAGCAGGATACGGGAAAATTCAACGATGGCATTGTGGAATACACCAAGCAAGACGGAGTGGTCGTAGCCACCCCTACGGAGGGAAATACGCTGGGTCTGGATATCACCCATAAGCAAGATCTCGTATCCATTTGCTATTCCGTATGGTTTGACGCGATTCTGGGTAAACAAGGCGGCACGGTCGATAGCTGGAACGATGTGTCCGAGGTGCTTGCGGGCAGACAGGATTGGGGCTCCTACGCGAGCTTTCACTACTGGGCAAAGCCTGAGGCAGGATATTACGCCAGCTCCAACACCGACGTTATCCGCACCCATATGACCCAGCTTTACACCGCAGGCGTTGATTTTATCATTGTTGACCTGACCAACGCCCATGACGGCTATTTGAGCAACGGGGCATATACGCCGTATATCCAGCAGCCCTTGGATGCGCTGTTCTCCACGATCATGGAGATGCGTGCGGAGGGCTTGGGCACGCCCTACGTCGTACTGTGGGTCGGCGACTGGGTCGGTGAGAGCAAGGGACCCCTGTACCAGAAATTGTACGACGAGTATTATAACGATGAGCGCTACAAGGATTGCTTCGTGTACTGGGACGAAAAGCCCTTGCTTTTGACCGTTCATACACAGCCCGAGGATTTCCCTTTGAAGGACAAGAATATCTTTACCGTTCGTTCCATGTGGAATTATTTAAGCATCAATCGTCCCGAGAGCCAATGGAGCTATATGGCGGAGAGCAACTACCGTCAGTACGCACAGGCGGCAGACGGTACGATTGAGCAAATGAACGTAGCAACGGCGGCATTCCCGTACTACATGTCCTGGACGGATACCGCTCACGGCCGTCAAGGCGGACTCTTCTGGTACGCGCAATGGAGCTCCGCGTTTGAGACTCGCCCCAAGATCGTAACGCTGACATGGTGGAATGAATGGACGGCACAGCGCTTGAAGTCGCCGGACGGGGACTGGGTATTTACCGACAACTACAACCAAGAATTCAGCCGCGACATCGAACCCATGGCGGGCGGCCACGGCGATCAGTATTATCAATGGATGATCCAATATATCTCCGCCTACAAGGGGCATTTAACTTGTCCCGTGCTGGTAGAGGATTCGTATGATGACAAGGTCGAACAATTTTTGGAAGATTTCCGACACGGCTCCGTCCGCAAGGTCGATTTTGACCTTTCCGCCTATGATTGCTGCGGCGGTTCGCTGGTCATTGAGCAATGCTTGCATTGCACCGATGTGATGGATATCTATTCCTACGATCTCGGCTGCTCTCTGAATCTGGAGGATACCTCGGACGTGCAGATCCGCACCGACGAGAACGGAACCGTACACTATCTCCTCGAAAAGCAATGTCCCGATTGCGGTATGCTGGTCAAGGTGGACACATGGGATGAGCAGCGAGAGATCAGCTACGATAAGACACACCAAATCATTCAGGTGTATCTCAATGGTGAGTTGATTCTGGAGACAAAAGAATAAAACAAGGAGACATTTACCGTGGAACATAACCGCTACAACTCCATCCGCCCGGGAAAGGTCTGGTTGGACACCGAGGGCAAGCGCATCCAAGCCCACGGCGGATCCGTCATGTACTGGGAGGGCACCTACTACTGGTACGGCGAGAACAAGGAATTCACCGACCCCGAGAAGGGCATCTGGCACTGGGGCGTGCGGTGCTACAAGTCCACCGACCTCTACAACTGGGAGGATCTGGGGCTCATCATTCCCCCCAACACCGAGGATCCCAACTCCTCCATCCACCCCACCTCCCTGATGGATCGTCCCCACATCATCTACAACCAAAAGACGAAGAAATTCGTCTGCTGGCTCAAGATCATGCACCGGGACGGCACCCAGGACGAGACAGTGCTGACCGCCGACAACCTCACGGGCCCCTACACCATGGTTCGCGAGGGTCTGCGCCCCCTGAACATGAGCGCGGGCGACTTCGATCTGGTGGTCGCCCCCGACGGCAAGGCCTACTACTACTTTGAGCGCGTCCATTCCGAGACCATTTGCGCCGATCTGACCGAGGATTACACCGACGTCACGGGCTACTACTCCACCCACTTCCCTCGCCCCTATCCTCCCTACGTGAGAGAGGCCACCGCCCACTTCCTGCGCAAGGGCAAGCACTACCTCGTCACTTCGGGCACGACGAGCTACCTCCCCAACCCCTCGGAGCTGGCCATCGGTGACAGCTGGCACGGGCCGTACACGGTGCTGGGTGACCCCCACCCCACCGACGAGAGCCACACCTCCTTCCACAGCCAGATCTCCAGCGTCTTCAAGGTGCCGGGCAAGAAGGATCTCTACATCGCCTGCGCCGACCGCTGGCTCCCCCACCGCATGGAGTTGCCCTACGAGCTGTACGAAAAGGCCTTTGCCGATGCCTTCGGCTACGATTCCACCCCTGAGGAAAGAGACGCCGCCGGCCGTCTGATCCCCACCCTGGAGCAGCCCAACACCAAGGAGGCCGACTACGTCTGGCTCCCCTTCCGCTTCGACGGAGAGATGGCCTATCTCGACTGGCACGACGAATGGCGCATCGAGGATTACGAGTAACCGAAAGGAACCCATATCATGCACATCATCCCCAACCAAGGTATCTGCGACCCCCACATGCGGGTCTATAACGGCCGTGTGTACCTGTTCGCCACCCACGACCGCTCCCCCGGAAACGACAACTATCGTATGGACGATTGGAAGGTCTTCTCTACCGACGATCTTCTGAACTGGAAATTGGAATACACCCTTCGTCCCGAGGACACCTTCCTCGGCAAATGCGAGGAGTGCTACGCCACGGATTCCGCCGAGCGGAACGGCAAGTATTACCTGTACTTCTCCCACCAACAAAAATGCACCGGCGTGGCGGTGGCCGACAAGCCCGAAGGCCCCTACGTGGACGCCCTCGGAAAGCCCCTTCTGCCGCAGGGTCTGGCGGATACCCCCTCCTATGACCCCTCGGTATTCATCGACGACGACGAGGCGAAAACCCCCTACATCATCTGGGGCTTTACCTGCTTGGACAAGAAGTACCACATTGCCCGTCTGAACGAGGATATGATCTCGTTGGCCGAGGAGCCCCGTCCCATCGAGCACGGCCCCTTCTGGTCGGATGCTCCTTGGGTGTGGAAGCACAACGGACTGTACTACCTCATCACCCACCGCTCCTGGTACTCCACCGCCGATAATATCTACGGCCCCTACACCTACCGCGGCCGCTTCTGCCACGATTGCAACAACGTGGATCACCCCTGTGTGTTCGACTTCCACAACCAGACCTACTTCGCCTACGGCGTCCCCGACAACTACGGACAGGGGGAGACCGACCACTTCTTCCGCGCGACGAAAATGCTCTACGCCCACTACAAGGCAAACGGCGAGATCGTCACCGACGAGTTCATCGAGGACGTGGGTGTGGGACAGTACGACGCCTCTTGGAAGCGCATCAAGGGCGAGTGGTACTTCGCCGCCTCTGACGGCGTGTTCAAAAAGGAGAACGGCGACGGCTTCGAGATGCGGGGCATCACCGACGGCGCCTACCTGTACTATCAGAACGTCAACGGCATGACCCAGAACGCCAAGTTGTTCGTCCGCGGCTCTTGTGAGCATCACACCTGTACCATTGAGGTGCGGGAGGGCGGCCCCGAGGGCGAGCTGTTGGGGTGCTGCACCTGTGAGCCCGAGTGCGCCATTCAGCACGGGGATACCCGCGAGTTCCCCATCCGTCTGACCAACACCCACGGCACCCACAGCCTCTGCTTCGTCTTCCGCGGGGAAGGGGAGGACTTGTTCCTCTTTGAGGATTTCCGTTTCGAGCAGCCCAAGCGCTGATAGACGAACCCGCCGGATCTGATCTTTACAACGAGAGGAGAACGCTACCATGGCCAATTCCCGCTATCTTGTCAAAAACAAATATACCTACGAAAAGGTGCATCAGACCGACTACACTTACCACGCCGATAACTGGACTATGTCCCAGAACCACGAGGCAGGCCGCTTCATCTTCGAGGCCGCCGAGCCCATCTGCGCCCTGACCCTGCAAAACGGCGCGGCTCCCGTGGAGATTGCCCTGACCCCCGAGCAGGGCAAGCGATTTGCTGAGGTGTCTGGCTTCATGATCTCCCAGAAGAAGGGGGAGGGTATGCTCTGCCGCGTGACCCTGTGGGGTCAGCGCCGTCCCGATGGGACGGCAGAGAGCTTCTGCTCGGTGGTCTACATGACCGAGGAGCCCCGTCTGATCTCTACCCTCAAGATGGACTTCACCCCCGTCCGCATGACCTTTGAGACCAAGCCCTACGCCGATTGCTGGGACGTGCCCGAGGTGGAGATCACCATGACCTACGGCTTTGTTCTGAACACCCTGGGCGAGGTGGGTGGTCAGTCTCACTTCTACGCCGTGGAGGGCGGTACCCTCACCGATAACGGTGGTGCTCTCGTGTGGGGTCTGAAGGGCGGTGCAGGTCTGACCTCCCCCGTGTTCCCCGATAACTCCGACACCGTCTACAACATGGTCATGCCCCTGCGCAACACCGTGTTCATGGTCATCGAAAATAAGTCCACCGCCAAGCTGGCCACTCTGACCTGGGCAACCTCTACCCACCCCTGGGGCAAGAACGGCGCTATCGGTGTAGAGCTGGCGCAGGATCATGAGCCTCACGCCTACTACTTCAACCTCTCCCGACTCCCCGAGTTCTGCGACGGCCGCATGGCGCAGTTTGTCCTCTTCGCCGAGGGCGAGGGCGAGATCATCATCCACCGCTACACCTTCGAGCAGGAGAAGCCCATCCGCGAGGTGGGGTGCGAGGTGATCTCCCTTACCGCCGATCCCGTAGCCGAGACCATCACCTTCAAGGGTGATCTGCTGGGCACACAGGCTCTCTCCACCTATGCGGGCGGCAAGCTGAAGCTCTATACCACCACCATGGCCGACGAGCAGGATCTCCCCGCGGGTAAGCGGCTGGTGGGTGAATGCGTGATCCCCGAGGGTGGTAAGGGTGAGGTGATCATCGACCATATCCCCCTGCGGGACGAGTACACCACCCGTCTGCCCTACCAGTTCGCGGTCTTTGCCGAGGCCGAGGGCAAAGCTCCCCTGTGGCTCTGCGACCGCTTCTATATCGAGAACTACGAGGATTTCGATAAGAATCCCTACGATTTTGACCTCCCCGCCTACACCGTATCCGTCACCGACTTTGGTGCCAAGGGCGATGCCGTCACCAACGACAGCGAGGCCATCCAGGCCGCCATTGACCACGTGGCGAAGGCAGGAGGCGGCAGAGTGGTTCTCCCCGGCTCGTCCGACTTTTACGGCCGACGCTATATCGTCACCAATCTGTTGCTCCGCTCCAACGTGGATCTCCATTTTGAGAAGGGTGCCGTCCTGTGGCAGTCCCAGCTCAAGGAGGACTACGATTACGAGGTCACCTACGGCCACGACGGTGTCATTCCCGGTATCAACTGGACGCATAACCTCCACGTCTCCAACTTGCCTTTGATCCAAGCCGCGAACATCCATCACTTCAAGGTGACGGGTCACGGTACCATCCGCATGATGGATACCGGCTCGGTGGAGGGCGTGGGTATGCCCGGCTATGCCACGGGCTGTCCCGACCGCATCCACTGCATTCCCCTGGGTTTCTTCCACGTGGATCATTGCGTTTGTCAGGACGTGGAGATTACCCGCTCCAACAACTACCACACCGAGTTCAACCACTCCACCCATGTCTACATCGCCAACGTCAAGCTCCATGAGGTCAAGTGCGTCAGCGGCGACGGCTTTGGCGTGGCGGGGGCCAAGCACGTCTTCGTCAACCGTTGCTTCATGCAGTCCAACGACGACGGCATCGTCATGTCCTGTCACTACTACGACCCCCGCGGTATCCTGTGGTGGACGAATCTGATGGGGGATGACAATAGCTGTCGGGATATTACCACCGCCCACTCTTACATCAACTCGGGCGGCGGTAAGGCCTTGGCCTTCATCACCTGGGGCACCTCCGATCCCAACCAGGAGCTGGAGGAGATCGACGGCGTCTACGCCTACGACAACTTCCTCACCTCGGTCAACCCCGTGGGCACTTGGCCCGACAACCCTTACGCGGGTAAGCAGCCCTTCGATAACACCGAGACAGACGATTATTCTCCCGTCAAGAACGTCCGTATCTTCGGCAACCGTTACGTGGGCAACTGCACCCTGGGCCCCATCGCCTGCACCAACGTGCTGACGGATTGCGGTGTCCATTCCACCAACCAATTCCGCAACGGTGACTTCACCTTGGGCGGTATGGCCAACTGGACGTACTTCGGCAACGGCGACCCCGACTGCATCCATACCGTGATCTACGCTGACAAGGAAAAGGGCTGTATCGAGGCCTTTGACAAGGGCGAGGTAGCCGCCGCCCAGGGTCTCCACCTGCTGGCAGGAACCCATACCGTCACCGCCGAGCTGTTCACGGGGGATGAGGGAGCAGCCCTGTACGTTTCCCGCATCCAAACCGGCGAGATCATCGCCGAGCAGAGCTTCATCTGCCGCCGCCCCGAGATTGTCACCCTGACCTTCACCCTCTCCGCCGACGAGAGCGAGGAGCACGACGTGTTCATCGGCTTCAAGAGCGTGGGCAATGATCCCGCGGGCTTCGCGATCTTTGACCGTTGCGAGCTTGCCTCGGTGGTGGATGAAGACGGCCTCATGAACCGCCGCCTCGCCACCTTTACCGACAAGCTGAGCCGGGAATTTTGCGTGGACAAGGATGTTTCGGTATTCTTCGAGAATGGCAAAATTCTGGTGGGACTTGGCGCCGATCGGACTACCCGTTATCTGCCTGTTCAGGGGGAGAAGGATCTGTTCGCCATTGAAGCCGCCGTGCGCCCCGAGCATTACGACTACAGCCGCGATCTGGTGGGTTACGGTTACCGCTTCTCTATCCGGGATGGAGGGAAGTCCTACCGCGAGCTTCGCTTCCGCGTCAGCCGACAGGTGCTGGAGCTGGTGGACGTGGTGGATGGCGAGGAGACCACCCTCTACCACCGTGACCACTTCTTCTTCACCTCCAACGACTTCCACATCTTCCGCATTGAGGCCGAGCCCTCCTGCGTATCCATCTGGATCGACGGCTCCCAGTACGCCGTGGTGGATTGCCCCATGATCCCCGGCGAGGTGGAATTCGTTCTGACGGATACCCGCGTGTCCCTCCACGGACTCCGGGTGGAATGAGCCACCGATAAAAAAGAACGCCTCCGACAGTTTTTTCTGTCGGAGGCATTTTGTATGCGGAGAATCAGATGACCCGCACGCGAATGGTGAACTGCAGGGTCTCGCCCACCTTCAGCACCGAGCAGTACCCTTTTTCCGTGGCCTTGTCGGGGGCATCGTAGGGGGCGGTAGCGCATTCCAGGGCGATGTTGTAGTAGTCCTTGAACGAACCGTTATTGATCCAGATGCCGATGTAGGGGATGGCGGCGGCATCCGAACGGTAATCCATCTCAAAGCGGTGGCCCGACGCGGTATACTCCGCGGTCAGGAACCCGCCGTCGGTGGGTTCCGTGAAGTAGTACTTGTAGGCCGCGCCTTCACCGGGTAGGTACCCCATGAGACGGTCGCGGGGGAAGGACTCTCGTCCCTTGGGGCCGAAGGTGTAGGCAACGGGGGCATCGGGGGTGTACGGGGTATGCACCACCAGATCGTCGGTGCCCTTCATCATGCAGTGCGCCGCCCAGATGTAGGGGAAGTCCTCCCGACCTTTGTTCGTGATGACGTAGGTCATGGCCAGTGCGCCGTCGGGTTCGGGGGTGATGCGCTTCTCAAAGGTGATGGGGAACAGACGGGACGCGCAGGACAGGATCAGGGTGTCCCCCTCGGTGGCCACCGTCATGGGCAGACGGCAAACCTCCCCGTGGTCGGGGTAGGTGATCCCCGCATAGTCCCCCTCGGCGGGGGTGTAGGGATCGATGGTGGGGAACATATCGTCCCAGGAGGAGCATTCCGACTCCACGTAACAGCCGTCGTAGGCCAGGGGGGCGTAATCGGGAGCGGGATTTTGACAGAGGAACTCAAAACCGTCGGTATTCGACGTAACGGATGCCAGCTTGCCGCCGTCCTCGGGGAGAAACAGGGCAGAAAGCGCCTCCGTCGTGACCCGCAGAGCAGGGCGGTTCTTGTAGGTGACTTGGATGATGCTCATGGAATAGGCCTCCTTGGGAATGTTCACATTTGGGTTTATCGGCCAGGGGCTTTGCCCCTGGACCCCACCAAAGGGACTTTTGAAAAAGTCCCTTTGGAATCTTCAAAACTTTCCAAAAGGGTTATTTGTCAATATCCTTTTTGAAAGTTCTTGAAGGGTGTCCAGAGGGAAACTTCTTTCAAGAAGTTTCCCTTTGGCGCTCTCTCGCTCCCCCATAAACT
>JAZRFR010000037.1:0-9426 GCA_045643785.1 Eubacteriales bacterium | reverse complement strand
CTTCAACGCCGAACTTGGCGGCGTACTCGGGGTTGTCGGGGTAAGTGGTGGGGTTCTTACCGAAGAAGTCGGACTTGGAGCCGGTAACGGTCAGGGGCTTGGGGTAGCCGGTGGCGTTCAGCACCATGTCCAGAGAGTAGCAGCCGATGTCAGCCAGAGCGCCCAGACCTGCGGTCTCGTCACGGATGAAGGTGACCTCCGGGAAGGGAGTGGGGATACCGCGGCGGCGGCCGCCACCGGTCTGGATGTAGTAGATCTGACCCAGCTCGCCGGACTCCACGATCTTCTTGATCATCTGCATGTTGGGATCCAGTCTGGGCTGGAAGCCGATGGACAGGATCTTGCCGCTTTCCTTCTCGGCCTTCATGACCTCAACGGCCTCGTCCAGAGTGACGGTGAAGGGCTTCTCCAGGATAACGTGAACACCCTTCTGCAGAGCGTAGATAGCGGGAGCAGCGTGCTGACGGTTGTAGGTGCAGATAGAAACGCCGTCCAGCTGCAGGGACTCATCGTCCAGCATCTCCTTGTGGGAGGCGTAATCGGTCTTAACGCCCTCCACGCCGTGCTTCTTGAAGAAAGCGGCGGCCTTACCGGGGATGAGGTCGGCACCGGCGACGAACTCCACATCAGCCATACGCATGTAGGAATCCACGTGAGCGTCTGCGATCCAGCCGCAACCGATGATTCCTACGCGCATCTTTCTGTTGGTGCCGACGACGGTCTCGACCTTCTGACCTGCGTAGTCAAGAAGGGCGTCCATTTTTGCTTCTGCCATGATAAAATTCTCCTTTATCAAAAAAATTTCAAATTTATCTGCACAGCACGGGCTGTTGCATATAAAGGGGGGGCGGGACTATACCCGCAGGGGGATAGTTGGGATCACTCGATCCCCTCCACCATGTACACGCCGCAATACTGATAGGGCACGATGGCGGAGAAGTTGTTGACGGTCTCGGCGCGACCCACGGCGATGACCTGACCCGTGAGCATATCCGTTACCTTATAATTATTGTAGGTTTTATCCAGCTTATCGAAGGGGATGGCCACCTTGCAGATACCGTCGTTCCCTTCCTCGTTATTGCCGAGGACGATGACCATCTTACCTCCGGCAAAGCGGCAGTAGTTCTGCAGGACGGACAGTCCCTCGGCCTTGACCTCCTCGATGTTGGAATCACGGTGATTCAGAGGCCATTGGGCGAAAAGATCGGAGTTGTTCCGACGGATGGCGATCATCTGCTTGACGTCCTCGAAGAACAGGGTCTGATCATCCTTGGTACCCACGGCTCCGTAGTCCACCGAAATATCGTACAGCACAGCCTTGTAGCCCATGGTCACGCCGAACTCGTCACCCATGTACCACAGGGGAATGTAGGGGGCGTAGATGGCGGCGTAGCCGATCTTGAGGCGGTTGCCGTTGACGTTTCTTGCCTGGTAGTCGTGGTTGGTGATGCAGTTGGTGTAGTAGCGGAAGGTGCCCATGCGGCGGCGGTTGTTCACAAAAGTGGGGCCTCCCAGGCCGCGGCCCGTTTGGGTAGCGTCCACGATATCCAGATAGCCGTCCACGAAGAAGTTAACGGGATTCTGGTAGAGCTGACCGCGGGTCATGTCGGCGTATTTCAGCACGCCGTCCTGCTCGCAGTCAAAGGCGGATTGGCGGTATCCTCCCTCCTCGGACATGATGACGGGGTAGATGCCCTTCTCGTTGCAACGAGCACGGATGGCCTCGTAGACGTCGTAGCCCGCGGTGAAGGGCTCGCAGTCACAGCGGTAGCCGTCAGCGCCGGTCTTTTCCAGATTGGCCACGGCGTTGGAGATGAACCACTCCTTGAACTCGGCGTTACCCCAGTTAAAGGCGGCGTTGCCCCAGGCCTCGCCGTTGTACCAGTCGGGATGCTCCTCAATCAGGGGAGAGGCGTACATGGTTCCCCAGGTAATGATGTCCAGAAGGATGTACACACCCTTGGAGTGGGCGTAGTCCACGAACTTTTTCAGCTCGTTCCAGCCCGCCTCCTGATCTTGAGTGCCCGTCAGCCAAGGCTCGATGCGGTGAAGGCCGATGTTGCCGTAGCCGTTGCCGCCCGCGCCGCGCTCGTATACGGGCGCCAGCCACAGGACGTTCACGCCGGCCTCGGCGTAGAAGTCGATGAGATCGTAGGAATCCTTGAAGGCGCCGCCGATGGAGGCGGTGTCGATGCGAAGCTCCACCATGACGGCGGTATCCAGCCAGGCGGGAGTCTTGAGCTTTTCGTTTTCATCCGAGGGAGCCAGAACCGTCTTGTCTCCGCCCTCGTAGGAAAGAAGCGAACTGTTGTCGATCTTGTCTTCAGCGTAAGAATAGCGGTAGTCACCCGCCACGTCCAAGAGGAGATTGCCCTCGGAACGGGCGAGGTGCTGGGTGATGAAGGTCTGAATGGCGCGGGACAAAGCCACGGCACCGCCGCCTGTGATCTCAATGTTGCCCGTGGCATCATCCACGGTCAACGACCAGTTCAGGCTCTCTCCGTCGGTATAGCCCATGGAGATGGTCTTACCCGAAGCGGCTTCCGCCACGGCGGGATGCGCGCCGAACTTGGCGTCCATCACGCGGGTGAGATAGGCGAGATCGTTGGCGTTCTGCTCCTGCAGGTTGGCGGGAGCCACGATGGTATACTCGGTCTTGCCGTCGGCAATGACCGAAATGGTGGTCTTGGGTTCCATAGTCATTTCCTCCGGCTCGGTAACGGGGGGCTCGGTAGCCCCTTCGGTAGGAGCCTCGGTCGCAGGCTCGGTGGGGGAGTCGGTAACAAGCTCGGTTCCCGTGGTCTCGGCAGGAAGGTCACCCTCCGTGCAAGCGCACAGAGCGCAGATCAGCGCCCCAAGCAAGAGGAACAGAAACAGCTTTTTCATGACGGATCTCCTTTCGGGAGAATGAGGGGATGATTACAGGGAGCGCAGATATCCGATTGCCTTCTCGGCGCACTGCATGGGATCCAGACCCATGGAGGGCTGATCCTGCTCCACTACGAGCCAGCCGGCGCCGGCATCCTCAGCGGCAGCGATGATGGCGGGCATATCCTGCACGCCGAAGCCAACGGGACGGAACTCAAAAGGATTCTCCTCAACGGCCTTTTCCTCGGACTCAATGCCGATGAGCTCGTACATATGCTCGGACTTGCCGCCTGCGTAGTCCTTCAGGTGGACAACGGGGGCGCGGCCTGCGAACTTGCGGACGTATGCGGCAGGCTCCTCGCCACCGACTCTCACCCAGCAGGTGTCCAGCTCGGTCTGGAGCAGGTCGGCAGGAACGGTATCGTACAGCACCTCCAGGGCGTACTTGCCGTCGATCTTTTCAAACTCAAAGTCGTGGTTATGGTACAGGAGGGTCATGCCCAGCTCCTTTGCCACCTTACCCAGCATCTCGGCGTTCTCCACCACCTTGGCAAAGCCGTCGGTGCCGGGGCGGCACTCGGGGGTCAGGTAGGGGATAGCCACGTACTTGCAACCGATCTCGGCGTAGTCGGACAGCACACCCTTGGGGTCAGCCACCATATCGTAGTAGGGGACGTGAGCGGAAATGGGGGTCAGACCGATGGTTTCGCAGAGAGCCTTGACCTCGGCGGCGGTTTTGCCATGGAGACCGGCAAATTCCACACCCTCGTAGCCCATGGCCTTGATGGCCTTCAGGGTGCCCTCAAAATCGGCGGCGGCCTGGTCACGGACGGTGTACAGTTGGATAGCGATAGGCAGCATACGTTCCTCCTTCCCGCTCTCGGCGGGTTTTTATCGTAATTGTATATTGTTTTTATTTTGGGAATAAACCCACTGTGCATATTATACCATACACCGCCCCCGGGGTCAAGCATTTTTTCACAAATATTTTTTCCTTTTTTGTTTCTTTTTTGTTAGACACCACTTGCTATTGAGAGAAATATGTGCTATAATATACTATATATGTCTTCATAGATTTAAATTCAGCCCGCGGAAGGAGGTTAGCGTATGCCCATCGAACTGAAAAACTGGATGCTGACCATCATCCCCCATGCCGAATACTGCCGTCACAATGCCGGGAGCATGCATCCTTCCGCCAACTACGAAAGTCTCGGCGTAACCATCCCCGCCGTCGTGCCCGGCAACTTTGAGCTGGACATGGTGCGGGCAGGGCTGCTACACGATCCCTTCTTCGGCACCAACATCGAAAAGCTCCGCGCGCTGGAGGATCGGCATCTCATTTACCGCACCACCTTTGACAAACCCGCTTTGGAGGATAACGAGCTGCCCGTCATTCGTTTTGAGGGGATTGATACTTACTCCATCATTTACGTAAACGGCGTTCGCTACGAGTACACCGACAATATGTTCATGACCTACGAGATCCCCCTCTCCCGACAGGAATGGGGTCATCTCAAGGACAAGGACAACGAGCTTCTGGTGCATATCCTCCCCACCATGATCGAGGCTCAGTCCGATTTCATACCTCCCTCGGCAGGCACCTTCCCCTTCAACTACGCCTCCCTCTACGCCCGCAAAGCTCCCTCCTCCTTCGGCTGGGACATTCTCTGCCGCGCCGTGTCGGGCGGCATCTGGCGGCCTGTGTATATCGACACGGTGAAGACCCCCGCCATCCGGGAGACCTTCCTCTACACCCGCGCCGTGGGCCCCGACCCCGCCGACCACACCCGCGGCTACGCCGAGCTGAACCTCTACTACGCCGTTGACCTCGGCGGCGACGTCTACTACCCCTTCGATTGCGATAAACACCCCAACGAATTGCCCAACGACTACACCATCACGGTGGATGGTGTCTGCAACGATTCGACCTTCTCGGTCACCGCCGATCTGTGGCATACCTGCGGCAATATCTTCATCCCCGTTCACGGAGCGTACCTGTGGTATCCCAAGAACGCCGGCGAGCCTTACCTCTACGACGTAACCATTACTCTGCGTCGTTGCGGTGTCGTTGTGGACGTAAAGACCATGAAAACAGGCATCCGCACCGTGGAGCTGGATCGCACCACCTTCGCGGGGGATAACGGTCAGTTCCGATTCCTCATCAACCACAAGCCCGTGTTCGCCATGGGCTCCAACTGGGTGCCCCTGGACGCCTTCCACTCCCGTGATGCCGAGAGACTTCCCAAGGCGCTGGAGATGCTGGACGACATCGGCTGCAACATCGTCCGCTGCTGGGGCGGCAACGTCTACGAGGATCACGCATTCTTTGATTTCTGCGACGCCCACGGCATCATGGTCTGGCAGGACTTCGCCATGGGGTGCGCCATCTACCCCGTAGACGAAAAAATGCAGTCCATGCTCCGCGAGGAAGTGGATCACATCGTCAAAAAGCTCCGCAACCATCCCTCCCTCTGCCTCTGGGCGGGGGACAACGAGTGCGATTTCGCGTGGTGGGGCTGGCACGGCATCCGCCGCGATCCTTCGGAAAACGTGTTGACCCGCAAGATCATCCCCGACGTACTGCGCCTGCAGGACTTCACAAGACCCTACCTCCCCTCCTCCCCCTATCTGGATGAGACCGCCATCGAGGCCATGAAACACCCCGAGAACATCGTGAGCTGTCAGGGCACCGCCGATATCTCCGAGGATCATTTGTGGGGCCCCCGCGACTACTTCAAGGGGCCTTACTACAAAAACGCGGGCTGTCATTTTGCCTCGGAGACGGGCTACCACGGCTGTCCCGATCCCGAAACGCTGAAAACCTTCATCCCCGAGGAGGAGTTGTGGCCCATTTTCGACAAGGCCACCGAGGAAGATCCCTTCGCGGGCGATCCCAAGCCCTCCTGGTTCATTCACCAGACCACCATGGAGCAAAAATACACGGGTAGCTTCCACTACCGCATCCGCCTCATGACGGATCAGGTCAGGAATATGTTCACGGATACCCCCCGCGATCTGAACACCTACGCCCGCATGAGCCAGGCCTCCCAGGCCGAAGCCTTTAAGTACTTCATCGAGCGCTTCCGCACCGCCAAGTGGCGACGGACGGGCATCATCTGGTGGAATCTTCTGGACGGCTGGCCCCAGATCTCGGATGCCGTGGTGAATTACGATTTCACCCCGAAGCTGGCCTATTCTTTCATCAAGCGGGCGCAAAATCCCCTGCACATGGCCTTTGCTGACCCCGTAGACGGCAAAATCTCCCTCGTGGGCATCAATGACACCCAAAAGGACGAGGTCTTTGCCTACACCGTCAAGGATATTACGGGACTGCCCGCCGATACCGACCCTGCGGCTATCCCCACCCTGCTGGCAGGGGAGGCGGTAATCCCCGCTGACGCGGCTACCCCCGTGGCTTCTCTTCCCACCGAGGGAATGGATCACCGATTCCTGCTCATTGAGTGGCGAGACAGTCGCGGCGAGCACCGCTCTCACTACATTTCAGAGCCTCAACATTTGGATTCCCATATGTACATGCAGGCCTTAGCGCTCTGCAAATTTGACGAATGGAACGGATCATTACAATGAAGACTTACTTTTTCCCCATCCTTAAATCCATCCTCCTCACGGCCGCGCTGAACGTCGCCATCATTGCGTTCATGTTCGTCTTCGGCCCCGTCGTGCAGGTGGATCTGGGTCAGATCATCACGCTGGGCGGTGTGACACTGTTCTCCATCATCGGAGTCAGCATGTTCGCCACCATCCGCGCCGAAAAGCGCCGCTCCCTGTGGCTTGCGCTGCTGGTTTCTCTGCCGCTGCACCCCGCCATCGCCCTCGGCGGCGTGGCCGTGTACGGCCGCAAACTCGCCCTCGCCTGGCCCGGTGACAACGATCTGTCCCGCGTTCTGTTTTACATAATGATCCTTATGTCCTGGATGCTCCCCATTCTGGTCATCACCATCGTCCGTTCGGCGCGCCTCGGCGCGGCCTACCGCGAGGAAAAGAACCGCGTGGCTTTGGCAGAGAAAGGCTTCTATATGGAAACGGCAAAGATCTCCAAGGCTCGCGCCCGCCTGATCGCCTACATCAAGGGTGCAGTCTGGGTCTTCAGCTTCCATCTGGCCTCCGGCCTGCTTCTGGAGCTGCTCCGAATCCTCCGCATTTCCACCTCTATGATCGCCTACGTGACCTTCCCCGCGATCCTGTGCCTGGTGGCCGCCGCCTACGGTCTCCTCGACCGCCCCAATCGCGGCATGTTCGCCATATCCGTCGCCGTGAACCACATTCTGTTCTGTGGCGTCGTCATGCTGTTCCTGCTTCCCGGCAACGTAACTAAGCATATTTACTACGCCCTCAAGTACCTGGATAATGTGCTGACCGCTCCCTATGAGAACATCGAGCAGATTCTGATCCTGGTTCCCTTCCTGAGCGTGTGGTTTATTATGATCATTTTCGCCATCGGCCATCGGAAGAGCAAGCAGTTCTCGCCCGTTGGAAAAACGGTACCCGTAGCCGCCGCGGCTGCAGCCAATGAGTCCATCCCCGCCTCGGATTCGATTCCCGAGGAAACAACCGCTCAAGCAACCGAATCCGCCGCCGAAGAACCCATGGCTGAACCCATCGCGGAAGAACCCATCGAGAGCATTGAGAGCATCGAGAATGCAGAGAGCGCCGAAGCAGCGCAGGAAGAGATCGCTGACGAGTCCGCTCCCACGGCCGAATAATTCTCCAACAATCCAATCGATCAACCGATCAATCGGGAAAGGATGACCCCATGAAACGCCATACCGCACACGTCGTCAATCTGCCCGCCCCCTACACATCCCTTCGTTACCTGCAGTACCTGCCGCCCGCATACGAAGCCTCCAAAGAGGACTTCCCTCTCGTCATATTCCTGCACGGCTCGGGTGAGCGAGGCGAGAATCTGGACCTAGTCGCGCTCCACGGCTGGCCCCGCTACGTTGAGGAAGGCCGCGACTATCCCTTCATCCTCGTAAGCCCCCAGCTTCCCGACGGACAGAACTGGTGCGGGCATATCGAGTCCCTGAACGGCCTTTTGGATCACCTGCAGACCACCCTCCGCGTGGATAAGAGCCGCATCTACCTGACGGGTCTTTCCAACGGCGGCACGGGCACCTGGCTGTGGGCATCCTCTGCCGAGGTCAACCCCTTCGCCGCCATCATTCCCGTCTGCGGCGCAGGCGTGACCTGGCTGGTGCGGGAGCTTCTGAAAACTCCTGTATGGGCCTTCCACGGAGACCGGGATAGCGTCATCGAGTATACCGAATCTCTCCGCATGGTGGATCGCATCAACCAGTGGGGCGGTAACGCCAAGCTCACCCTCTACCCCGGCGTGGATCACGGGAGCTGGGAATACGCCTACACCGAAGACGAGCTGATCCGGTGGATGCTGGAGCAGAGAAAAGAATGATTTTCAAATTTATAAGAAGAGAACCACCCCGATTTGGGGTGGTTCTCTGTTTTATGTAGGGCATTGATCCGGCGCTTTATGACGGATTCTCTTTTCAAACCGGGTTTCTGATCATACAGACCCATGCTTTTTGAAATATATAATCATTGCTCTCAATCAGCCCTGCATAGCCGCTTCTTTCCCGATAAACGCCACCTCTGCAAAATCCCGCGGATTGTGACGGATAATATAATCAATGTAGGAACAGATCTGCTCCGCCACCACGCGGTAGCCCATGGGGCTCATGTGGCCGTGGAGGTAGAAGAGGCGGCCGTATTCCCTATCCTGAACGGGCGCATAGGTGTGCAGATCAATAACGTAGGTGTTGTCGAAATACTCGGCCAGCTCACGGATGCGGGCGGCGTAATCGGCCAGAATGCGGGACATGGGATGATCCTCCCCGTGGCCGCGATCCTCCCGCGGCATGGTGACGAGGAAGAACTTGGCGTCGGGCTGAATGGCCTTGTACCGCATGATCACGCGGGCGAACCACCCCGTGAAGGTGTCGGCGTTCTGCTCGGGGTCTTCGGGGTGAATGTCGCTCATCTCACCGAGGGGCTGGTGCGCGCCGAACAGGTCGTTGGCACCCAAACCCACAATGTAGGCCTGGGCGGCCAGGGCGGGATCCCACCAGCCGCGGGACTCGGCGTAGCCTTGGCAGTATTCCGAGGCGGTCATGCCCCCGCGGGAGAAGTTGTGGACGGTACATCCCGCCATGCGGGAAATGTACTGCCCCCAGGAGTAGGGGAACATATCGTAGAAGTGATGCTCCTTGGTCTCGGGATCGAAGGTCTCGAATTCCCCCGAGGCCATGCTGTCTCCCACGCAGGCAATGGTGCGGAAAATGGAGGTGTAGCCGCCATCCCCCACCATATGCTCCAGGGGCTTTTCATCGGCGGGAGCGGTGTAGCGGTATTGGTTCATATCGAACTCCTTTTTAAAAGTTTTGAGGATTCTTAAGGGACTTTTTCAAAAGTCCCTTAAGCGGGTCCCGCCGAGATTGCTCGGCATGCAGTGCCCTGGCCGATAAACCCAAATTTGAAATTTTCAATTCCTCCTTCCCCTTAAAATTTTCAAACAAGAAACCG
>JAZRFR010000036.1:0-10652 GCA_045643785.1 Eubacteriales bacterium | reverse complement strand
AAAATTCAAATTGCAGTTTGTAGGAGAGAACGAGGAGAGCGCCAAAGAGGAACTTCTTGAAAGCCTCCTCGCTTCGCTCGGTGCAAGTTTGCTTTCAGCAAACATTGCGAAGTTCCTCTTTGGACTCTCTTCAAGAACTTTCAAAAAGGGATTATTTATCAATGTTTTTGAAAGTTTTTGGAGATCCAAGAACCTTTTTTCAAAAAGGTTCTTGGTGGGGTCCAGGGGCAAAGCCCCTGACCGACAAACCCAAATTTGAAAAAAAGGAGCCCATATGACCGACCTCTGGCAAACCCTCAAGGCCGCCTCCGATAACGGCCGCCCCATTCTGCTTTACGGCATGGGCAACGGCGCGGACAAGATCATCACAGTCTGCGACGCCTACGGCATCCCCGTCTCCGACGTCTTCGCCAGCGACGGCTTCGTGCGGGGGCACAGCTTCCACGGCAAGGTGGTGCTGTCCTTCACCCAGGCCTGCGAGAAATACGGCGGGGCGAACATGATCGTCCTTCTCTCCTTCGCCTCCTCCCGTCCCGAGGTACTGGAGCTCATTGACCGCGTGGACAAGACCTGCGAGATGTACATCCCCGACGTCCCCGTGTGCGGCACCGACCTGTTCAATGCGGAGTTTTACGAAGCCCACCGCGACGAGATCGCCGCCGCCCGATCGCTGTTCGCCGACGAAGAATCCCGCCGCGTGTACGACGGCATCATCGAATACAAGCTCACGGGACGCATGGACATCCTCCGCGCCACGGAATCGGATCCCGCCGACGCCTACCGAAACATCCTTCATGCAGAACGGTTTCTCACCGCCGCCGACCTGGGCGCCTACAACGGCGACAGCATCCGCGACCTGCGGCAGTATGCCCCCCGCTTGCGGGAGGTCATCGCCATGGAGCCCGACCGCCGCAACTTCCGCAAGCTCACCGAATATGCGACGGCGCTGCAGGAGGCGGGGGACGGACTTACTCTCCACGCCGTACAGGCCGGGGCGTGGAGCCATACCGCCACCCTGACCTTCCACGGAAGCGGCAACCGTAACGCCGGCCTCATCGAGGCCACGCTCACCGACGCCCCCGCCGAAGCGCAGGGCAACATCCTTCCCTCCACCGCCGACAACCCCTACTTCGGTAAGACCAACCAGGTGCCCGTCACCTCTCTTGACACAGTTTGTGAAGGCGTTTTGGACGAGGCTACACACTTGGACTATATCAAGTACGACGTGGAAGGCGCCGAGACCGAGGCGCTTCTGGGCTCCCGCAGGATCATCGAGCGGAATGCCCCCGCCCTGCTGGTGTCGGCTTACCACCGCAATACCGATCTGTTCCGTCTGCCCCTGCTGGTGCATGAATTGAATCCATCCTACAAGCTCTATTTGCGCCGTATGGCGGGTGTGCCCGCGTGGGATATCAATCTCTACGCAGTAAAGGAATAAAAAAAGAACTACCGCCTCCTCGAGGAAGCGGTAGTTTTTCGTTTATTCTTGCTCCACAACCATGCTCACCCCATCGGTGGCGAAGGCTATATCTCCGTCATAGGTGAACTTGGCGGCGGCGCCCGAGGTTCGCATGGCAGTCACCAGAGAAGCCTCCACCATCCCCACGCTTCCTGCATGAACCATGCAGTAGCGGAGTCCCGTATTCCTGCGGAGCAGCTCGGCCAAGGCCTTGTCGTAACCGCCGTGGTGGGGGATCTTGATGACGTCGTAGGCCACCGTGTCACCCAAAAGACCCATGAACTCGGTGATGCGATCCTGCTCGGCGTCTCCCGCCAGCAGAATGGAGATATCCCCGAAATACACCGACGTGATGAGGGAGTAGTTGTTCTCCTCCAGAGCGTGAGCGTCGTCCGAGCCCAGAGTCACCCCCGGCTCATAGAGCTTCGTGGGGTTGATCCACAGGCTTCCGTAAGGTAGCTCGATCTGCAGATCCTCGGTGGGGCGGTGAACCGTGATTCCCGTGGTTACCTCCAGCGTGGACATCATGCGGCGGTAGAGGGAGGAATCCCGCACGTAATCGGGCATGTACAGATTCTTCACGGTGTAGTACTGGAGGATCTGGGACATGGTGCCGATGTGGTCGTTGTCGTAGTGGGAAATGATGAGGTAGTCGATGGTGTCAATGCCGTACTCCGTCAGCTTGCGGCTGATGGCGGGGTAATCGTCGGCCTCGCCCGTATCCACCAGAATGACGGTGTCATCCAAACGGAGCAGAATGGCGTCGGAATTACCCGTGTTCAGAAAATCCACCCGCAGAACGTGAGCGGCATTCTCAAAGGGATCCGCCGAGGGGATCTCGATCACGCTCCCCGTGGGAGCTTCGGTGGGCAGCTCCAACAGATTGTCTTCCTTTCCGCTTCCCTCCTCCAGGATCAGAGTCTCCGCGGAGGGATCGTAGATCTCATCCGAACAGCCCGCAAAACAGCAGAACAGAAGAGCGGTCACCGTCAGGCAGACCGAGGCGCGAAGGATATATGATGCAGTTTTCCGTGATTTCATAGAAAACTCCTCCTCTTCATAGTGCCAACAGTATACCATCCAAATATGGCGTACATACGCATAAATCGTAAACATTTCATGCAGGAACAAAAATTTTCAAATTGGGGTTTGTCGAAGAGATACAAGATACCGAGATACAAGATACAAGATATAGAAACGGAAGCCACCATAAGGGTTTTGCATATCTTGTATCTTGTATCTTGTATCTTGTATCTCGTATCTTTGTATCTTACCGTTAAACTGCAATTGGATTGACGGTCTACCCCTCACGCAGGATCTGCCGCATGGCCTCGCGGATCTCCTCGGAATCGTAGCCCAGGCGCATCATGGCCGCCATGAGCTTTTGCCGCGCGGCGCGGTCATCGGGCACATCACCGTACTTTTTGCGGATGACAGCGGCGCAATTTGCGGTAAAATCCACTTCGGAAAGCGCCTCCAAGGCATCCTCCACGGCGTCGGAGGTAAACCCCTGCGCCCGCAGATCCTCGCAGATACGGCGAAGCCCCCAACCCTTGCGTACGCCCTGCTCGGCGCGGAGACGAGCGGTGTCGTCCTCGCGGATGTAGCCCTTTTCCGAGAGGTACGCCGCGGCCGCAGTCGCGGTCTCGCGGTCGATTCCCTTGGCGGTCAGCTTGTAGGCCAGACGGCGGGCAGACTTGTCACCGTACTGCAGAAGCCCCATGCCACGCCGCACGGCGGCGCAGAGCTTGCCTGCCTCCAAGAGAATATCCGCCTGCTCGGGGGTAATCTCCCCGACCTTGACCCCCAGATCGGCGTACTGCTCCACCAGAAGATGAAGCCTGACGCGACTCGGCTTACCGCCCTCGGCGTTGGGCACCGACAGCACCACGGCCACCGTCTCCCCTTCCCCCTCGGGAGTCACCGACAGGACGGCATGTCCACCGCCGACATCCTCGCTCGGCAAAGAGTCACGCTCGGTTGTCCGTATATGGCGAGGCTTAATCTCAGTCGCGCCGGAATCCGTCCCACAATTTTCATCCGCCAGCCGAAAAGCCCTGTGGGGGCGAGGGTCAGGATCTGCTTTGCAGGTTTCATCCGCCAGCCGAAAAGCCCTGCGGGGGCGAGGCGCAGCCTCTCCCCCATCGGTGTTCTCTCTATACTTGCGGTGATCGCGCTCCGCCATTATTCCTCGTCCTCGCCCAGAGTGCGGATGTCGAACTCGTCCTCGTCATCCTCGTCGTCCAGCTCGAACTCCTTGGCGGCCAGCAGATCGGTCTCAGCCGAGGCGGCGCGCACCTTCTCCTCCAGCTCGGCCATGAAGGCGGGATCCCCTTCCACCAGCTTACGGACGGTGTCCTTACCCTGACCCAAGCGCTCGCCGTTGTAGGAGAACCAGGAACCGCTCTTCTTGATGATGTCCAGCTCAATGGCGAAGTCCAGAATCTCGCTGGAGCGGGAGATGCCCTGACCGTAGATGATGTCGAACTCGGCCACCTTGAAGGGAGGCGCCACCTTGTTCTTGACAATCTTGCAACGGACGTGGTTGCCGTAGATCTCGTTGCCCTGCTTGAGCTGCTCGGTGCGGCGCACGTCGATACGAACCGAGGCGTAGAACTTCAGCGCACGGCCGCCGGGGGTGGTCTCGGGGTTGCCGTACATCACGCCCACCTTCTCGCGAAGCTGGTTGATGAAGACCACCACGGCCTGGCTCTTGGAAATGACAGCGGAGAGCTTACGCATGGCCTGGGACATGAGGCGGGCCTGCATACCCACGGTAGCGGCGCCCATGTCGCCCTCGATCTCCTGACGGGGCACCAATGCGGCTACCGAGTCCACCACCACGACGTCCACAGCGCCCGAACGCACCAGAGACTCGCAGATGGACAGGGCGTCCTCACCGCAGTCGGGCTGGGAGACCAGCAGATTGTCGATATCCACGCCCAGCGCCTTGGCGTACACGGGATCCAGGGCATGCTCGGCGTCGATGAAAGCGGCCTCACCACCGGCCTTCTGCACCTCAGCGGCGATGTGGAGCGCCACGGTGGTCTTACCCGAGGATTCAGGCCCAAAGATCTCGATGATACGGCCGCGGGGCACGCCGCCGATACCCAGCGCCATGTCCAGGGACAGCGAGCCCGTGTGGACGGCCTGCACCGCCATGTGGGGGTTGGCGCCCAGCTTCATGATGGCGCCCTCGCCGAAGTCCTTCTCGATCTGCTTCATGGCGGTTTTCAGCGCCTTGCGCTTCTCTTCGCGATCTGCATCGAACGTAACCATAGGGGTGATGGGTTTCTTGGATTTGGTTGCCATAATCATTCCTCCGTACGGCGGTCATTCCTCTTTCGGAAGCCGCTCATCTTTCATTGGCACCATTATACACCATTTCGGTGGATTTGTCAATAGGTTTTGGAATATTATTTTCCGAATTTGGAAATTTATTTTTGACAACTCGCCGTCTCCGTGCCCGCTTTTTCCGTTTCGGGATCAAAACTCGCATAGTGCCACCCCGTAGTTAACTTGATTCCGGCGCGCGTGTGCGATATGAGCCGCACGACGGTGTATAAGTATATAGAGGTGATAGAAGGATAAAAAGAGCCGCCGCATCCATAAAGGGTGCGGCGGTTATCCATAACAAACAAATTTTAATAGCGTCCCAGTTCAATTTGATAAACTTCATCAGGTTTCAACTCAACCGTAATTTTAGGAGAAGACATGGTAGGATCTCCTTTGGCACAAGTTCCTGCCCAATAATAATTCGTTACATACTGTCTCTGGGAATCCAGCAGAGTAAATCGGCAACCAACATAGGTCACGTCCTCATATCTCGTTCCATTTCTATAACTCAGATAAAACGAGAACGTCACCGTATTCTTTGCATAATTGATGCTAACCATATTTTGCGCGGATTGTATCGAAACGTCACACCAATACGAAGGATAATATAAATCCCTATAGCAACGTCCAATTTTTTGAATGGTATTTAATGTATAATACGATCCATCCGGTGTTTGAATATAAATATGGTCATATATGTTATAGTATACCCCACATCTCGAGCAATAACCTTGAGGATTTGTGTGTCCAAGTTTTTCTACTATCTCTTGTTGGACGAGAACTTCGTTACATACGGAGCAATGCTTACCCTCGGTCATGCCGGGTTCGGTACAAGTAGGAGCAACCACCTCATGGGTCACTTCGGTATGACCGTTAGCTTCGACCACCTCTTGAGCCGCGAGCACTTCGTTACAAACGGAGCAATGCTTACCCTCGGTCAAGCCGGTTTCGGTACAGGTAGGAGCAACTGCTTCGTCGGTTACTTCGGTGTGACCGTTAGCCTCGATGACTTCTTGGGCAACCAGCACTTCGTTGCAAACGGAGCAATGCTTCCCCTCGGTCAAGCCGGTTTCGGTACAGGTAGGAGCAACTGCTTCGTCGGTTACTTCGGTGTGACCGTTAGCTTCGATGACTTCTTGGGCAACCAGCACTTCGTTGCAAACGGAACAATGTTTACCTTCAGTCAAACCGGTTGCAGTGCAAGTAGGTGCAACTGCTTCATCTGTGACTTCGGTGTGTGCAACTATATCTATGCTTTGCGTTTCTTTTTCTCCGCAAGAGCAAGCACGTTCTTGTTCACCTTTCTCGGTACAAGTAGCTTCTTTAGTAGTAGACCACTCACCAAACGTGTGGGCAATTATATCGACACTCTGCGTTTCCTTCTCACCGCAAGCGCATACACGCTCCTGCTCGCCCTTTTCGGTGCAAGTCGCTTCTTTCACAGTAGTCCACTCACCAAACGAATGCACGTGCGCTTCTGTTTCGAGTTCGGTAGTGCCATCGGTTGCGCCGTCCGTAGTTGAATCCTCGGTGGTGCTTCCGTCCGTTGTGTTGCTCGGCGTTTGCGTTTCGTTGCCGCTGTCACACGCCGTAAACATCAGCGCGCACGCAAGCAAAGCAAGGCAAACGAGCAGAGCAAGTTTCATTGTCTTTCGCATTTTCTTTTCTCCTTAAATTATGTTGCTATCTTACTGCCGCCGCATCCAATGTAGGGTGCGGCAGCTTTCATGATTTATGTAGACAGATTTATTTTTTGATGTCACCATCGATGCAATGGACGGTATAGGATAACAGATCATATTCATCCAGAACATAGATTCCGTCCCAGCTTCCCTTAAATCCTCTGTAATAAACGGTATCGAGATCAAAGCAACGGGATATATACAGGAATTCGGTGTTCGCAGGCACCGTGATGGACACAATATCGGAAGCTCCCCGGAATTCAATCTGCACGTCATCCGTGATCACAACCCGTTTCAAACCGATCGGAATATGGTATGTATAGTATTCCTTGTATGTACCATAGTCGTAATCATCCGGTTCATAGGTGGACCGGGTGAATCCGAAAATATATCCGAAATGACTCTCATAATCGCTTGCCACTCTGCTTTTACCCGTAAAAGGCAGGGTCATAGATGTTAAACCGGTACATTCACTGAAGGCACTTTCCCCAATACTTTCAACACTATCGGGAACGACAACCGACGTGAGGCCTTTACAGCCTTCAAAAGCAGACGCTCCGATGAACTTTACACTTTCGGGAATGACAACCGACGTAAGGCCGGCACAATTTCGGAAAGCAGAAGGACCGATACTGACGGTTCCGTCACGGATCACGTAATTGCCGGAAATGGTTCCTTGCGCCCCGATCACGTGTTTGCCGACGTACAGCACACCGTTATCCCAATTGGACGCATCCGCCCAAAATGCTGTGCCTTCAAACGCGCCGAAATCGATACTCTGTACGTTGTCCGAGATACGGAGAGCAGAAAGCTTCTCGCACTGCTTGAATGCGTTGGCACCAATGCTTTGCACATTCGTCAGGGGGCTGACGGACTGCAAGACCATGCATCCGTAGAAAGCAGAATCTCCGATAACCGTTACGTTTTCAGTACCCTCCACCTTTTCCAAGGCCTCACATCCTTTGAAGGCATAGGATTCAATGACTTCCACCGAATCGAGCAGATGAATCGAGGTCAGGCTGTAGCATCCGCTGAATGCGCTATACCCGATGGCTTTCACATTTGTGCCGATGGTAACCGATGTCAAGCTCGTACAATCCGAAAAAGTGCCACGCTCGATACTCGTTACGAGATCGGGAATGGTAACGGAGGTCAGGCAGGCGCAACCGCTGAATGCATCTCTTCCAATTCTCACAACTCCGGACGGAATGGTAACAGAGGCCAAATTCGAGCATCCCGCAAATGCAGAGCCTCCAATGCTCTTTACACTGTCCGGGAGGGAAATCTCCATGAGACGGGCACAACCCGAAAAGGCATTATCTGCAATGCCAAGCGTTCCTTCTCTGACCGTGCAAGTCCCCTGAATCGACTCGGATGCCGCGATCAAATAATTCCCAATATAGAACACGTCATTTTCCCATTTTCCGCAGGGAGCATTGACAAAGGCGTTGACACCCATACTCGTAACACCGTTTCCGATGTTCATTTCGTTCAAACGCTTACAATTGTAGAATGCATTGCGACCAATGCTCGTCACGCTATCGGGAATGGTTACGGTTTTCAGCGAGGCACACTCGCTAAAGGCATTTTCGTCAATTTCGGTCACTCCCTCCGGAATGGTTATGGAAGTGATTCCGGATTTTTGAAACGTATACTGATCAATGCACGTCACGCTTGAGGGAATGGTTACGGAGGTCAGCCCCGAACACCCGGAAAACGCGCTCTCTGCTATAACCTGCGTCCCCTCTTTGACGGTATAATCTCCCGAAAGGCTTGTTTCGGCCTTGATCAAACAGTTCCCGATATACAGAACACCGTTCTCCCAGTTAGCCAGGGAATCGTAATACTTGGTACCGTAAAACGGAGAAGTCGATAATCCGCCATTGATACTGGTAATGTTGTTGCCAAGAGAAATATTGGCAAGACGGGAGCATCCATAAAACGCATGATTTTCGATACGTACCGCCGCATCTTCAATGGTCACGGTGGTCAAGCGCTCGCAACCCTTGAATGCCTCACCCCCAATGACAGTCACACTACCCGGAATCGTAACCGACATAAGGTTGGAACAATTTTCAAACGCTTTGAATCCGATTTCGGTTACGGTTGAAGGAATGACAATGGAGGTCATGGAATCGTAGCGGAACGCTTCTTTTCCGATTTTGGTCACGGCAATGCCATTGTACGTAGACGGAATGATGATTTCCGATACTCCCTCCATGGGCCAGCAATCGGTAACCGTATACGTACCGTTTTCCAGAGTAAACTCCAGACGATCCTTATACTTCGCGCAAACGGTACAAGTGTTTTCGCTGTCCCACGTATGAGCTCCCAGTTCCGTCACCGTGGTACAGTCCGTGTTTTTACATTCGTGCCAATGATTTGCATTGTCGTATGTCCACTTGTCTTTATAGTCGTGTGCATGGACGTCCTCGGTATCATCATTTTCACCGCCGGGGATTTCATCATCCGTTTCGTTACCGGCGGCATTTTGCTCATCCATCGTTTCCGCAACTCCGCCGACCGTGCCGTCATCGGGCATACCGCCATCATGGTTGGGCTCTGTCGTATTGCAACCCGTAACCAGGCCAATCAATACCGCAAATAATGTACAAATCCAAGCTATTCTTTTCATGTTCACTTCTCTCCTTGTATTGAAACAAAATAGGGAACTCACTTAATTGATTACTGAATAAAATCCTCCATCTCGGAGAGTCTCGCCCCGCCTGTGGCGGCCACGATATTGTTCAGGAAAATGACGTCGTCCACGCCCTTCTCGTCAACCAGACGGGACAGGATGCCGTTGTAGTAGCGGTAATCCACCACGTAGACGTGCTCGTAGCTGTCCACCAGGAAGGGGGCAAAGGCGTTGCCGAAGGATTCCTTGACCAAAAGGACGGTGGTTCCCTTCCGATCCGCCGAAATGTTCTCGTTGTGGATCTCAATGAGGGGATGGTCGCCCATGAGGAAGCAGTTGTACTTGGAGGCCGCGGCCTGGTAGAAGGAATCGGTGTCACGGCGCACCACACCGCCGCGGTAGCGGGTACGGTCACCGCCGTTGGCATCGAAGATGTACTCGTCGTTGGTGCCCTTGGGGATGTAGGCCTCTACCGTGTCGGGGTTGCCGCCCATGGCGGAGGGTTGTCCCGTCTTGCTGTACAGAGTCCCCAGGAAGCCGCCGAAGGACAGCTTTTCGTAGGAGGACAAGGGTGTGGGGGCGATGCCCGCCTTTTTGCAGAAGGCCTCGTAGGCGTAGTACGCGCCCGTAGCCGTCCAGTGGTGGTCGGTGCGGAAGTAGATGTACTCGTTTCTATGCGCCATGAGGGCAGAATGCACGTCTACGGTACGGACGTCGCTGTTCATACCCGAATACATATAGGGGATCACCTTTCCCGCGTCGGGCAGGGACATGGAATCCTGGACGTCGGCGCCGAGCGCAAAGCTGTAATGAAGGGGGATGATGAGATCGTAGACCGTAGCCTTCCCCGCCGTCAGTTTCGCCGCCTCGTTCATGAGGGAGGCGTAGGTGCGGGCACCCGACTCGGAGTAGGCGTACAGCTCGTAGGCGGTGTCACCGGACAGGTAATAGCCGCCTACCTGCTCGCCGCCTTCCCCGCCGTTTACGGGGCGGTCAGGCTCATCCACAGGCCCTTGGGGCATCTGACCCTCGGGTACTACGTCTCCTACATCTCCTTGCTGGAACTGCTCACCGCGGATGCCAAAGAGGGATTCGATGCCGTGGTAGGCCTGAATGAGCCCCTCCCGTCCCGGGAAGGTATCGGCGTACCACAAGGACACCTGATCGGTGAACTCACCCGACAGGAAGGAGTCTATGGTAAAAGTTGGAAATTTCGTCAGTTCCCGCTTCTCGGTCTCGGACTCGGCAGGACGGAGAAACCAGCAAAGCCCCAACAGAAAGCCCACGCAAAGCAGAATCACAGGCAGCAAAAGACCTATAGTCTTTGCCTTGTCCGACACAGCGGGACGAGGGGAAGGAGTGGTTTTATCTTTCATAGGTTTTGTTACCTCGTAATGGAGTGAAATTCAAATTTGTGTTTGCAGGGGAGCGGGGGAACGGCCTCCGGCGGCTTAAACCCTTCTTGAAAGAAGGGTTTAAGAATCCCAAGAACTTTCAAAAAAGAATTGTCAAATAATCCTTTTTGAAAAGTTTTAGG
>JAZRFR010000035.1:0-4349 GCA_045643785.1 Eubacteriales bacterium | reverse complement strand
CCCTCTTCCGTGAATATCTTCAATTCTTAACGCCGCAGACTCTCCCCACTCTCCATCTATCAACACTTGATTCGACCAATGCCTTCGATAAGGAAATCTTGGAAATAATCGAATGGTATGATAAACAAAAATATTTGGAGTTTTGCTCCCTATATAAATTCAATCGCCAGCGCGAATATCTGGAGCCCCTCCGCGTCACCGAGGACTACGAGGCCAATCCCACGGGTTACACCACCCCCGAGCTTTCCCCCGTCATCAACGCCTACCGCGATATCTGCGAGTACGGAAAAGCCGAGGCGCTCTGTGACCGCATCATAGAGACCGAAACCAACCAATTTGCTTTGGCTTACGCCATCTACTTCAAGGGTATGTGCATGCTCCACCGCTACGAGACCGAGGGCATTGACCTCATCTACCGCGCCATTGATCTCAATAAGAACTACATGCGGGACGGCTTTGAGATGGTGGAGGAATACTGCACGCTCTGCGGTCTGGAGGATGAATACGAAGCATTCCTTCGCCGCGCGGACATTCAGATGTCCGCCCATGCATACAATCACGAGGTGGCGGGCAATCTCTCCCCCCGCGATCATCTGATCAAGGAAGAAGCGCTCGGGGATATGCTTCCCGACATTCTTGCCTACATGGAGGAAGCCGCAGACGGCTGCATCCGAGAGATCTATCTGGTTCGCAAGGTGATTTCCGAGGACTTCTTCACCAGCGCATTCGTAATCCATTTTGAGTACGGAGCCACCGAGGAAACCATGCGCCGCACCTATCAGGCCATTTTCAATTATTTGGACGCTTACCCCGTGGATTGGCAGTTCTCCCTGTTCGTCTACGACCGCGCCACCGAAGCCGCTGTAAAGCGGGTAGAAGGTTCCCTGGTATGGAAAAAGAAGTAAAAATCTCCGTTTTCGGACTTGTGCAATATTTGCAAAAAAGCATGTCGAAAGTTGGTGGATGTGCCCATTGAAAATCAACGGAAAATCAAGTATAATTAAGTGATTTTTGAATCGAAAAATCTGTTAGTAGGATGGTCATTACCGTGAAATCTGCCCTTACGAAATTCTGCCAGGTGTACAACTTCCGAGACTCCGAAGCCAAGGGGCGGGTCTGCGTGCTGATCTACACCCTGGTGGAGTACTTTCTCCTTTACATCACCTCGGGTATCTTCTACACCCAGTTCCTGCAAAGCTACAAGGTGGATATTACCGGTGTCGGTATTCTGAATTTCATTCCCTTCCTGGCCTCCATGTTCGTACTGTTCACTCCCGGGCTTTTGAATCATTTTCCCAAGCGTCGCTGGCTGTTGGCGGGATGTAAGCTCATGTACTACGTCTTGAACGTGGCTGTGCTGACCCTGCTCCCCGCCCTCATCACAGATTACAAAACTCTGCTGGGTTGCATGATCGCCACCACCTTCCTGGCCTCCCTCTTCAACATCATCGCCACGGCGGGCTATGCCGCCTGGCACATCCGCTTCCAGCCCGAGGAGATCCGCGCCTACCACATGACCGTCAGCCAGTTCCTCAACGCCATCATTTCCGGCGTGCTGATGCTCTCGGCAGGCTGGCTCTGCGATCATCTGGACGACTGGTTCATCCTGGCTCTGCGTTACTTCGCCTTCGGTCTGGGTATCATCAACGTCATCTTCCTCCTGCTTCCCAAGGAAGTGGAATATCCCGTCATCCGCACCCCAAAATTTGCGGACATCATCTCCATTCCCCTTAAGCACAAGAAGTTCATGCGTACCATGTTCGTGGTCTTTCTGTGGCAGTTCTCCCTGTACTGCTACTCCTCCCAGCTCAATTACTACCTGCTGGACACCATCGGCATGTCCCAGACCTTCTATAACATCATCATTTTCCTCTACGGCCCCTTCTTCATGCTCTTCATGAATTTCTGGCGCAAGCAGATCGAAAAGACCTCCTGGTTCCGCGTATTCGGTATTTCCCTGCTCGTCGTCGCCCCCCTGCAGATCCTCTACGGCTTCGTACAGCCCGGTAATTTTGAGCTTACCCTGGGTTCCGTCGCCATGTCCATCCCCCTGTACGCGCCTCTGGTCCTGGCCGTCCGTCTACCCCAGCATTTCGCGGGTACGGGTCATAACGTAGCCTTTGCCAACTTCCAGTACATCAACATGCCTCTGACCAACCGAGATTGCTTCACCTCCTTCTACCAGATCATCTTCAATCTGGGCTCCATGGCGGGTATGCTCTTCGGTATCGTGTTCACCGAGCTGACCATGGATTTCTCCTTTACCGCATTCGGGTATACCTACACCACGGGTACCCCCCTGCTCACTATGCTCTGCGGTGTGGTTCAGTTCATCATCATCGCCTACGTCCTGATCGGCCGCAAGAGACTCGAGCCCGATCTCGACGCCGAGCACGCGTAAGCATTGATATTTTGCGGGGAAAACTTCTAAAAAGAAGTTTTCCCCGCAACCCTTTCAAGAACTATCCAAAAGGAAATGATTTGATACTTTTCAAATGGAATATTTCCCGAAACTGAATACTTTTTTGAAAATTCTCAGACAATTCTCGCAATATGCTTGATTTGTTCACGGAAATATGGTACAATGATACGATGAATATTGCTATCCCCAAAATACACCCTTTGGAGGTTTATATGGCTGATCGTGTTTCCAAAGAAAACTATTACCTGGATATCGCCCAAACCGTTGCCGAGCGTTGCACCTGTATGCGCAAGCGCTTTGGTTCCATCATCGTCAAGAACGACGTGATCCTTTCTACGGGCTACAACGGCGCCCCCCGCGGCCGTCAGAACTGCATTGATATTTCCTACTGCATCCGCGACAAACTGAATATTCCTCGGGGCGAACGCTACGAAATGTGCCGTTCCCTCCACTCCGAGGCCAACGCCATCATCAACGCCTCCCGTGATCAGATGCTGGGTGCCACCCTGTACATGGCCTGCACCGATCCCAAGACAGGGCTTCTCGTAGAAGGCACCAACAGCTGTATGATGTGCAAGCGCATGATCATCAACGCCGGTATTGCCCAGGTCGTCATCCGTGACACGCCTACCGACTACCGTATTATCAACGTACAAGAATGGATCGACGACGACGATTCCCTTTCGGGCGTTTTCGGTTACTGATTTCAGAAAGGAACCACCATGAAATCCACCTTCACAAAAGTTCTCCTGCTCACCCTCTCGGGTATTCTTCTGCTCCTTTCCCTGGCTTCGTGTAAGGTAACCTTACAGCCCGGTGATAACGGCCTCTACGATAAGCAAAACGAGATCACGTATAACCACGCATCCACGGTCTATGAGGCTTCTGCCCTGGTAAAGGAATACGGAAAGCTCAACGTCACGTCCAAGGAAAGCTACACCCTATACACCCTTCCCGATACGGATCCCCTGTCCTATCTGGCCACCGAGGATCTGAATATCCTGTACGCCTCGAACGTAACCATGCCCACCCTGACCCAAATGGCACCTTCCGTTTTGCACATCTGCAACGAAAGCATTGAGATCAAGCGCATGGAGGAGGTCAAAACCATCGTTGACATCGTCAACGCGTTCACCAATGGCGAATCCCTTCCCTACCCCGGGACCACGCCCTTCCGCAACTATAAGGCTCGATTTGAGTCTCCCCAGTACCCCGGCTTCTTCTACACCCTGACCTACATCGAGTACGCGAGCGACCTGGAAATCGACGGCGTATCCTACGGCAAGTACTTCCTCTACAACGCCTTTGATCAGGTCTTCGTTCCCGTGGGTGACGAGATCCACAAGGCGCTGGGGCTGGAATGATTCTCTGAAAGGAGCTTGATATGACCGATATGCACAACCCTTCTTCGGAACAGAAGCCCAAACGCCCCAAGCTTCATCCCGCCCGCATGCAGAAGACCCCCGCCCACCTGAACGGCGCCGCCGAGCTGGAAAAGCTTTGCTTTAGCTCTCCCTGGAGCGCTTCCAGCCTGGAGCTGCTCACCAACGACGGCATCGGCGTGGGCTACGTCCTCACCGCACCTGCCGCGCCCGGCGCCGAGCCCGCTGTCGTCGCTTACGGTGGCATGCTCATCACCGTGGACGAAGGGCAGATCACCAACATCGCGGTTCATCCCGATCACAGACGCAAGGGCTACGGCGCCGCCATCACCCGCGCCCTGCTCCGCCACGCCAAGGATGCCAAGCTGGAATCCGTTTCTCTGGAGGTTCGCGCCTCCAATACCGCCGCCATCAACCTCTACAAGGAAGCAGGCTTTGTGGAAATGGGACGCCGCAAAGGGTTCTACACTAAGCCTACCGAAGATGCTTTGGTGATGGTTTGTAAGATCAAATAAGAAACACAAAACCGACGGTCTCATTCGAAA
>JAZRFR010000034.1:0-5051 GCA_045643785.1 Eubacteriales bacterium | reverse complement strand
CCCCCTGTCCCTCAAGGATCTGTCCCTGGCATCCCACGTTCCCGCTCTGATTCAAGCGGGCGTGTCCTCCCTCAAGATCGAGGGGCGCATGAAGTCCCCCGGCTACGTCAGCGGTGTCACCGCCATCTGGCGCAGACTGTTGGACGAGAGACGAGCCGCCACCCCCGACGAGATGGCCGCTCTGTCGGATCTGTTCTCCCGCGGCGGCTTTACCGACGGATACCAGGTGGAGAAGGTTGGCCGCTCCATGATGGGCATCCGCTCCGACAGTGACAAGGAACGCTCCGCCGCCGCCGAGCGCACCGCCCTCACGGCCAAGCATCCTCCTCGCATTCCCCTGTCCATGACCTTTACCGCTACGCCAAATGCCCCCGTGACCCTCACCGCAGAGGCTCCTCTGTACCGCTGGGGCGAGAGCGAGAATATAGCGGTCACGGCAGAAGGGGATATCCCCGCGCCGGCCGAAAACGCCGCGCTCACCGAGGATTCCGTGGAAAAACAGCTCTCCCGCACGGGAGGCACTCCCTACTGCGCGGCAGATATTACCTACCATATCGGGGACGGCCTCATGCTTCCCCTCTCCCGCCTCAACGCCCTGCGCCGTGACGCTCTGGACAAGCTGGACGAGGCGCGTATGAAGGCCATGCCCAATCCCGCCAACGGGTATACCCCCGTCTCCCCCAAAGCACTCATCTCGGACATGGGCATCCAAGCAACCCCGGACGGCGCGAATGTACTGCAGAATCCTACCCATACTGCCGGCTTCTATACCCCCACCCAGATCACACCTGCGGCCGCTGACTATTTCGGCATCCTGTATCTCCCCCTCGGCAAGGAGCATCCCGCCTTTGTCTCCACGGACAAGCGTGGCGCGATCCTCCCCCCCGTGATCTTTGACCGCGAGGCCGAGGCTGTCCAAACCGAGCTGACAATCGCTCTGCAAAGCGGCATCCGCCATCTTCTGGTGGGGAATATCGGGCATCTGCCTCTCGTACGAGATGTCCTTGATGCCTTGGGCGTACAGGACGAGGTCACCCTCCACGGTGATTTCCGCCTGAATACCGCCAACACCCCCGCCGCGGCGCGGCTGTTGTCTCTGGGATTTTCTGATCTCATCCTGTCCCCCGAGCTGACCCTGCCCCGTATGCGGGATATTGCCCAGACTCTGTCGGAATACGGTCATCCCGTAGCCGCAGGTGCCATTGTCTACGGCCGCCTTCCCCTCATGCTGCTGGAAAAGTGTGCCATCCGCGAGGTCTACCGCCACATGAAGCCCGACGCCGTCTGTCGGGAGATCTGTGGCCGTAATGCTGCTGTCATGCGGGATCGCATGGGCAAGGACTTCCCCATCCTGCGGGAGGACTCCCCCGCCGGTCGCGGCCACCGCAACGTGGTGTACAATTCCCTCCCCACGGGCATGGCCGACCGTATGGAGGATCTGCTTCGCGCACACCTTGGGCAGCATCACTTCATCTTCTCGATGGAATCCCCCGCCGAGGTAGACAAGGTGATCACCGCCTATCGGGACAGCCGCCCCCTCGGCACCGAGGTGCGGAGGATGCTGAAATAACCGTATAACCAAAAAACCGCCTCCCTCACGGGAAGCGGTTTTTCTGTATTCTATATGGGGATGATTACTTCCCGGTCACGAAGCAGACCTTCTCCATGACGACCTTGTCCACGGGCACGCTCTTTTCGGTGCCGTAGGCGTTGTAAGTGACCTTCACATCAGAGATGGAAAGCACAACGTCGAAGCCGGCCACCACGTAGCCGAATCCGGCGTAGCCGCCGTCCAGAGAGTAGGATGCGTCGGCGTTACAGATGAAGAACTGGCTGGTAGCGCTGTCCAGGGGCTCAGACCGACGAGCCATGGAAATCACGCCGGGGATGTGGGACAGCTCGTTCTTGACACCGTTGTAGGCGAACTCACCCTTGATGGTGGTACCCGATCCGCCGGTGCCGTCACCCTTGGGGTCGCCACCCTGGATCATGAAGCCCTTCATGACGCGGTGGAAGGTCAGGCCATCGTAGAACTTCTCGGAGACCAGCTTCTGGAAATTCTTAACGGTGATGGGGGCGATATCCGCGCGCAGACGGACAATGAACTCACCGTGATCCTTGACGGTGAACTTAACGTACTCGGTCTTCTCCGTGGTCTCGGTAAAGTCCTCGACCTTCATGGAATCGATCTCGGTCTTAACAGCCTCCATGTCGCAGGCGCCGGTTTCCTTCGTGTCACAGGCGATCAGACTCGTCAAAAGCAGAGCAAGAGTCAGCAGAACAATCGCAATTCTTGTAATTTTCATATTTTCCTCCAGATAAGATGTTCTTTACATGAAAAGACCCCATTATTCTATCATGTTTCTCCCGATTTGTCAAGATATTTTCCCGTGTTTGAAATAAAGTTACAACTGCAAGGCATACTATATTCCATCACGAAAAAACGAGGTGGATCATGGTCGAACGGAACAAGAACACACCCCAAACCGCAGGGCAGAACGGCCGTATGGATCTCCGTCGGGGCGCGGCGGCGATCATCTGCATAGCGGCGGGGGTTTTGGTTCTGTGGCTGGGATTTCGCTACGCGTTGGGGATCGCCGCCCCCTTTATCCTGGCGTGGCTGCTCTCCCGATTGGTCAAGCCCTTGGTGGGCGCCCTCACGTCACGGACACGCATTCCGCGGGGCGCATGGGCGGCGGGGCTGGTGATTCTCACGGTGGGCGGCTTTGTGGGGCTGGCCGTCAGCGGCATCCGACGGGGCATACGGGAGCTGTCCACTCTGGCCGAGGAATTGGCCGCTGACACCAACGGATTGGCGGCGGCCATCGAGGGAGCTTTGTCGCGAGCCCGCTCCCTTTCCTCCCGCATCCCCTTCCTCCGCCACTTTGAAAACACCCCCGGCTACGAGGATTTTTGCGCCCGTATTGACGGGCTGGTGGAGGAGGGCGCGGGGCGACTGGTCAGCAGCATCACGGCGCGGCTTCCCGACGCGGCCATGACGGTGGCGGGGTGGGTGCCCGAGGCCTTCATTTTCATCACGGTCACGCTGTTGGCCTGCTACTACTTCAGCGCCGACGACGGGCGCATCGGGCGGTCGGTAAGCGCATTCATCCTGCGCCTGACCCCTGCCTCTCTGCGGGATCGTATGCCCCCGTGGGGACGGCGGTTGCGGCGTTTGGGACGGCAGTACCTCCGCGCCTGCTTCCTTCTGGGGCTGCTGACCTTCCTGCAAATGTTCATCGGGCTGGCTCTGCTCCGCGTTCCCTACGCCTTTATTCTGGCCTTTCTCATCGCCCTGGTGGACTTTCTGCCCCTTCTGGGCACGGGGATCATCCTCATCCCCTGGGCGGTCTTGAGCCTCCTTTTGGGGGAGGTCAAGCTGGGCATCGGGCTCTTGATCCTCTACGCCGTCAGCTCGGTTATTCGCCAGATCCTGGAGCCCAAGCTCATCGGGGAGGGGCTGGGACTGCATCCCCTTCTCTCCCTGGCCGCCATGTACGCGGGGCTCCGGCTGTTCGGGGTGTGGGGCATGATCTTGGCTCCCCTGGTGACGGCGGGGGTCAAGAGCATCGTCGGGGACAAATGACCGGGATACCTCGGCTATCCCGGCTGACTTCCCCCGTCAGATTGCACAATTTGGGATAGACCCTCGTTTTCTGTTTTTTACCCCCTCAAAACGGCCCGTTTTCGGCTGTTTTTGCGCCATTTCGCTATGGTTTTTTCATCGGTTTTTCGGCCGACGCAACGGTTGTGCAGAATCACGAAGTGCGTCGCCCCGCCCTCCCGCACGATCCCAACAAAAAACAACGCCCCCGACTTGAGTAGGTCGAGGACGTTGTTTTTCTTTGCTTCGCTACAATTAAGCGTTCAGGCTGTTGAGAGCCTTGGTGAATGCGCTCTTCTTGTGAGCAGCGGCGTTCTTGTGGATGATACCCTTGGAAGCAGCCACGTCAATCTTCTTGACGGCGGCCTTGTACAGCTCCTGAGCGGCAGCCATATCGCCGGCGGCCAGAGCGGCCTGGTACTTCTTGATGTCGGTCTTCATCTGAGAACGGAACATCTTGTTCTGAAGGGTCTTGGTCTCAGTTACCTTCACGCGCTTCTTAGCAGACTTAATGTTCGGCATGAGTTTGTCCTCCTCTTAGCATAAATTTATGCTCCAACCTTGCCTCATCTGAGAGGGTATGTGACAAGGCCACACATATACTCCTATATAATAGCACATTTTCCTTCGATTTGCAAGAGTTTTTCGAAAATTTCTCATGAAAATATCCGTGAAATTTCCATAGACAAAGGAACGACATTTTGGGCAGAATAACCAAATCCGAGCATCGAGCAGGAATATCCGCGAGTTTCAGACCCGCGAAAACAGCATCCTCCCTTGACAAATCCTTCCCTGTATGATACAATAACATGTAGCCTATAACCGCCAAACGGAGGAACATACTATGAACACCATCAAGAAAGCCGACATCGGCATCATCGGCGCCATGCAGATCGAGGTGGAGGCCCTGACGGCCGCCATGGAAAACACCGCATCCGAGACCGTGGGCAACATGACCTTTGTCTACGGCGACCTGCGGGGCAAGCGGGTGGTCTGCGCCAAGTGCGGCATCGGCAAGGTCTTCGCCGCCATGTGCGCCCAGACCATGATCCTGAAATACGCCCCGGATTGCATCGTCAACAGCGGCGTGGCGGGCACTCTGTCGGAGTCCCTGTCCATCGGGCAGATCGCCCTGGCCGAGCAGGTGGTCCAGCACGACATGGACACCACCCCCTTTGGCGACCCCATGGGCCTGATCTCGGGCATCAATATCGTATACATCCCCACCAACGCTGCCGTAACGGATGCGCTGGCCGCCGCCGTGGCCGCAGAGGGCGTGCCCTACCGACGGGGCACCGTGGCTTCGGGGGATCAGTTCATCTGCCACACCGCCGACAAGGAGCGCATCCGCGGGAATTTTGAGACCGATGACAAGCCCGTGATCGCCTGCGAGATGGAGGGCGCGGCCATCGGCCAGGTGTGCTACGTCAAGTCGGAGGCCAAGCGG
>JAZRFR010000033.1:0-2304 GCA_045643785.1 Eubacteriales bacterium | reverse complement strand
GGGGCAACGCCCCCTGGTAAACCCAAATTTACAGTTTACCCAAACAAAAAGGGAGGAGCCAAAGCCCCTCCCTTACATATGCAATTATTCTCCGCGATACACGAAGTTCAGTCTACCCAGGGGCGCCACGTCGCCCTTGTCGTAGAAGTCCTCAATGTTGTGGTACTTCTCGCGGCTGTCGGCCACCTTGAACCACAGGGTGAAATTGTCGCGGTCCAGACCGATGGCCTTGCGGGGCACGCTGATACGCATGACGTCACCGCGCACCTCGTAGTGGATCACCAGATCCTGCACGTCTACGCAGGCGAGGTCGTCACCTTCACCGACCACGCGACCCAGGGTTGTGGTGCCGTTCTTGCGGGTGTGGTGGTTGAGGACGTACTGATAGCTCTGCCCGCCGTCCACGTTGAGGAAGATCTTCATCCAGGAGCCCGCGCCCAGGGGATCGGATATGAGATCCTTGGTACGGATGGTGAAAGCGATATTGTCCTTGTCGTGCATGACGCCGATCTTATCCATGACGTTGCGGGAGGTGAAGTTGGCGTAGATCACGCCGCCCTGACCCTCGGCATGACGGTGCATATCTCCGTCCAGGAAGCAGTCGTAGTGGGCAGGGGAATCGGTGAAGGATTTTCTCCAGTCAACGTCCACGGTCTTCACAGCGGGATAGACAGGGGTCTCGTCGGTACCCTTGTACTTACGGACGTAGCTGACCAGCTGCATGAAGTAGTTGTCGAAATAGCCGCCCCGCATCATCTCAATATCACGGCTGTACTCGTAGTTGGCGGCATCCACGAACATGACGGGACGCTCGGGAATGCCCGACCAGTAGCCCGCGATCCACTCGTTCCAGCCCGTAATCAGCACGATGGGCGGATCGGTCTCGATAGCGCGGTCGAACTGCTCGGCGAAGTTGTATCCATGCTTCCAGGCGTCGGGATCGGGATCGTTGGCGCCATTGTGGAAGGCGCGGCCGCAGTTGGAGGTCTCACCGTAAAGAACGGAATCACCGAAGCGAATGTTACCGCTGTGCTGAGCGATAGAAACGTTGATGACCTCATCCACGCCGTCCAGGTTGGCGAATACGCGCTGGGGACGAGTGAAGTCCATCCAGGGCCAGCCACCCAGCTTGTCGGGCTCGTTGGGCCACTGGGACATCTTGATGTTGAAGAACTCACGGCACTCGGGGGTGCATTCCTCCTTGACGGCGATGATGACGGGCTTTCCGTTCATGCAGAACCAGGTATCCTTGCAGTAGCCCGGCTTGTAGATGGAGTCGTAGATGTCCAGCACAGTCAGACCCGAAGCGGTATTGGTGTAGAACATGACCTGAGGGATCTTCCAGCCCTCGTCGTGATACTCCTGCAGCACGCGCATGACCAGCTTGGCGTTGTCGCGGTAGATGGCGGCGTTGGTGGTATCGAAGAACAAAAAGTCGATATCCGCCTGCATAAGGAGCTTCATGTGCTTGCGGACGACCCACTCGTCGTTGGAATAGTAGTAGCCGTAGAAGGGCTCGCCCCAATGGTGATACACACCGTGACCGCCCCACAGGGGAGACGCGGGCTTATGGCCGATATCGGGATCCTCGGCGACGATCTTGGAAATATCGTAGGGCTTGTGGCGGCCGTGCTCACCCAACCAGAGGAAGTAGAACATACCGACCAGTCGGTTCTCGCGGTTCGCGGGGGCGCCGCTCGCGGTATCGGGCGTGGGTCTGCCCAAGGCGTCCACAGCCATCAGAGGGCCGCCTGCGACTTGCTTTTGGTAGTTTGCCATCATGAAACTCCTTTCGGGGGTAGAAATGTCAAAATAGGGCAAGAACAAATGCTTGCGCTTATATTATACCTGCATTTTCGGGGTTTGTCAATGCGTTTTCGGGAATTTGTACCAAAAAACTTCATGAAAAAGGCCGAAAAACTCGTGAAATTTAAATGCAAAAAAGGCTTGACAAATCGCTTCGGTTGTGTTATAATATACGAGTCGTTGACGACAGGCCGTCAATACGACATGCGGTGTTAGCTCAGCTGGATAGAGTGCCTGGCTACGAACCAGTAGGTCGGGGGTTCGAATCCCTTACACCGTGCCAACAAAAAGGATCAAGACTTATGTCTTGATCCTTTTTGTTTGTATTGTGTTTGGGGTGAGACCTCCGCGCAAACTGCAAGCAAGTACAAAACTTTTGATCTGTAGCGCCGCAAGGCGCGGAGTGCAGTTTGACCAGCTCGCGCGAGCGCGCACGGAGTGCCGCGAGAGCGAGGTGTGGGTTCAGAATCCCTTACACCGTGCCAACAAAAAGGATCA
>JAZRFR010000032.1:0-8165 GCA_045643785.1 Eubacteriales bacterium | reverse complement strand
AGAAGGCCGTTCTGACCTCCCGCGTCATCGACCGTCCCGTTCGTCCCCTGTTCCCCAAGGATCTCCGTAACGACGTAGCCCTGACCCTGACCGTTATGTCCGTGGATCACGACTGCTCCCCCGAGATCACCGCTATGATCGGCGCATCCGTCGCCCTCTCCATCTCCGACATTCCGTGGAACGGCCCCATCGGCGGCGTGTTCATGGGTCTGGTTGACGGTGAGATCGTGGTCAACCCCACCGAGGCTCAGCGCAAGGTGAGCGATCTGGAGCTGACCGTGGCCGCTTCCATGGAGAAGGTGGTCATGATCGAGGCAGGCGCCCGCGAGGTGGACGACGACACTATGTTCGAGGCCATCATGAAGGCTCACGCCGAGATCAAGGAGCTGCTGGTATTCATCAACTCCATCATCGCTGACATCGGCAAGCCCAAGTTCTCCTACCCCTCCGGCGACCTGGATCACGATATGTTCGACAAGGTCTTCGCTTTCTGCGAGAAGGACGTTATGGCCGCTCTGGACACCGATGACAAGAACGTTCGCGACGCCCGCATGGTTCCCGTCAAGGACGCCATCATCGCCGAGTTCGAGGCCGAGTACCCCGAGATCAGCTCCATCATGGACGAGCTGGTCTACAAGATCCAGAAGAAGATCGTTCGCCGCTGGCTCTTGGTGGACAAGAAGCGCGTGGACGGCCGCGATATGAACACCATCCGTCCCCTGGGCGCCGAGGTCGGCATCCTGCCCCGCACCCACGGCTCGGGTCTCTTCACCCGTGGCCAGACTCAGGTTCTGACCGTGGCTACCCTCGGTACGCTGGCTGAGTCCCAGATGCTGGACGGTATCGACAACGAGACCGAGAAGCGCTACATGCACCACTACAACATGCCCGGCTTCTCCACCGGTGGGGCTAAGTCCACCCGTTCTCCCGGCCGCCGCGAGATCGGTCACGGCGCTCTGGCCGAGCGTTCCCTGATCCCCGTTCTCCCCACCCCCGAGGAGTTCCCCTACGCCATCCGTCTGGTCTCTGACGTGGTTTCCTCCAACGGTTCCACCTCTCAGGGCTCTGTCTGCGGCTCTACCCTGGCTCTCATGGACGCCGGTGTGCCGATCTCCGCTCCCGTTGCCGGTATCTCCTGCGGTCTGATCACCGCCGAGGACGGCTCTTGGGACACCATGATCGACATCCAGGGTCTTGAGGACTTCTACGGCGACATGGACTTCAAGGTTGCCGGTACTCACAAGGGTATCACCTCCATCCAGATGGACCTGAAGATCGACGGTCTGACCCCCGAGATCATCAAGCAGGCTCTGGAGCAGACCCACGCAGGCCGCGTCTACATCATCGACGAGGTCATTCTCAAGGCCATTCCCATGCCCCGCGAGACCGTCTCCAAGTACGCTCCCAAGATGACCGTCATGAAGATCGATCCCGACAAGATCCGCGAGGTCATCGGTAAGGGTGGCTCCGTGATCCAGAAGATCCAGGCCGAGTCCGGCGCCAAGGTGGACATCGACGACGACGGTACCATCCGTATCGCCGCCGTGAACGCCGCTCAGGCCGAGGCTTGCCAGTCCGCCATCGCCGCCATCGTCTTCGAGCCCGAGGTGGGCGCCGTCTACACCGGTAAGGTCACCGGCATCAAGGAGTTCGGTTGCTTCGTGGAGTACGCCCCCGGTAAGGAAGGCATGGTTCACATCTCCAAGATCGCCAACCGCCGCCTGGAGCGCGTCGAGGACGCAGGCATCGAGGTCGGCACCGTCGTGAAGGTCAAGTACCTGGGTCTGGACAAGAAGGGCCGCATGGACTTCTCCATCAAGGACGCTGACTAATCATAACCCATTCCGTACCCGCCGATATCGGCGGGTACATCCGAATACGAAAAAAACAGGAGGTATCACTATGGCAAACTCCCGGGATCGCGGGTTCAATACGGTTCAGAACAGCCGTATCGTCCGCCGTCAAAAAACCGACACCCTGCAAAAATACACCCTCATCACCGTGCTTGCCATGGCCGCCCTGACCGTGGCCGTATTGGTGGTCATGGCCGTCGGCGCCATCCTGCAGAACGCCAACCTCAGCGGTGGCCGAGACAACGAGCGGGTGGATTGGGGCTCCTTCACCGTCACCGCCACCGATACGCTGTACGGCGATCTGGTGCTGGTCAACAACTCCCATGCATACACCTTCCCCAATTCAAGCGAGCATCTCTCGGAGATCTACGTTACCTACGCTTCTCACTCACCCCGCAAGTACGTCCAGTCGGGTCTTTCCACCTACATGGACGCCGATGCCCTCAAGGCGCTGGACGCCATGCTGGTAGCCTTCTGCGACGCCACGGGTAAGGACAACGTCCAGATCCGCGACGCATACCGCACGCTGGAGGACCAGAGCGGCTACAAGATCCTGCCCGGTCATTCCGATCACCACACGGGTCTCGGTTGCGCCCTGAAATACGTCGTCAACACCGGTTCCAAGGACGTGGCCTACGCCCTGTCCACCGAGCCCGTCTACAACTGGCTCTACGAGAACTGCCACAAGTACGGCTTCATCATCCGCTACCCCGAGGATAAGGCCGCCATCACCGGCGTTTCCGAGTACGACTACTACTTCCGTTACGTAGGCGTTGCCCACGCCACCTACATGAACAAGAATAACCTCTGCATGGAGGAATACGTGGAGCTGCTCAAGGAGTACGACAACGAGAATCCCCTGGGCATCCGCGGCGCCGACGGTAAGTACTACGAGGTCTACTACGTCGCCGTAGACGGCTCCGCCACGGTCAAGCATCCCACCAACTACGCCTACACCGTCTCGGGTACCAACGAGGGCGGCGTGATCGTTACGGTGGATCGCTCCAAGGCACTGAGCAACGAGGCCGATACCGCGGCCGACACCGCCGCCGCAAACTGATCCGAATCCCCCAAAGCCGCATCTTCCCTGCCTCAGCACGGATGGATGCGGCTTTTTTCTTGAAAAATTCAAGAAAAAGTGGCGGGATATTCATACCTAATACATATATTTCAAGTAAACTGTTTGTGCAAAATGGAATTTGCTCATAATTCGATTGCAAGGCCCGCCTCAGGCGGTAGCGCATAAAACAGAAAGGAATCAATTTATGAAGAAACTCATCGTAGCTCTCCTGGCGCTGACCCTGGCGCTTTCCATGATCGCCTGTACCCAGACTCCCAATACTCCCGCCGACTCCGACAACACCCCCGTGACCGACGCCAACGGCCAGCCCGTGGACAGCCAGCCCGGCAACACCAACAATAACACGAATCCCGGCACCCAGAACCCCTCCACCATCGTGCTCACCTTCAACGGCAATAAGCTGGAGACCTCGGTTCAGGACACCGGTATCACCGTAGACGGCGGCGCTTTCGTCATTACCCGCGGCGGCTCCTACGAGCTGCGCGGCGATCTCAGCAACGGCCAGATCAAGGTGGCCGTCGGCAAGACCGCTGAAGTAGAGCTGATCCTCAACAACTTCACCGCCTCCTGCAACACCTCCGCTCCCATTTACATCGAGAGCACCAACGAGGTTACCATTTTGCTGGCCGCAGGCTCCGTCAACACCCTGACCGACGCGACCCTGTATCAGTACGCCATCCCCGGCGAAGACAAGCCCAACGCTTGCCTCTACTCTTCGGATGATATGAAAATCGAGGGTACCGGTACTTTGAACATCATCGGTAACTACAACAACGGCATCGGCTGCAAGAACGACCTCCGCATCAAGGATTGCACCCTGAACGTCACCGCCGTCAACAACATTCTCAAGGGCAACGACAGCGTGGAGATCGAGAACGCCAACATCAAGCTGTCCGGTGGCGAGGACGCCATCAAGTCCGACACCGCCGACCGCACCGATAAGGGCTACATCCTCATCACCGCAGGCTCCAAGGTGGAGATCAACTGCATCGACGACGCCATCCAGGCCACCATGTCCATCACCGTCGAGGCTGGCTGCACCGTCACCGGCACCTGCGGCGGCGATGTCCTCAACTGCCCCGGCACCATCAACGCAAATGAGGCAGCTATGCAGATCAACTCCACGGCTCAGCCTGCCGCGTAAAGAAATCGATCAGGTAAAGAACGAAGGGGGAAAACTTCTTTCAAGAAGTTTTCCCCCTTTGACCCCCTTTCAAGAACTTTCAAAAAGAAATGTAAAAAACACGATTGAAAACATTTCCTTCCCTGTGGCCGTATAGCCGCAGAGATTATCACACACAATACTCCCGAAACCATCAATTTCGGGAGTAATTTTTATGGATCAGGAAACCAAACAGCCAAACGCTGACACCAATACAAGCACCAACATGAACGCGGACACGAGCACGGACACCTCTGCGGCAAGCACCCCATCCCCCACCATGGAGCAGCTCATGCAAAAGTCCCCCACCCTCTCCCCCCTCTGCGGCTGGCTCAAATGCCTGCGAAAGCCCGCCTTGTCCATGCAGTATTCCATCCGAAAGCGGCACGTGCCCGACCTGGATACCGATACCGGCGGGCAGGGTCAGTCCCCTTCCCCGTCGGCGCAACAGGGGAAGAACTCCGATACCATGGACGTGACGGGCGGCTTCACCATTCGCTATTTCGACTTCGCCCTGGGGGTGCTGGGGCTGATGGCGGCGGGAATCCTGGTGAAGGGCGGTTGCTTTTTGAAAAAGAAAATGTTTTAAAACGCCGTTCCGATCAAATGCTTTGTGAACGGAGCAAACTGAAAAGAGGCCATTCTGTGCTGAATGGCCTCTTTTTCGATTCGAATCACGAAATCCTATCGCTTCGACGAAGTGTGAAAAACTCTGCACCGTTTCCAAGTACGGTGAAAACATATCAACCGATTTCGATCCGAGATGTTGGAGATCCTTGCTCTTTGAGAAAATTCCGCTTGATTTGCTCGCTTTCAAAATGAGGAAGAATGTATTTTTTATCCACCGAACTCTCGATTTTGGATAGCCCCCACATAATCGCGCAAGGAACCGCCGCCAATCCAAGCAGTAGGCTTCCACCCAGGAAACCCAACACACCGGCGCGCCAGGTCGTAAACGCAAGGAACGGGATCGCTAAAATTGCCAATATCTTCAAGATCGTAGCAAACACTCTCTTTGAAGGCAACGAGTTGCCCGTCGCATGGCGGTATCGCGTGATAAATGCTTCCCTCTCCGCAAAAGAATAGCTTTCCGACAAGGAGCTTTGTGCGTCTACGATGGGATAAAGACGATCGTACATAATGCCGTAAGCGGGAGAAAGATAGTGCCTCTGAATCAGAATGATGGAATCAGTTTCATTATGCAGGATATAGTGACCGTCCAAGGCGATCCGGAAAAAAGGCTCATGATAGGACGCTACCGCCAAAGACACCAGCGAATCGTTCGATAGATCGGCCGCAATCTCCTTTTCCGATAACGCAGTGCTTTTATATGTATGCTTTAAAACGAAAGCCGTTTCGGGAGCACAAGAAATCTCCACGGTATCATGGACATTCAAGTAAAATTCCCGTTCATCTACCTGTATTATGACCGAAACAGGCGAAATGTTTTTGAATTTCATTGCAAAGCCCCCTTTTTATATGTAGGATTCAGGAATTGCATAGGCACCCGCTATTCCTTGAAAGCCACACTTCCTTAGGACCGTCGAAGTGGCGGGACCGCCGAGCAAAGCTCGGATGAACTCCCGGTTGCGCCCTTACTTTCATGCAGTCCGAGAATCATTTGCGCAACCTTTGCCGCCATACGCTTCGCGTACGTCGGCGGAGTTCATCGTCGGTCAGTTCGTAAAAAATAAGTCGCGGGACTCTGAACTCCGCCGAGCAAGCTGGGCATCAAACCGCGCTTGAAAAGCAGAAGTGAGATGGTTGCTTGCGGTTTGAACGCAAGTCTCACCCGCCACGAAGATCAAAAAAGCCATTGAGGCGCAAAAGCACCTCAATGGCTTTTTTGGTCGAAGTGGCGGGACTCGAACTCGCGGCCTCCAGTACCCGAAACTGGCGCGCTACCACCTGCGCTACACCTCGATTCGCACGATGTTTGCGACTATGGTATTATAGCACACTTCGCGGTGTTTGTCAAGGGCTTTTGGGAACGAAAAACGTCGAAATCGCGAAATCGCGTGAAACTCGCAGGTTTTCTCATTTTGTTGAGCCGTCCTGCCCCGCCGCAGAACAGGAAGCCACCGCCCCGAAGATCACCGCCGCCAGGGCGTAGTGGTAATCCTCCCGTGACAGCCGCTCCGCCTCGGCGGGATTGGAGAGAAACCCGCACTCCACCAGCACGGCGGGAGTTTCAATGCGATCCAAGAGGTAGATGTTGCTCCCCGCGGCCTTGATCTTGCGGGTGTTGTCGGGCATGAGGGCCGTCGACCCGCGCTGGATGGCCTCCGCGACCATAGCCGAGCGCGCGTCTCCCTTGCCGTACCACACCTGCATCCCGCTGTACTGCGTCTGGGGAAAGGCATTCATGTGGATGCTCAGAAACAGGCAATTATCCCCCCGCGCGGCGGCCGTCTCCTCGGCTATGATGCGGCGGGCGGCGAGATCCAGCACCTTCTTGCGGCCGTGGAAATCCACGTTTCGGTCGTAGAGCAGTTTGTCCTCGGTGCGGGTCATGACCACGGGGATCCCCGCCGCCTCAAAGAGATCCCGCAGAGCAAAGGCCACGGACAGGTTCACGTCCTTTTCCACGATCCCCGAAGCCGAGGACGTCCCCCCGTCCTCTCCGCCGTGCCCCGCGTCGATCACCACGCAGGAAAAGCCAACGGTCACGTCGCCCGTCGTTCCCTGCACCGCCTCTGTTCCCCGATCAGGCACCACCCGCTCCCGCCCCAAGGGCGAGCCGCCAAGCAACCACGCCGCCGCGCAGAGGATGGCTATGAGGACAAGGAACAGGGGGATCATATAGGGGAAAGCGGAACGGCGGGGTGTGGTAGGCATAACGGACCTCCGAGTTTTTGGTGAAGTATATGCCCCGTAAACCGAAAAAATACCCGCGCGGGAATTCGGTCACCGTCGCGGGTATTCGGTTGGTTATTTCTCGATCACCATGGTGCGGATCTTCTCGTCGATCTCGCGGCAGGCGGTTTCTTTTTCGGTGTATTTATGCTCCAGCTCACCGACCAGGGGGGTCAGCTCACCCAAGACCTCGTGAGCGCCGTGTCCCTTAGCACCCCCGTTCTTGATCCAATCCAGTGCTTCCTCAATGCGGGCGGCGGGAATGACCTGCTCGGACTGCCCAATGAGATCCTTCAGCTCGGCGGCGAAGTCCTGCAGGTAGCGTCCCAGGGTCTCCCGGGAATTCTCCACGCGGATACGACTGTTGCGGAGCTCCAGACTGATGTCATGGTCACGGTAGGGGGAGGTGTGGCGGTTTTGTCTGTGAAGCTCTCCCATGTACGTGAGGTAGGTTTCAACGGCATCCACCACCGACCGGGCGACTTTCAGGGCATACTGTCCGCTCTCCAAAGCCTCCTTCAGCTCCTTAGCACTGCTGATGATGGCGGCCTTCTCGGCCTCCAGCGCCTCCACCTCGGCGTTGACGGTAGCCTCCTTCGCCATAAGCCATGCCTTTTTCTCTGCCAGCATTTCCTCGTAATCCCGCTCGCAGTTACCCAAAGAGCGGAGCTCGGCGCGCAGCTCTACCTGGCGGTTCAGTACGTGATCCAGATCTGCCTTGGCGGTCTCATACTCCGCTCTGGCCATCAAGGCCTCACTTTCCTCCTTGCTGATCTTTTCATCCTTCACACCTATGATGGTATAGAAAAACAGCATCATGGAATCCTCCCGCAGGGCATCGGCCTCCTCCTGCTCGGTGTCGTATTCCTTCTTGCGATCCTCCATGACCGAGGTGAGGCGGGTAGCCTCCTCTCCGAAATGCGCGATCAGCTTCTTCACCTTATTCTTGCGGCGGATCTTTTCCTGTATGTCGGCCAGCGCCGCGTCGTAGTCAAAATCGGCAGGGCGTACGGGCGTGTAGTCGTTGTTTGTCATAGCGTTCTCCTTTTGGGGAATGTAAATTTGGGTTTGTGGGGGCGCGAAAGGGCGCCTGGCGAAAAACTCCTTGAAAGAAGTTTTTCCCCAGACCCCTTTTCAAGAACTTTAAAAAACAATTATTTGATAATCTTTTTTGAAAGTTTTGAGGATTCTTAAGGAACTTTTTCAAAAGTTC